>JBDHSN010000134.1:0-9615 GCA_039808105.1 Rhodospirillales bacterium
TTGGAGATCAGCGGCAGTGCCGGCGGCTGGATGTCGACGCCCGCCAGCGCTTCCGCCATGACATCGGCGACCGGCGCCATCAGCGGGCAGTGGAAGGGGCCGGAAACCGGCAGCATGATGCTGCGCTTGGCGCCGCGCAGGGTGGCGATCTCGGTGGCGCGGATCACCGCCGCGCGGCTGCCGCTGATCACCACCTGTCCGGGCGCGTTGTCGTTGGCGGCGACACAGACGGCGCCGTCGTAGCTGTCGCGGGTCGCCTCGGCAGCGACCTCATGCGCGGTCTGCAGGTCGAGGCCCATCAGCGCGGCCATGGCGCCCTCGCCAACCGGCACCGCCGTTTGCATGGCGAGGCCGCGGGTGCGCAGCAACCGTGCCGCATCGCCGATGCTGAAACTGCCGGCGGCGGTCAGGGCGGTGTACTCGCCGAGCGAATGGCCGGCGACGCAACGGCCGAGGCGGGAGATATCGATGCCGTGTTCCTGGCGCAGCACGGCAAGAACGGCCATGCTCACCGCCATCAGTGCCGGCTGCGCATTCTCGGTCAGCGTCAGCTCCGCTTCCGGCCCGTCCGCCATCAGGGCTGAAAGCCGCTGCCCCAGCGCTCCGTCGACCTCTTCGAAAACATGCCGGGCCACAGGGTAGCGCTCAGCCAGTTCCCGTCCCATGCCAACGGCCTGCGATCCCTGTCCCGGGAAGACGAGGGCGCGCCTGGAGGCAGCGGTCGCTTCCGGCTGAGCGTCGGCAAAGGGAGATTTAGTGCTTGGCAGAGCCATGCTCATCGGTCATGCAACCTTTCAGCTTGGACGGTGGTGTTGTGCTGTTGATCTGTCCACTGCGATCGTCGGGCTGCTCAGCGAAACCGAGACGCTGGCGGCTGCGAACGATGGAAAGCATGCGCCGCGCCGGTCTGCGAACTTTGTGCCCTCTTCATGGCTGATGCAGATAGAGCGAGCGACTGCACGTTGCAACCGGAAAGTCCAGGACGCTAGGGTATCGCGACGGCAAGTGACACAATATATTGCGGTTTCTATAGCGGCAGCGGTAATCCCACATTGGGAATGCCGAGAATATGTTGCTGCATAGATACACTTGTTGCCGCTGCCTGAGGCCCGGTGCGTCTGGCGGAGGTCTTCCGACAGCGAATCGATACAGCCGCTCTATTCAGCCTGTTCTTGGGCTTTTCCATCAGAACGAGACAGAATCGGCAAGCAGCGGCGCTGTCGGCGGCCGATCGGTTTCATTCGGGACCGGCTGGCGGCAATATTCTGACCACCAGCCGCCGCTGCCGATGAAAACCGACCGGACAGCTCAGTCAAGCTGCAGCAGCACCGACTTCAGGTAGGCCGTCTCCGGCAGATGCATGTGGACCGGGTGGTCGCCGGCGGCCTTCGCTTCCCGCACGATTCGGCCGCTGCGGCCGGCGGCCGTCACGCCCCGCACGGCTTCGGTCAACAGAGCGGCCGGCTCGACGTTGTGCGAGCAGGAAGCAATGAACAGAAAGCCCCCCGGTTCGACCACGGCGGCCGCCAGCCGCGCCAGCTTGCGGTAGCCGCGCAGGCCGCTGCCCAGCTCCTTCTTCGATTTGACGAAGGCCGGGGGGTCGGCGACGACGACGCGGTAGCGCTCGCCGGCCCGGCCGAGACGCTCCAGTTCGCCGAAGACTTCGGTGCGGCGGAAGGTGCAGCGGCCGGCGACGCCGTTCGCCTCCGCCGCCTGCCGCGCCAGCGCCAGCGCCGGTTCCGATGAATCGAGACCGACGACGGCGGTGGCTCCGGCCGCAGCGGCGGCAATGGCGAAGCCACCGCCATAGCAATAGGCGTCGAGCACGGTGGCATCACGGGCGAGCCGGGCGATAAAGGCACGGCTGTCGCGCTGGTCGTAGAACCAGCCGGTCTTCTGGCCACCGGCGATGTCGGCGAAAAAATCGAGGCCGCCTTCGCGCACCGTGACCGGCCCCGCGACCGGGTCGCCTTCCACCCGCACGGCGCGGTCGAGCCCCTCCAGGGCGCGCGCCGAGGTATCATTGCGCAGAACGACGGTGCGCGGGCGCAGAACCTCCCCGGCCGCCGCCAGGATGACGGGGGCCAGCGCGTCGATACCGGCGGTGTTCATCTGCATGACCAGCACATTGCCGAACCGGTCGCAGACGAGGCCGGGCAGGCCGTCCGCCTCGGCGTGGGCCAGCCGCCAGAAGGGCTCGTCGAACAGCCGCTGGCGCAGGCCGACGGCGCGGCGCAGGCGGCGGACGAAGAAGCTCTCGTCGATGATCGCGGCCGGATCGGCATCGAACAGGCGGAAGGCGATCAGCGCGTGCGGGTTGAACGTTCCCACGCCAAGCGGCTTGCCGTCGATGCGGTGCAGGCTGGCGAGCGAGCCCGGCGGCAGCGCCTTACTGGCGGCATCCATGCGGATCTCGTTGGAATAGGCCCACGGATGGCCGAGAGCGATGCGGCGCTCCTGGCCCTGCTGCAGGAAGATGCGGGGAAGCGAAGGCTGCGGGCCTGTCATGCACTCTCCGGAGGACGGCTGGTTTCAGCGTGCAGGAACGCCGATGCCGCGGCCGTCGCGGCGCGGATCGGCGAAGCCGTCGGCGAGCCCGGTCTGCCGGTCGATGACCACAGCCTGCACCGCGCCGATGCCCTCCTGCGTTTCGGTGATGTCGTAGCCGAGGGCGCGGAGCCGCTGCAGTACGGTGCCATCGAAGCCGGATTCGACGGCGGTTGTCGCCTGCTCGCCGGCGCTCGTCAACGACAGCCGCGGCGCTTCCACGGCTTCGCGCACCGACAAGCGGAAATCGATCAGGTTAAGGGTAACGGCGAGCACGGTGTTGATGATGGTCGAGCCGCCGGGCGAACCGTAGGCGGCCACCGGCTGGGGCGCCTCGCCGTCCTTGCCCGGCGCGAAAACGATGACCGGCGTCATGCTGGAGCGCGGCCGCCTGCCCGGCCCGGGGTCGTCGGCCCCCGGGTTCCAGTCCGCATCGCCGGGTTCGCCCTGCCGCTGCGGGACGAGATTGAAGTCGGTGAGCTCGTTGTTCAGCAGGAAGCCGAAGCCGGGCACCATCAGTCCCGTCCCCCACGCCGCCTCGACGGTGTTGGTCCAGCTGACGACGTTGCCGCGACGATCGACGATGGTGAAGTGCGTCGTCTCCCCGCCTTCCGGCCGGGCAGGCTGGCGGCCAGCGCTGACCGGCCCGCGTGCCGGCGCGGCGCGGTCCCCGGCCGCCCATTCTTGCGGGTCGCCGGCGCGGACGCCGGCAGCGCGCACTCCGGGAGTGAGGCAGTAGGCAGCGGCGCCCGGTTCGGCGGGGCAGGTCGCCGAGCGTCGTGCCAGATAGCCGGCATCGAGGAGACCCGGCGTCGGCGGGCCGGGCAGAACATCCGGGTCGCCCATCCATACGGCCCGATCGGCGAAGGAAAGCCGCATCGCCTCCTGCATGAGATTGAGCGTCGCAAAGTCGCCGCGGCCGAAGGCGGCCTCGGTATCGCCGAGCGGAAACCGCTCCAGCATCTTCAGCATCTGGATCAGCGCGACGCCGCCGGAGGACGGCGGCGGCGGCACGCGGATCAACCAGTCGCGATAGGTGACTTCCAGAGGCTCGCGCACCACCGCCCGATAGGCGGCAAGGTCCGCGCAGGTCATCCGGCCGGCCCCGCGATCGCCCAGCTCCCGTCGGCTGGCGCGCTGCGTCGCCACCAGCGCCCGCGCCAGCCCCGATGGGTCGTTGCAGTCATAGAAGGCGGCGGTGCCGCGCGCCGCGATCAGCCGGAAGGTTTGCGCCAACCGCGGCTGGACGAGGAGGTCGCCCACCTTTGGCGGCTGGCCGCACCCGGTCGGATCGTCGCCGGGACGGAAGACGAGACGGGCCTCGTCCCACGGCGCGCTGCCGCACTCCGTCCGCAGCCGGGCGTGGCGGATGCTCTCGGCAAGCCGGCGGTCGACGATGATGCCGTTCTCCGCGGCGGCGATCGCCGGCGCCAGCGCCTGGGCCAGCGACAGCGTCCCCCAGCGGCCGAGCGCCAGCTCGAGTCCCCGCAGCGCGCCGGGCACCCCGACGGAAACGCCGCTGGTCGAGGCGAGGGGATAAGGGAACGGCCGGCCCGCTTCGTCGAGGAACATCTCGGCATCGGCCGCCGCCGGCGCCGCCTCGCGGGAGTCGACCATCAGCGTGCGGTTGGCGTCGGCGAGGTGGACCATCATGAAGCCGCCGCCGCCGATGCCGGAAGACTGCGGCTCGACGACGTTGAGCATGAACAGGACGACGGCGGCAGCGTCGATGGCATTGCCGCCACGGGCCAGCACCCGCTCTGCCGCCTCGGCGGGCCGGCGGTCGGAGACGGCGACGAAGCCACCCGGCCAACCGGAGGCGGCGGGGACCGTCCCGATCCGCCCCGCCCCCGCCAGGTGATCGGGGGCAGCAACGCCGGGGGCATTGCCCTCGGCGCAGCCGGTGAGCAGGCAGCAGGCCAGCAGCAGCGCGCAGAGCCACGCGCGGCCTGACGCTTCGCCCCGTCTGTCGCACAGCCGCACCGCCATCATTTATTGCGTCGCCTCCCATCGTCGGCCGATGCCGACAACTGTAGCCGCCGGCGCCAGCGGCGGATAGCACTCGCCGCCGCTTCCGCTAACGACACCGGTTTTCATCTTCGTTGCGGAGAACGTCCGGGATTTCGGCCATCTTTTGCCGCTTCTAGGCTCGCTAGAAAGAATGGCCGCGCAAGACTTCTTGCGCCGGGTCAACCCGTTGACACCTCCGCTTGAAGACTTCTAGGATAAAAACGAGCTGATGGATCCGGCGGCGAAGGTGCCCGCTCGGCGGGTACCCGTACCGCAATCCGCCGGCCAGCGGAGAATTCGGTTGTCGTGGACGCCGAGGCGGTCTTCTGCCGCAGAACCTCGGCGACTCAACATGAACCAGACTGAACGCATCAATTTGCTCGAATGATGCGCAAGTCTTGGTATGCGGCTGCCAGTTGCGCGGCCAATCGTACGGAGAAGGGAATGAGTGCAGCCATCGCAGCCGCCCCGTCGCTTCGGACACCGGTCCGTTACGAAGAGGCGGTGATCAGGAAGTTCACGGTCGCGACGGTATTCTGGGGTGTCATCGGATTTCTGGTTGGCGTCGTCATCGCCTGGCAACTTGCCTTCCCGGCGCTCAACCTCGGTCTTGAGTATACGACCTTCGGCCGGCTGCGGCCGTTGCACACCTCGGCGGTGATCTTCGCTTTCGGCGGCAACGCCCTGCTCGGCACCTCCCTTTATGTGGTGCAGCGGACCTGCCGGGCGCCGCTGTTCGGCGGCTCGGCGTTCGCCAACTTCATCTTCTGGGGCTACCAGCTGTTCATCGTCATGGCAGCCTCCGGCTACGTCCTCGGCATCACCCAGTCAAAGGAGTACGCCGAGCCGGAGTGGTATGTGGATGCCTGGCTGGCGCTCATCTGGGTTTGCTATCTGGTTTCCTTCACCGGCACGCTGGCACGTCGCCGCGAACCGCACATCTACGTCGCCAACTGGTTCTACCTGGCGTTCATCATCACCATCGCGATGCTGCACATCATCAACAACCTGGCGATTCCGGTCTCGTTCACCGGCACCAAGAGCTACATCTACTGGGCTGGTGTCCAGGATGCGATGACGCAGTGGTGGTACGGGCACAATGCCGTCGGCTTCTTCCTCACCGCCGGCTTCCTCGGCATCATGTACTATTTCATTCCCAAGCAGGCGAACCGCCCGGTTTATTCCTACCGCCTGTCAATCGTTCACTTCTGGACGCTGATCTTCCTCTACATCTGGGCGGGACCGCACCACCTGCACTACACCGCGCTGCCGGACTGGGCGCAGACGCTGGGAATGATCTTCTCGATCATGCTGTGGATGCCGTCGTGGGGCGGTATGATCAACGGCATCATGACGCTGTCCGGCGCCTGGGACAAACTGCGCACCGATCCGATCCTGCGGTTCATGGTGGTCTCGGTGGCGTTCTACGGAATGAGCACGTTTGAAGGTCCGATGATGTCGATCCGGGCCGTCAACTCGCTCAGCCACTTCACCGACTGGACGATCGGCCACGTTCACTCCGGCGCCCTCGGCTGGGTCGCCTTCATCAGCTTCGGGGCCGTCTACTTCCTCGTGCCGAAGCTGTGGAACCGGGAGCGGCTCTACAGCCTGCGCCTCGTCACCTACCATTTCTGGATCGCCACGATCGGCATCGTCCTCTACATCACCGCGATGTGGATCTCCGGCATCATGCAGGGCCTGATGTGGCGGGCGTACGACTCCCTCGGCTTCCTCCAGTACTCGTTCATCGAGACGGTCGAGGCGATGCATCCCTACTATGTCATCCGCGCCACTGGCGGGACGATGTTCCTGCTCGGCGCGCTGATCATGGTCTACAACGTGTGGAAGACGATCCGTGGCGACCTGCGGACCGAGACCGCCTTCACCCAGCCGGTGCGCATCGTCACCGGCGCCGCCGAGTAGGAGGGCGCCGCCATGCGCATCAGTCACGCCATCTTCGAGAAGAACGTCATCATCCTGATCATCGGCATCCTGATTACGGTGTCGATCGGCGGCCTGGTGCAGCTCGTTCCGCTGTTCACCATGGAACAGACCATCGAGAAGGTCGAAGGCGTCCGGCCGTACTCGCCGCTCGAGCTGATGGGCCGCAACATCTACGTCCGCGAGGGCTGCTACCTCTGCCACAGCCAGATGATCCGGCCGTTCCGTGACGAGGCCGAGCGCTTCGGCCACTACAGCCTCGCGGCGGAGAGCATGTACGACCACCCGTTCCAGTGGGGCTCGAAGCGAACCGGTCCCGACCTTGCCCGCGTCGGCGGCAAGTACTCGAACGAATGGCATGTGGCGCACCTGATCCTCCCGCAGAGCGTCGTGCCGGAATCGGTCATGCCGCCTTATGCCTTCCTGGCCCACAAGGATCTGCCCTTCGACGATATCGCCGATCACCTGAAGGCGCTGCGCATCACCGGGGTGCCGTACACCGATGAAGAAATCGCCGACGCCCGCAAGGACGTGATCGCCCAGGCGACGGGCGGCGATGCCGATACCTCCGGCGTCGCCCAGCGCTATCCCAAGGCGGTCATGGGTGATTTCGACGGCGATCCGACGCGCATCACCGAGATGGACGCGCTGGTCGCCTACCTGCAGATGCTGGGTACGCTGGTCGATTTCAAAGATTACCGGCCTGAGGTGGACTACCGCTGAGCAAGCGGTTGGCGGAAAGGCAAAAGAGCCATGGAGTCTACCGGCATCGTGGAGTGGCTGCGCTCGCTGTGGCTGGTCTGGCTGGTCGTCCTGTTTGCGGTCGTCGTCTGGTGGGCGTATCGGCCGAAGAACAAGGATCGTTTCGAAGAGGACGCCCGGATCCCGTTCAAGGACGAGGGCGAGGGAAAAAAAGATGGCAGGTAAGGAAGTTGACGCGCTCACCGGCATTGAGACGACCGGGCACGAGTGGGACGGCATCCAGGAGCTGAATACGCCGCTGCCGAGATGGTGGCTGTATGTATTCTACGTCTCGATCGCCTGGGCGATGGTCTACAGCATCCTCTTCCCGTCGTGGCCGTGGCTGTCGGGCTACTGGGGCGGCCTCATCGGCTATACCACGCGCGGGCAGTTCAACGAGCGGATGGCCGACCTCGAAGCCAGCCGTGCCAGCTGGTATGAGCGCCTGGGCGCTGCATCGCTGCAGCAGATCAACGACGATCCGGAATTGCTGCAGATTGCAACCGCCGGCGGCAAGGTGATCTTCGGCAACAACTGCGCTCCGTGCCACGGCACCGGCGCCACCGGCCGTCCCGGCGGTTTCCCGGCCCTGGTCGACGACGACTGGCTGTGGGGCGGCAGCGTTGATGACATCTATGCCACCATCCGCCATGGCGTCCGCAACGATGACCCGGATGCGCACCTGTCGCAGATGCCGGCTTTCGGCGTGGACGGCATGCTGACGGCGGCACAGATCGGGGCGGTCGCCGATCACGTTCTGGCCCTCTCCGGTCAGGGGCCGGACAATGCCGAAGGCGCCACCCTGTACGCCGATAATTGCGCCTCCTGCCACGGCGAGCTGGGCAAGGGCGAACCGGCCCTTGGCGCGCCCAACCTCACCGACCAGATCTGGCTCTACGGCGGCAGCAGGCAGGCGATCATCAACCAGATCACCAAGCCGAAGATGGGTGTGATGCCGTCGTGGGCGCACCGTTTGTCTGATGTCGAGATCAAGCAGGTAGCGACCTACGTTCATTCGCTGGGTGGCGGCCAGTAGCCCGCCGGAGCGGGCCGGGCCACTGCTGCTCTGCCGAAGCGGCCGCTTAAGAGCCGTGCCGAGAATACGTGAACAGGGGGAGACGGGGTCTCGGATCACCTCGCTCCCCCTTTGCCTATGGGACCGGAAGCGAGTGGCCCGTAGGGGGCGCCGATCCGGCAGATATGGGACGAAGGACGATGCCTAGCGCGGACGCGGCAGTGGCCGAGAGCAAGATCCCCGGCGACGGGAGGGGCCTGCCACCCGCTGAAGACGCACCAAAGGTGCAGCTGTTCGCCAGCCGGATCAAAGTCTACCCGCGCATGGTCGTCGGCTACTGGCGGCAGGTGAAGTGGGCGGCGGTGGCGGTCTTGCTCGGCCTCTACTACGTCGCGCCATGGATCCGCTGGGACCGCGGCCCGGGTGTCCCCAATCAGGCGTTGCTTATCGACATGCCTGGCCGCCGGGCATATTTCTTCGGCCTCGAGATCTGGCCGCAGGAAGTCTACTACCTGACCGGGCTGCTGATCATGGGGGCGATCGGCCTGTTCCTGGTGACCGCCTGGGCCGGGCGCGTCTGGTGCGGCTTCACCTGTCCGCAGACGGTGTGGACCGACCTGTTCATGTGGGTCGAGCGCATGATCGAGGGCGACCGCAACGCCCGCATGCGCCTCGACAAGGCACCGCTCAGCTTCGACAAGGTGAGGAAGAAGATCCTGAAGCACAGCGCCTGGCTGCTGATCGCGCTGGCCACCGGCGGCGCCTGGATCATGTACTTCTACGATGCGCCGACGCTGGTGCGGGAATTTTTCACCGGACAGCTGACCAGCGCCGTCTACAGCTTCATCTTCCTGTTCACCGCGACCACCTACGTCCTCGCTGGCTGGGCGCGCGAGCAGGTGTGCATCTACATGTGTCCCTGGCCGCGCTTCCAGGGCGCCATGTTCGACGAGGACTCGCTGATCGTCACCTACGAGGAGTGGCGGGGCGAGCCGCGCGGCGGTGCCCGCAAGGGCCAGTCGTTCGAAGGCCGCGGCGATTGCGTCGACTGCGGGATGTGCTGGCAGGTGTGCCCGACCGGTGTCGACATTCGCAAGGGCCAGCAGATGGCCTGCATCGGCTGCGGCCTGTGCATCGACGCCTGCAATGGCATCATGCAGCGCTTCGGCCGGCCGCCGGAACTGATCACCTACGATTCGATCAACAATCAGGTCGCCCGCTCGCGCGGCGAGAAGACGCGCATCCGGCTGATCCGCCCGCGCACCATCGCCTACATGATCGTGCTGGCGGTGGTCGCCGGCATCATGACGTTTGGCCTGTCCACCCGCGCCCGCCTGGAGGGGAACGTCCTTCCCGATCGG
>JBDHSN010000135.1:0-9544 GCA_039808105.1 Rhodospirillales bacterium
AGCGACCGCGCCAAGGGCGGCCGCCCGCCCTACGATCCGGTGCTGATGTTCCGGATTCTGGTGCTGCAGAGCCTCTATACGCTGTCGGACGACCAGGCCGAGTACCAGGTGCGCGACCGGCTGTCGTTCATGCGCTTCGCCGGGCTGGCGCTGCACGAGCCGGTGCCGGATGCCAAGACTCCGCCCAAGGCGGTGAATGCCGCGCGATGACAGCGGAGCACGGTCTGCAGGTCCTGGGGGCTGGACGAAGCGCGTCCAGATCAGCCGGCTGTAACCGAGGATGAGCGAACAGCTACTCCTTGCCCTCAGCGGCGTCGTTACATTCACCACCTGACCCAACCAACCCGGCGAGCAATTACACTACGGCTTATCAACCATTGGAGAAGAGGAAGCAGGTAGTCCGCACTAGGGAGTAGCCGACGACGCAACGCTCATGCCTATTGCCAGCGTTCGCGGGTTGTCGATTTCGACTATCGTTCCGCGGCGAACATCAAACTTGGGCTGCAACCGGGCGGATCGAGATGCCAATCGCGGAGGACGTAAAACTTGGGCATGGCGTGGTCATCCCTCAACCGGCATTGGTAAACTTGTACGGATGTAAAATTGGTAGCGAAACAAAGATTGGTCCATTCGTAGAAATACAGAAGAACGTCGTCATCGGCGCGCGATGCAAGATATCCTCGCATACATTCGTTTGTGACGGTGTGGAAATTGAAGACGAAGTCTTCATCGGTCACGGCGTCATGTTCACCAACGATATGTTTCCGCGGGCGACTACCGAGGCGGGAACCCCGCAAACGGAAGTCGACTGGACGGTGCTGCCCACCCGGGTGAAGCGCCGGGCGTCGATCGGCTCCAACGCCACAATTCTTTGCGGTCTCGTCATCGGCGAGGGCGCCCTGGTGGGCGCGGGAGCCGTGGTGACCCGGGACGTGCCGGATTTCGCGGTCGTCGCCGGTGTCCCCGCCGAAGTGGTCGGCGACGCGCGCCGCAGTCGCGGCCCACGAGTAGCCGCATAAAGGAGATGGAGATAGGTATGATTGGCGTGGGGATTGTCGGATACGGCTACTGGGGGCCAAACCTCGCCCGCTGTTTCGCGGAAGCGGACGGCTGCCGCTTGGTGGCAATCGCTGATGCGTCTGCGGATGCCCGGCAACGCGCAGGGCGGCGTTACGCTTCGGCAACGATCTACGACACCTGGGAGGCACTGATCGCTGATCCGGCGGTAGACGCGGTCGCCATCGCGACTCCAGTGCACGCGCATTACGAAATCGCGCTGGCGGCGCTCCTTGCGGGGAAGCATGCGCTGGTGGAAAAGCCGATGACGCAGACGCGCCATGAAGCGGAAACGCTGATCGAGGCGGCGGCGAAGCGGAGCCTGACCCTGATGGTCGACCACACGTTCGTCTACACCGGCGCCGTGCAGAAGCTGCGCGACTTGGTGACGGGCGGCGACCTCGGACAGATTTATTATTATGATTCAACCCGAATCAATCTGGGTTTGTTTCAGAGCGACGTCAACGTTGTTTGGGACCTGGCGGTCCATGATCTGTCGATCCTCGAGTTCATCCTCGGCGAGGCGCCGACCCTGGTCTCGGCCAATGGCATGAGTCACGTCAGCGGCAGCCCGGAGAACATGGCGCACGTCACGCTCTACTTCGGCACCGGCGCAATCGCTCATCTTAGCGTCAACTGGCTGGCTCCGGTGAAGGTGCGGCAAACCCTCGTTGGCGGCAGCAAGAAAATGGTTATCTACGACGACATGGAGCCAAGCGAGAAGATCAAGGTCTACGACCGGGGGATCAACGTCAGCGTCAGCGCCGAGGAGATCCAGCGGATCCGCGTCGGCTACCGCATCGGCGACATGTGGGCGCCGCGGCTGTCGATGCGGGAAGCCTTGGCGACCGAGGCCGAGCATTTTGCCGCCTGCATCAATGGCGGTGCGACGCCAATGACCGACGGGCTCGCGGGCCTGCGGGTGGTGAAAACTCTGGAGGCCGCCAGCGAGTCGATGCGTCGCCGCGGTTATCCGATCGATCTGCATCCGATGCGGAAGGCCTCTTGATGTCGACTATGACGGCAATTCCTTTTCTCGACTTGAAGGCACAGTACCGCAGCATCGCGCGTGAGTTGCAGGATGCAGTCAGCAATACGCTCGCAAGCTGCAGTTACGCCATGGGGCCGAGCGTCGTCGACTTCGAGCGGGCTTTTGCCGCCTACTGTGGTGCCAAGCACGCGATTGCAGTCAACTCGGGGACGTCGGCGCTGCACGTGGCGCTGCTTGCCGCCGGCATCGGCGAAGGCGACGAGGTGATTACCGTACCGATGACGTTCGTCGCGACGGTCGCAGCCATTCTCTACGCCCGGGCGACGCCGCGGTACGTGGACATCGACCCGATGACCTGGACGATGGACATTGGCCAGCTGGAAGCGGCAATCACTCCGCGGACGAAAGCGATCGTGCCGGTGCACCTGCACGGCCGCGTCGCGGACATGGACCCGATCCTGGCTATCGCCCGCGCGCACGGCCTCGTCGTTATCGAGGACGCGGCGCAGGCGCACGGCGCCGAGTACAAGGGTCGGCGAGCGGGATCGATGGGGGCAGCGGGCTGCTTCAGCTTCTACCCGGGGAAGAACCTCGGCGCCTGCGGGGAAGGTGGCGCGGTGGTCACCGACCGCGACGATCTGGCCGAACAGATGCGCATGTTGCGCGACTGGGGCCAGTCGCAGCGGTACTGCCATGTCGTGCAGGGATTCAATTATCGCATGGACGGTGTGCAGGGAGCGGCCTTAGGGGTGAAGCTCCGTCATCTGGAAGAGTGGAACGACGGCCGCCGGCGCGTGGCTGCGGCCTACATGGCGCGGCTCGCCGAGAGCAAAATTGGCTTGCCGGCTTCGTTTTCCGGGCACGACCATGTCTGGCATGTTTTCGCGGTGCGCGTTCCAGAGCGGAGCCGGGTCCAGCAGGCGCTAGCCGACGCCGGCGTTTCAACCGGCATCCACTACCCCTGCCCGGTGCATCTGCAGCCGGCGTACCTCGACCCGCACTATCCGGCGGGAAGCATGCCGGTCTCCGAAGCGTTCGCCGCGGAGACCTTGTCACTGCCGATCTTTCCCGAGTTGACGGATGGTCAGATTGACAGGGTGTGCGAGTGTCTGGTGGCGGCCTGTTCCGGCACGCGCGATCTGGTCGTCGCCGCCTGATACCGGGTTTGATCAATCCCTGCCAGCAACCCGCAAAGGTTGTGTGAACGCCCATGAATTCCGTTGCTGAGTTGAATCAGCGGGTTGTCCCTGCCGTTCACGGGGCCCGCGTCCCCGGGGTCGACGCCGACTATGAAATCGGCTTGGCGGCGGAATTCTGCCGGCGCCTCGGATCCGAGGAACGGTTAGCTCTCTACCGCCGGTTCGCGGTTGAGGAAGGGTTCCTCGCGGGCGTGATGCGCCGTGCCTGTCTGCGGTCGCTGGCGAAGGCCTGGGGACACGGCATCACCGTCGGGCTGAGCGTAGGCGTCCGCCATCCCGAGACGTTCGAGATCGGCAACGGCGTCTTCCTTGGAGAGCAGGCGATCATTCAGGGGCGCTTCGACGGGTGCTGCGTTATCGGCGAGGGGACATGGATCGGCCCGCAGGCATATTTCGATGCGCGCGACCTGGTAATCGGCAAAAATGTCGGGTGGGGACCGGGAGCGAAAGTGTTAGGTTCGCAGCATACCG
The DNA here is from genome assembly GCA_039808105.1 of Rhodospirillales bacterium. Taxonomy (GTDB): domain Bacteria; phylum Pseudomonadota; class Alphaproteobacteria; order Rhodospirillales; family Defluviicoccaceae; genus Defluviicoccus. The sequence continues at coordinate 3,718 of JBDHSN010000135.1, forward strand.
CATTGCCACTCGACGTGCCGATCATCCGCACCGACCTTCTCATCAAGCCGGTTAGGATCGGCGACGACGCCGATATCGGTGTCAATGCGGTGATCCTGCCGGGCGTGACCGTGGGGCGAGGTGCTATCGTCGGCGCAGGAGCGATCGTCACCGCCGATGTTCCCGATCTGGCCAAGGTGGCTGGTGTGCCGGCACGTCTTATCGGTTGGCGCGATGGTGCAGAAGTAGCTTCGCAGACGTGCGGGACGTGAGCCCGCCCCGGCGGGCGCGTGCCATCTAAGGGAATAAGAACCACGGCGGAGGTCGCTCCGCCCGCCGACGAAGGAGAAGAAACGATGAGCGAAGACTTGTCCTCCGGGGCCTTAGCCGGACATCGGGTTCTGGTCACCGGCGGGGCCGGGTTCGTCGGGTCGCACATCGTTGATCAGCTCATCGACGCGCAATGCGGCGAGATCATCGTTATCGACAACATGGTGCGGGGTCGGCGGGAAAATCTCGCTGGTTCGCTTGACCGCGGTCAGGTCCGCCTGGTCGAAGGGGATATTCGCGACAAGGAACTCATGGCGCGCCTGGTTGATGGCACCGATATCGTCTTCCATCAGGCGGCGCTCCGCATCACCCACTGCGCCGCCGAGCCGCACGCGGCGCTCGAGGTGATGGTCGATGCCACCTTCGATCTGCTCGCACTCTGTGTCGCGGCGAAGGTGAAGAAGGTGGTCGCCGCCTCTTCGGCCTCGGTCTACGGCATGGCGTCCGCCTTTCCAACGCCTGAACACGAGCCGCCCTACGCCAACCGCACCCTTTATGGCGCCGCCAAGACGTTCAACGAGGGGCTCCTTCGCTCGTTCTACGATATGTACGGGCTCGATTACGTGGCACTGCGGTATTTCAACGCCTATGGCCCACGGATGGACATTCACGGCCGCTATACTGAAGTCATGATCAGCTGGATGGAGCGTATCGCCGCCGGCCGGCCGCCGGTCATCTTCGGCGACGGCCGCCAGACGATGGACTTCGTCCACGTCGCCGACATCGCCCGGGCCAACCTGGCGGCCGCCGTCTCCCCCGCGACTGACGTAGCCCTCAACATCGGCAGCGGCACCGAGACCAGCCTCGCTCAACTGGCGGGGCTGTTGACGGTGGCGATGGATCGTCCTGACCTCCTGCCCGAACATGGGCCCGAACGCACGGTGAACCCGGTGCGGCGCCGCTTGGCCGGGGTCGAGGCGGCGCGCCAGCTGCTCGGTTTCACCGCCACCGTACCCCTCGATGAGGGCCTGCGCGACCTCGTCGCCTGGTGGCGAGAGGAGCGCACCGCGTCGCCCCGTCGTTCCGCGCTGGCGGGAGCCGCGGAATGATCCCGATCACGCGACCGCTGATGGGGGAGGCGGAGGCGGACGCCGCCCGCGAGACCGTCCTCTCCGGCTGGGTGTCGCAGGGACCGCAGGTGGCGGCTTTCGAGCGGGAGTTTGCCGCCGCGGTCGGCGCGCCGTACGCCGTCGCCGTTGCCAACTGTACGGTGTCGTTGCACCTGGCGTTGCTGGCCGTCGGCGTCGGTCCCGGCGACGAGGTGATCACCGTCAGCCATTCCTTTATCGCCACCGCCAACAGCATTCTCTATTGCGGCGCCGAGCCTGTGTTCGTCGACATCGACCCGATTACGTTCAATATCGACCCGCAGGCGGTCGCTGCGGCGATCACGGCGCGAACGCGGGCCATCCTCGTCGTCCATCAGGTGGGAATGCCATGTGCGCTGGGCGAGGTGCGGCGCATTGCCGACGACCAGGGCATCCCGATCGTCGAGGACGCGGCCTGCGCGATCGGCGCCGAGGTCTGCCTCGACGACGGCGATTGGCAGCGGATCGGCCGGCCGCACGGGCGTATCGCCTGCTTCTCCCTGCACCCGCGCAAGATCATCTCGACCGGCGAGGGCGGGATGATCACGACCGCCGACCCACACCTCGACCAGATGTTGAGGCATGCCCGCCAGCATGGCATGACGGTCAATGATCTCGTTCGCCACGGTTCGACGAAGGCGATTTTCGAAGCCTACCCGACGGTCGGTTATAACTACCGGATGACGGATATCCAGGCGGCGATCGGCCGGCAGCAGCTCAGGCGATTGCCGGAGATCGTCACCGCCCGGCGAGCGCTGGCGGCAGTCTACGGCGAGTTGCTCGTCGACCGGGTGCCGGACGTCGCGCCGCCGGCTGAGCCGGCCTGGGCGCGCTCCAACTGGCAGAGCTATTGCGTCCGCCTGCCGGAGGAGGTGGAGCAGGAAACGGTTATGCAAGCGATGTTGGACCGGGGCGTCTCCACCAGGCGGGGGATCATGTGCTCTCATATGGAGGGGGCTTACCTCGAAAGGCCACTCCGCTTTGCCCTGCCACACTCCGAATGGGCGCGCAACCATACCATCCTCCTCCCCCTGTTCCCGCAAATGACGCAGGGCGACCAGGAGACGGTCGTAGACGCTCTGCGCCAAGCCATCGACATGGCAGGCGTGAGCCTTGGCCGCGGGAGCCCGGTGCTGGCGGCGACCGGCGCGTCGGCCTGACCCAGGGGCAGGCCGACCGCCCCAAAGCGCGCGGTTCGCTGCCGAGTCTCGGCTGCTCGATTTACAACCCTAAGCTACGATCGTCGGCGAACGCTGTTCCCAGGCCAACGCGGTTTCGACGATGAAATCCAGGTCATCGTATCTAGGTTGCCAGCCGAAATCCGCGCGGAGCTTCGCCGAGTCGGCGACCAGTTGCGGCGGATCACCCGCCCGGCGTGGCGCCATTCGTATGTCCAGCGGACCGCCGCCAACTCGTCGAACGACGTCCGCCACTTCCTTTACCGAATAGCCGTGACCGTAGCCGCAGTTAAAGGCATCGCTGGCGCCACCACCGACTAGATATTGGATCGCGGCAACGTGGGCGGCAGCCAGATCACTGACGTGGATGTAATCGCGGACGCAGGTTCCATCGGGAGTCGGATAATCGTCGCCGAAGATTTCGAAGTAGCGACGTTTTCCAACCACCGTCTCACAAGCAACCTTGATCAGATGGGTGGCATTGGGTGTCGACTGGCCGGTGCGGCCTTGTGGGTCGGCACCAGCTACGTTGAAGTAGCGGAGCGCTACATACCGCATAGCCGTTGCCGCCGCTACGTCACGCAGCATGAACTCCGTGCACAACTTCGATGTGCCGTAGGGGTTGATCGGCATCTTCGCGCTTTCCTCGCCGACCGGTACCCGCTCGGGCACGCCATAAACAGCTGCTGTCGAGGAGAACACAAACGCGCCAACGCCGCCATTGACGGCAGCTTCGATCAGCGTCCGGCTTGCCGATGTATTATTACGGTAATACTTGAGCGGGTTGCTAATGGACTCCGGGACAACGATCGAACCCGCGAAATGCAACACCGTGTTCGGCCGGTGCTTCTGGAACACTGCGGCTATTGTGTCCGCATCACCGACGTCGCCGATGACCAGTGCCGCCCCGGGCGCGACAGCTTCCCGCCGCCCGGTTGACAGATCGTCGATAACAACGACCTCCCAGCCAGCTTCCAGCAGGGCCAGCGTGACGTGGCTGCCGATGTAGCCGGCCCCGCCGGTAACAAGAGCTTTTCCTATTGACTGCACCTTAAATCCCCCATCATTGAAGTGGGAAAGCATAGAACAGGCGGTCGCATCCTGCATATACAATAGAAGTAAATAACAGTGCCTCTCAACCGCTCAAAGGGTTCTATCAGGGGAATGCTGGCGTGCGGCATTGCTGCAGGTTGATCTTTTTCCCGAAAGGTGGACAGCGGGTTTATGCGGCCCGATCCTGCATTGCTCGGGGGTGAGGTGACCGAGGGCGGACCTGCCGCTGACGGTTGTAGTAGGTTTCGATAGAGGCGGACAGGTCACGACGCGCCTCATCGCGAGTGAAGTAGCGGGTTGGCACATTGTCCCGGCAATGTTGCGCAACCCGGCGACGGCGGGTGCTGTCGCCGGGTGAAGCTCAGGGGACGGCGTCGTCGGTGAAGCCGTACTTCACCAGGTCGTCGAAGCTGCGCGGCTGCAGGGTATCGGCGACGGTGGCGAGGATGTCGCTGACGTTGCCGGAGAACGTCTTCATCAGCCGGAACTGCTGGCCGTCCTTCTCGCCGAGGATGTCGTAGCCGTGCTCCTTCACCAAGGCTTCCAGGTCGCCGTATTGCTGCTTCCAGTACACCGCATAGCCGAGGCGGTCCTTCGGCGACCAGATGCGGGCGCAGGGCAGCATAAAGGCGCGGACGCGCTTTACGAACTCTTCGTCCTGCAGCCGGCTGTTGCGCCAGATCTCGCTCAGCTCGAACATGCAGTTGGGTGATTTGAGATATTTGTCGCTGAGAATGACGAACACCCGGTCGCCGCGGCCGATCCGGCCCATGAACTTGGCGAGGCTGTCGCCGAGGCCGAGCGCCGTCTTGTCGCGCAGGATCGTCCTGCCGTGGGCTTGCGCCTCCGCGCAGAGGCGATCGACGGTCGCCTCGCGGTCGCGGCCTTCCGGCGTCGTATCGTTCCAGGCGTAGGAGACGCACCATTCCGGCATCGGCGAAGGCTCCTGGGCGAAGGACAGCGGCGCGGCGGGCTCGCCCGGCTCACGCGCGGCGGCGGTGGTGGTGGTAACGGACGCCGGCGTCAGGCCGGCGCGGCTCTGCTGCTCTTCAATCAGCTTGATCAGGCGTTGCAGCAGCAGCGCTGCCTGCCCACGCTGGGTCTGGATGCGGATCTCGCCGCGCCAGCTATCGGGCATGGTCTCCTCGATCAGGGCGCGGCTGCGTGTTTCCGTCTCATAGACGTAGACGCCGCCTTTCCAGTACTCGGCGTCGATGCCGGCCTCGCTGCCGATGCGCGAGATGATGCTGCCCATCAGCCCCTTATGCAGCATCGGGTAGCTGAACGTCGCGGTGTCGGTCGGCGCATCCGTCTCCCACAACTGCACCAGCTTGACGAGATCGCCGCGCTCGGGCAGCAGGTCGGGGGCGATGTATTCGATCTCGTCGTCGTCCGGTAAGCCGAGGCGGCGGTGCTCGAAGCAGATGCCGCAGGATTGCATCATGCTGAGAAACAGCTTCTGCTCCTCGTCGCTGTGGCCCTGCCACACCCAATCCTCCAGGTCGGCACGGGTGAAGCGGCCCCGCCGCGCCAGGATCCGCTTGTAGCTCTTTTCCCGGTGGAAGACGGCATAGATGGCGTCGAGGGCCCAGCCCTGGTCGAGGATGATGTCGTTCCCAAACAGTCCCTCGCGGTAGAAAACGGTGCCGGCATTGTGCAGGTAGGACAGCAGGTGCTCGCGGCTGCTGATGCCGCCGGCCTCTTCGCAGAGTTGCCGGAATTCGTCCTGCGTCAGCTTGCGGTGCTGCCGGTGCGCCGGCGGCAGGGCGGCATCGGCGTCGAGCATCTGCTGCAACCGCTGCTGCACCCGGTATCGGCCGGCGCCGATGACCGCCGGATTGCCGTGCTCACGCAGCCACGCCACCGCCTCGCGCAGTGACTCGGCGAGCGACGCGGTCCCACGCAGCCTCTTGGCACTGAAGTGCAGCACCTTGCGGAACTTGAAGGCCTTGAACAGGTCGGCTTCCGGCACCGGGCAGGGGGCGTCGTCCTCCGGCCGGTCGCATCGCGTCTGCACGACGACGACCGGGCTGCCGGCGCCCGCCTGATGGCGGACATAGTCCACCCAGTAGGCGAGCGGATGATTGCGCAAGCGGATGCCGTCGACGACGAACGTGCCCGCGTTCTCCAGCTCCGGCGTCCACGCCAGCAGGAACAGGGCGCTGGTGCGCATGAACAGCGCATGGGTGCCGTGGTAGA
>JBDHSN010000136.1:0-9295 GCA_039808105.1 Rhodospirillales bacterium
GTCGACTTCGTCCTCGGCACCGCCACCACCAACGTCCAGGCGAAGGTGCGCGAGGTGCTGCGCAAGATCGAGGTCGAGCTCAAGGGCGAGACCATGTCGGGGGTCCTCGCCCTGGTCAGCCCGGAGTTCTTCGACAGGCTGATCGGCCATGCCAAGGTCGAGGACGCATACAAGTACTTCTCGTCCACCGGTGCTCAGCCGCTGCGCGAGGACACCCGCCGCCGCTTCCCGTTCGGAGGCATCGTCTTCGAGGAGTACAACGCCACCGTCACGCTTTCCACTTGTACCACCGAGACGCTGGTGCCGGCGGGCGAGGGCATCGCCTTCCCGCTTGGTACGCTGGATACCTTCGTCACCTACGGTGCGCCCGCCAACCTGATCGAGACGGTCAACACCATCGGCCTTGCCATGTACGCCCGCCAGCTGGCGCGGCCCGACGGCAGCGCCATCGAGGTCAAGACCGAGGCGTCGATCCTGCCGGTCAACAAGCGCCCGCGCCTGGCGGTGAAGATCCGCAGCAGCAACTGATGAGCATCTTCGCTGTGGCGATCGATGCGCTGTTCGCCGATCCGAACCTTGGCTTCGATGCCGTCTACCGCGCAGGCGGTGCCGATCTCGCTGTGCCGGTGCGCGTCATTCTGCGCCGGCCGGATCGCGTCGGCGCGTTTGGCGACGCCCGTATCGTTGCCGAGACGACGGTATTCGACGTCCGCGTCTCGGACATCGGGCAGCCGGCTGCGGGCGATACGATCGAGTGGGACGGCACCGTCTACAGGATTCAGGATGCGCCGCTGTGCGATGCCGAGCGCCTCGTCTGGTCGATCGAGGGACGGGCGGCATGAGAATTCTGGCTGCCATTCAGGGCGACCTGAAGGAACTGCTGCAGGCAGAACTTCGGGCTGCCGAGCGCGCCGTCACCGCCGGTGTGCGCGCGGCCACCGACGGCCTCAAGACCGAGCTGCGCCGGCAAATCACCGGCGCCGGGCTCGGCAACCGGCTGGCGAACACCTGGCGTGGCGAGGTGTATCCGAAGAGCGGCGAGAGCATCGCTGCCGCCGGCTATGTCTGGAGCAAGGCGCCGCGACTGGTGCGGCTGTACGCCGAAGGAGCCGTCATCCGCTCGAAGGCCGGCCTGTTCCTCGCCATCCCGACACCGGCCGCGGGCAGGTCTGGCGATGCCCGGCGGAAGATCACCCCGGGGGCCTGGGAGCGCATCCACGGCCTGCGGCTCCGCTTCGTCTATCGCCGCGGCAGCCCAAGCCTGCTGGTTGCCGACAACGCCCGGCTGACCAAAGGGGGACGCGCCGCGGCGAACATCGGCCGCAGCAAGGGAGTGGCGTTCACCCGTCTTGCCGGCCGAACCACCGTGCCGCTGTTCGTCCTGGTGCCGCAGGTCAGCGTCCGCAAGCGCCTCGACGTCGAGGGTGCGGCGCAGAAGTGGATGGCGGCGCTGCCGCAGCTGGTGCTGCGGAACTGGCGGGAGGAACGGTCATGACATCGAAGCGCGAACAGGTTCTCTCGGCGCTGTCCGGCCGGCTGCGGGGCATTGCCGGCGCTGCGGTCAAGCGCAACGAGGCGCTGCCGGTGAGCGTACCGGCCGGCGGCCTCGTCCTCCTGCGCGATGGCGATCCCGGCGAGCCCGATGTGACGCTCAACCCGCGGACCGAGTTCTTCAGTCACCGTGCCGAGATCGAGGTGTTCGTAACGCGGCCGGTTGATGGCGGTGCCGAGGTGGTGCTCGATGACCTGCTTTCACAGATCGGCGCGGCACTCGCCGCCGACCGCAGCCTCGGCGGCCTCGCCGAGAACCTGTTGTGCAGCGCACCCGAGACCTCGGTGCTGGCGATCGAGGGCGCCGCCCCGATCCTCGCGGCCCGCATCACCATCACCATCGAATACCTGGCCGGCGATCCGCTGACCGCCTGATCGTCCGATCGCACGGAGATCCCGAACATGCCCAAGGTCCGCGCCTACGGCGCCGACGCAACGCTCAAGGCTTGCCGCGAGACCAGCTATGGCGTCGCTCCGCTCACCGGCTATCGCTCGCTCGACTTCAAGTCCTGCGATCTGTCGTCCGAGCAGCCGCTCGGCGACGATCCGCTGCTCGGGCGCGGCCGCAACGCCCAGGATCCCTATCGCGGGCTGATCACCGACGAGGGCAAGATCGAGATCCCGCTCGACCTGCGCGGCTCCGGCTTCTGGCTGACGGGTCTGCTCGGTGATCCGACGACGGGGTGGACGAAGGCGTCCGGGCAGATCGCGTTCTCGGGCCAGCCGGCGCCGAACAGTACGATTACGCTGAACGGCGTTACCTGGACGTTGGTGACCGGCACGCCCTCAGGCAATCAAACGCAGATCGGCGCCGATATCGATGCGACGCTGGCGGCACTCGCATCCGATCTGAATGCATCCGCCGATGCCCAGATCTCGAAGTGCACCTACACGGCGAACACGGCGAACGACCGGCTGGAGATCGAGTTCGACACTGCCGGCACCAGCGGCAACAGCTTTACGCTGGCAACCTCGGCGAACAGCAACGGCACGGTCTCGGCGCCGACGCTGACCGGCGGCGGCTATCGGCACGAGTGGCTGTCGGGCGGCAATAATATCCCGAGCTTTACCTTCGAGATCGGCCATCCGCAGCTGCTCACGCCGGTGTTCTTCCGCCACCTCGGCACGGTGATGGAGAGCCTCGCCTTCGAGATGAGCCGCGAGGGGCCAGCAAACGCCACCGTGCAGCTGGTCGCGCAGGGCGAGGAGAAGGCCGCCGCAACGATTGATACGACGCCGGACACCTTCGCACTCAAGCGTTTCAGCCAGGGCCGCGGCTTCATCAGGCGCGGCGGTGTTTCCCTCGCCGGCGTCACCGCCGGCAGCTTCACCTTCTCCAACAACCTGGAGCGGGTGCGGGTGATCCGCGACGACGGCAAGATCGAGGCCGCGGAACCCACGATCGCGACCTGCACCGGCGCGATGACCGTGCGATTCGATGGCGCGACGCTGGTGGCAGAGGCGGCAAACGGGGAGCCGGTTGCGGTCGAGTACGGCTTCTCGATGGCCGAGGGCTGGTCGCTCTCCTTCGAGCTGTTCCGGGTCTTCTTGCCGAAGCCGAAGTACGCGATCTCCGGACCCGGCGGCGTTGAGGCCAGCTTCGACTGGCGCGCGGCCACCGAGGAGAGCACCGGCACCATGCTGCGCATCCGGCTCGGCAACGATGTGGCGACGTATGCCTAATCAGAGCCCTTTCAGTAATCATTCTGCTATCGATCGTTGAGCCTGAAGGGCGGAAAGATCTCTGGCGGTCCGCGACCGGGAGATGCGGCTTTACCGCGCAGGCTCGCGACGATAGGATCGCAAGTTCCCGCGGAGGTCGAACAAGGTGGGGGGTGATGACTATCTATTACAAAGGAGCTCGGATAGGGAGCTATTGGCACAAGCATGATGCTAGGCTATCTGGCTTTGTCGCAGTGGAGCCCGGAGGTTCAGCAAGTACAGATCGTCTGGCAAATCATATTGCCGAGAGTAATATGACTACCCCTTTCATATCCTTGACCGCTTCTTATTGTGTTGCGCTCGCGTACGCATTGTATGGCGAACGGTTTCCGGACAAGAAGAACCCCGCTTATGTTTATGAAATCGAAATAACTTCGAACAACGGATCAAATATCAGACTGCTGGATCCCGTTAGGGAAATAGTTAACCAGTGCCCAATACCACCGACACAGCTTCCATTTCATCATGATGGCGACCAAGAATTTTTGCTCGGCGTAGTCTCACAACGGTTGCGGAGGTACCGCATGAGAGCAAAGAGGTATCCGCCAGGCTCACACGCTCTTAATGAGCCTGCCAACCTTAATAAAGAACTTCGTGCGCTTATTTTTTGCTTGAGAGACGCGGAAATACTAGCTTTTGGATCTATACCAAAAACGTGTGTTATTTTGCGTCACGAGATTAGGGATATTTAGGAAATGGCTCGAGTGCACAAAATACCTCTGAATAACATCGAACAGCGAGATGCAGATATTGCATTCACTGAGGCCCAAATATTGGCAGATTTTTATGCTCCCCTGGCCATCATTTTTTATGAACAGAATGGGAAACTAAGCGAGCAAGGAATTCCACTTGATTTGGATAAGGGGGTTTTTCTTGGCGAGCTAGATCGATTCAAGAATCCTAGGTCTGTTGCTAGTATGGCCCCTAAGCTAGCGCAGGTGGTCGCTGATTTAGTTTCATTTGATGAGAGTCCGAAGGATAAAAAGAGTGATCAGGGTCCGAGTGGCTCTAGCATATCGGGAATATCGGGCGGTGAGTCAGCATCTGTCAGGCCTTCATCTTCTGCTAGTAGCACAGGTCCATTTGGAGCCATGAGAAGGGCCCTAACGAGGACGGTTGTAAAACGAGATTCTATTAACGATCGGAAAATTGCTCCTCGTAAGGAAATGCCTGGGCCTGAGTTTAATAGAAAACTTCGGTTCTGGGTGGACGAGTGGGCCGCGCTGTGCAAGCCGGATGCGGTGCACTGGTGCGACGGCTCGCAGGAAGAGTACGACACCCTGTGCGAAGAGATGGTGCAAAGCGGCACCTTTATCCGGCTGAACCCGGAGAAGCGGCCGAACAGCTATCTCGCCCGCTCGCATCCGTCGGACGTCGCCCGCGTCGAGGACCGCACCTACATCTGCTCCAAGACGAAGGAAGAGGCCGGTCCGACCAACAATTGGGAAGACGCGGAGAAGATGAAGGGCATCCTCCGCGGCCAGTACGACGGCTGCATGCGCGGCCGGACGCTCTACGTCATTCCGTTCAGCATGGGGCCGCTCGGCTCGCCGATCGCCAAGATCGGCGTGCAGATCAGCGACAGCGCCTATGTCGCCACCAACATGCGGATCATGACTCGCATGGGCCAAGCGGTGCTGGACGTCCTCGGCGACGGCGACTTCATTCCGTGCGTGCATTCGATCGGCGCGCCGCTGGAGCCGGGGCAGCAGGACGTGCCGTGGCCGTGCGAGCCGGACATCAGCCGCAAGTATATCTGCCACTTCCCCGAGACCCGCGAGATCTGGTCCTACGGCTCCGGCTACGGCGGCAATGCACTGCTCGGCAAGAAGTGCCTCGCGCTGCGCATCGCCTCGACGATGGCGCGCGACGAGGGCTGGCTCGCCGAACACATGCTGATCCTCGGCCTGGAGTCGCCGCAGGGTGAGAAGACCTACGTTACCGCGGCGTTCCCGTCGGCGTGCGGCAAGACCAACCTCGCCATGATCCTGCCGCCGGGCGGCTTCGAGGGCTGGAAGGCGTACACCGTCGGCGACGACATCGCCTGGATCAAGCCGGGACCGGACGGTACCCTGCGCGCCATCAACCCCGAATACGGCTTCTTCGGCGTCGCGCCGGGCACCTCCTACGACTCCAATCCGATGGCGATGGAGACGATGAAGCCCGGCAACTGCATCTTCACCAATGTCGTGCTGACCGACGATGGCGATGTGTGGTGGGAGGGCATGGGCCCGGCGCCGGCACACGGCATCGACTGGAAGGGCAACGACTGGACACCGGAATCCGGCACGCCGGGCGCGCACCCGAACGCCCGCTTTACCGCCCCGGCCGGGCAGTGCCCGACCATCGATCCGGCGTGGGAGGATCCGGCGGGCGTACCGGTGTCGGCCTTCCTGTTCGGCGGCCGGCTGTCGAAGACCTTCCCGCTGGTCTACGAGGCGCGCGACTGGAACCACGGCGTGTTCATGGCGGCGACCATGGGCTCCGAGGCGACCGCGGCGGCCATCGGCCAAGCGGCGATCCGCCGAGATCCGTTCGCGATGCTGCCGTTCATCGGCTACAACATGGCCGACTACTGGGGCCACTGGATCAAGTTCGGCCAGCGCACCGACATCAAGCTGCCGAGCATCTTCCGCGTCAACTGGTTCCGCAAGGACGAGAACGGCAAGTTCATCTGGCCCGGCTACGGCCAGAACATGCGCGTGCTGAAGTGGATCGTCGACCGGGTGCGTGGCCGCGCTGGCGCCGTCGAGAGCCCGTTCGGGATGATGCCGACCTACGAGGACATCACCTGGGCCGGTCTCGACTTCCCTAAGGACAAGTACCTGAAGATCATGAACATCAGCCGCGAAGGCGCGATGGCCGAAGCGGAGGAGATCAAGACCTACTTCTCCACTTTCGGCAGCCACGTGCCACCGGAGCTGGAAGAACAACGTGCTGACCTGGAATGGCGTGCGGGACACTCGCCAAGGCTGTGGACGGCGTCTGTATAACACTTCCACAGTTCGGCCGCCCTGCAGCTTGTGGGCGTAACCAAAAAATATCGAACCGAATGCGCGGTTGGTTGATTTCGACGCACTCTTAGCGGCGCGGATGCCGTGGTTGGGGAATGTCCGCGCTACGCGCGCGAAGCCAGCGGTTATATTTCTGACCTTTAAGGGCTTGCATGATCCGTCTCGATCTGAAGAGGGAGCCGCACTGGCTCGACCTCGGGCATGGCGTGCGCCTGCACGTCCGGCCGTGCACGACGGCACTGATGATGGCGGCGCGCGCGGAGACGCAGCGGGCGGCCAGCGCATCGGCAAGCGACAGCGAAGCCGCCGGTATCCGCACCGCGGCCCTGATCAAGGCGCTGGCCCGGCTCGCAGTGTTCGACTGGCAAGGCGTCGGTGATGCTGCGGGAAGCGCGGTGCCGGTAACGCCGGAGAATGTGGACGCGCTGATGGACCTGTGGCCGATCGCCAGCGCCTTCGAGAGTGCGTACCTCGGTCCGGCGATGCTGCTGGACGCAGAAAAAAACGCGCTCGGGCCCGCGCCGAGTGGCACTTCGGTGGCGGGCCCGAGTACTGCACCAACTGCGCCGCGCTGAGCCGTCCCTGCGCCAGGGGCGACGCCGGCACCGATGGCCGACGCTGCCCCTACATCGAGCACGCGCCGCTGACCGATGCCGGCTGGCAGGCCTGGGACGTGATCACCCGCTGCTCGGGCCAGCTGCGCCTCGCACCGAACGGAGGCTCCGTCATCGGCCTCGATCTCGCCGCGGCGGTCTCGCTGGCGACAGCACTTGGTTACGATGCCCGGGCGGTAGCAGAGCTGCTGCCGGCCGCTGAGGCCGGACTCACGAGAGCGCTGAACGAGCGCCTCGCCCAACACGACTGAGGGTCCTCTTCCATGGCCGATCGTAATCTCGCCATCCGCCTCGCCGTGATCGACGGCGGCAAGGTGAAGGCGGAACTGCGCGACGTCGGCGACAGCGGTGCGCGCTCCCTGCAGCGGATCGAAGAGGCGGCGCGACCGGCCTCGCGCGCGCTGCAGGCGCTCGACAGTGTCTCCGCGGAGGTGCGCGGCGGCCTGGAGGCGATGAGCGGCAGGCTGGGCGCGCTGGGTTCCGGCCTCGCCCGGTTGGGACCCCTCGGCCTTGCCGCCGGCGCCGCACTCGCCGGCCTCGGCATCGTGGTGAGCCGAAGCATCGAGGAAGCGGCGAAGGCCGATCAGTCCTACCGCCGGCTGGAGGCGGTGCTGAAGGCGACGGGACATGCCTCGGGACTCACGGCGGGCGAGATCGCCTCGTTCGCCGACGGCATCGAGCGCTCGACGCTGGCAACGGCGGAAGGCGTGGAGGATGCCGCCTCGATCCTCGCCACCTTCCGCTCGGTCTCCGGCGAGACGTTCACCCGGGCACTCAGCCTGGCGCAGGACATGTCCGCCGTGTTCGGCCAGGATCTCTCGGGAGCGGCGACGCAGCTGGGCAAGGCGCTGGAAGATCCCCTGAATGGCCTGACCGCGCTGCGCCGGGTCGGCGTCTCGTTCTCCGATACCCAGAAGGAGCTGATCGGCACGCTGGTCGAGACCGGTCAGCAGGCCGAGGCGCAGCGGGTGATCCTCGATGCCCTCGAACAACAGGTCGGCGGCGCCGGTGCCGCCGAAGCCGGCGGCCTCACCGGTGCGACCAACCGGCTGCAGGATGCCTGGGGCAACCTGCTGGAGGCGATCGGCCGCACGCCGGCGGTCACGTCCATCGCTCAGGGCGCGCTGGGCCTGCTGTCCGGCGCGATCGAGGGGATGACGTCGGTCATCGAGGACGACCCGATCGGCGAGCGCATCGCCGTGGCAACGGCAGAGTTGACGAGGGTGCGCGACGCGCTGGCACGCCTGGAAGCAGGCGGACCCGGTACGCCGATGCTGGGTCAGCGCTTCGCCATCGACGAGCAGCGCCAGCGCGTGGCGGCGCTGGAGCAGGAATTGGCGACGCTCACCCGCATCGGCGCGGCAGAAGCGCAAGCCGCAGAGCAAGAACGAGCCCACGCCGAGGCCGGCAAACTGGCAGCGGAGGCCGAGCGGCGCGCCGATGCCCTCGCTTCCCAGCGCAGCCAGCTGGACAAGGCGCTGGAACAGCTGGCGACCGGTCCCGGCGAGCGCATCGCCCAGGTCAACCGTGAGTTGGCCGAGACGAAGAAGCGCCTGGAGGCGCTGCGCGCACCCGACGGCGGCAATGGTGGAGGCATCGACGCGGCTGTCCGTGAGGCTGAAGAGATCGCCCTGCGCAGGATCGCGGCGATCAATCAGCCGGTAGAGGAGGCGGCCACGCGCGCCCGCGAGACCCTCGAACGGCAATCGGCGGCCGAACAGGCGGCAGCGGAGCGCGTCTGGCAGGCGAACGAGAAGGTGATCGACGATCTGGCGAAGCAGCTGGCGCTGTTCGGCGACGAGCGCCGGCAGTTCGTCGACCAGGCGCTGTCACGCCTGTCAGAGACCGCCACCGACGAGCAGTGGGTGCAGGTCCAGCGGCTGGCGGGCGCCCTCTACGACGAGAAGCAGGCGCGCGAGCAGCTGGCCGAGAGCCTGCGCACCGAACAGCAGCTGCGCCATCAGGGTGCGCGGCTGACCGAACAGATGCGTACCCCGGCGGAAGAGCTGGCAGCGACCTTGCAGCAGCTGGATGCGCTGATGCAGGCCGGCGCCATCGATGCCGAAACGCACGGCCGCGCCATCGCCGACGCGTACCACGAGGCGGAGCAGGCGGCCGACCGCATGCTGGCTGCCAGTCGCGACTGGCAGGATGGAGTGACCCGTGCGCTGCGCGACTATGCCGATCAGGCGATGGATGCGGCGAGCGCTGCCGAGCAGGTGACGACCCAGGCGTTCTCCGGGATGGAAGACGCGCTGGTCGGCTTCGTGACCACCGGCAAGCTCGACTTCGCCTCGCTCGTCGATGCGATGATCGGCGATCTTGCGCGGCTGTCGATCCGCATGGCGGTGCTCGGTCCGCTGGCGCAGGCGCTGAGCGGCGGGCTCGGCGGCC
>JBDHSN010000137.1:0-9274 GCA_039808105.1 Rhodospirillales bacterium
ACCCGTGCGCCCATGATGTTGAGCAGATGGATGTTGGAGCGGGCGACCCGGGAATGCAGGATGTCGCCGCAGATGGCCACCTTCAGCCCATCCAGGCGGCCCTTCCGCCGGCGGATGGTGAGGGCGTCGAGCAGCGCCTGGGTCGGATGCTCGTGGCTGCCGTCGCCGGCGTTGATCACCGCGCAGTTGACCTTTTCCGCCAGCAGCTGCACCGCCCCCGATTCCGGATGGCGGACCACCAGGACATCCGGATGCATGGCGTTCAGCGTCATCGCCGTGTCGATCACCGTCTCGCCCTTGCGGATGGACGAGGTGGAGACGGACATGTTGATGACGTCGGCGCCGAGGCGCTTGCCCGCCAGCTCGAACGAGGTGCGCGTCCGGGTGGAGGCTTCGAAGAACAGGTTGATGATCGTCCGGCCGCGCAGCAGCGACTGCTTCTTGTCGCCGCGGCGGTTCTGCTCGACATAGGATTCGGAGAGATTGAGGATCAGGCTGATTTCCGGAGGCACGAGGCCTTCGATGCCCAGCAGGTGGCGGTGGCGAAAGAACAGGGGCGGATCGCCGTCGGTCATCGGGGCGGGACTTTAGGCCCGGTTGCGGCAGCGCGCAAGCTGCGACGGTGGTCCTCGCTGCTCAACCGGCGGGCAGCAGGTGCAGGGCTCCGCCTGCTGCCTGCAGCAATTCCGGCACGGCCGGCACCCGCGGCTCAGTCGGGCGCACCGGAAGGCCGCGGCGCCGCTTTGATGCGCAGGGCGTCGAGCGCGCCCTGCAGGATCCAGGCGGCGGCGGCGCGATCGACCACCTGCTTGCGCCGCTTTCGGCTGAGATCGGCCTCGCCGATCAGCGTGCGCGCGACCGCGACGCTCGACAGGCGTTCGTCCCAGAAGGCTGCCGGACGGTCGATGGCGCGGGTCAGGTCGCGGACGAACTGGCGGACGGACTGACAGCGCCCCCCTTCCGTCCCGTCCATCTGCACCGGCAGGCCGACGACGAAGCCGCCGACCTCCAGCTCGCCGACGAGCTCGCCCACGGCGCGGAGGTCGGCCGCCAGCCGGGTGCGGGCGAGGGTGCGCACCGGCGTCGCCACCGTCCAGGTGGCATCGGACAGCGCCAGCCCGAGCGTCTTGGTGCCGACGTCGATGCCGAGGATGCGGGAGCCGCGCGGCACCGCCTGGGCCAGCGCCGCGACGTCCACGATGCTCACTGCTGCCCCCGGCAATGCCGGCGCCGGCAGCGATCCGCACCGCGCGGGGACGAGCGACGCGCAGCCGCCCAACAAACCGTCATTGCCACGGGGCTGGCCACGACACCGCACAAATTCTGCGCACTCAGCAGCTCAGCTCCCGTCACTGCCGTCAACTCATTTGGGGCACATGCGGCTCCCTGATGCATCCCCATCCTCCTCTGCCACCCCGCTTCTCCCCACACTGCACTGATTTCAAAAGACAATTCCATGCGGTCGGTATGTTGCTGCAATGTCACTTAGCTGGTCCGCATCTTGCCACACATCGCCCTCGAAGCGCCAGAACGGCCATAGCGTCGTCGTTGGCGCGAGGTAAGAAGACCGAGAGGAAAAAGATGATCGATACAAAACGGCTGCTGCCACTCGCCGTGGTGCTGCTGACGGGGGCGACCCCCGCCCTGGCGCAAGCGCCCGACGAAACGCCGGCCACTCCGACCGAAGCAGATACCGCCGCGGCTCCCGCCGACGAGGCAACCAACTGGGGCGCGATCGCCGGTACGGTCGCCCTGACGTCGGACTACATGTTCCGTGGCGTCTCGCAGACCGACAACAATCCGGCGGTCCAGGGTGGACTCGAATACTCGTATAATACCGGATTCTACAACATCACCCCCTATATCGGATTCTGGGGATCGAACGTCGATTTCGACGACGGTGGTAACGCGAATCTCGAACTCGATACCCTGTTCGGCTTCCGCGGCGATCTCCTCGATACCGGGGTGAGCTGGAATTTGGGTGGCATTTACTATGCATACCCGGGCGCCGGGCGCCTCGATGGTCAAGCCAGCAACTACAACTACTGGGAAATTCCGGTCCAGCTGACCTACTCGCCGGTCCCCGACCTGGTGACCGTCGGCGCCTCCTACTACTATTCGCCTGACTTCTTCGGCGCCACCGGCCACGCCAACTATGTCAACGGCAATGTCAAGGTGACCCCGGAGCTGCCCTTTGCCGCGGATTGGGCCAAGCTGACGCTATTCGGCGGTGTCGGCTTTCAGAACATCGAACATGCGAAGGATTACGTCGACTGGACCCTCGGCGGCACGGTTACCGTCAAGGGCGTCGACTTCACCATCGCCTATGTCGATACCAACCTGACGCAGGCCGACAACGGCGGCCGGAGCATCTCCAGTGCGCGGGCCGTGTTCACCGTCGGCGCCGCCTTCTGAGCCACCGCGCAGACAGCCGGCCGGGCTGAGGAGAGGGGGGGTCGAGCCCGGCCGGCCGCAACGACAGCAGGGGGATCTCAGTAGGCGTTCATCGAGGCGGCCATCGAGCCCACCTGCCGCAGCAGCTCCGGACAGTCCATCCGGTCCATCACCACGTCGATCAGCACCATCCTGTCGCGCCGGCGGCCGGCTTCGGTCAGCGCCGCGTCCAGTTCGTCCTCGGTACTCACCCGCATGGCGATGGCCTCGCCGCCGAACAGTTCCGGCAGGCGGAAGTAGCACCACGGCTGAATGTCGTTATAGGGCTGGGTCGGGCCGCGGATGATCCGCTCGATGGTATAGCCGTCGTTGTCGAGGACGATGACCACCGGCGTCGCGCCGTGGCGAACCGCCGTTGACAGCTCCTGGATGGTGAACTGCAGCGCGCCGTCGCCGATCAGCAGGACACTGCGCCGCTCCGGTGCCGCCAGGGCGGTTCCCACCATCGCCCCCAGGGTGTAGCCGATCGAGGCCCACAGCAGCTGGCTGATGAAGCCGACGCCCGGCGGCAGCGGCGTGCCGACCGCGCCGAACAGCGCCGTGCCCGCCTCGGCCAGCACGATGTCACCCTCCTGCAGCAGCCGCGAGACGCGGTGCCAGAAGCGCCGCTGGCTGATCGGGGCACCCTCCTGCGGCGCGAACGGCGCGATGAAGCCGGGGTCGAGCCGGCTTCGTGCCGGCCGGATATCGAGCGGCGCGGCATCCCTCCGGGTAAGGCGCTGCGCCAGCGCCGGCAGCACATCGCGCATCGCCACCTGCTCGTAGAGCGCGCGGCGGATGCGCAAGGTGGCGCCGCGCACCTCGATGGTCCGGGAGGGATCGAGGCGGGCGGAAAAGCCGCCGGTGTTGAAATCGGTGAGCAGCGTGCCGATGGTCAGGATGCAGTCGGCATCCTCGATCCGGCTGCGCACGTAAGGATCGCTCAGCGCCCCGCCGTAAATGCCGATGTACTGCGGATGGGTCTCCTCCAGCAGCCCCTTGCCCATGGTCATCGTCGCCCACGGGTAGCCGCTGGCATCGAGCAGTGCGCGCAGCGCCGCATGCATCCGGTAGCGGTCGACACCGACGTCGGCCAGCACCACCGGCAGCGCCGCCTCGGCCAGCATGGCGGTAACCGCGGCGAGCGCGTCGGCCAGCGCCTCGGGATCGCTGCTGTAGTCGGAGGGAGCCAGCGGCGCCGCCGGCGCCTCGATCATCGCCGTCGCCACGTCCACCGGCAGCGAGATATAGACCGGCTGCTTGCGGCGCAGGCAGAACGCCAGCACCCGGTCGATCTCGGCGGCGGCGTTGGCGGCGGTGAGCAGCGCCTGCGCCGCCGTCACCCGCTCATACATCCGCGCGAACACCGAGAAGTCGCCGGTGCCGAGGGTGTGGTGCATGATGGCGCCGCGCGCCTGGATGCCGCTCGCCGGCGCGCCGGTGATCGCCACCACCGGCACGTACTCGGCGAAGGCGCCGGCGACGCCGTTGATGGCGCTGAGCTCGCCGACGCCGAAGGTGGTGGCCAGCGCGCCGAGGCCGTTGATGCGGGCGTAGCCGTCGGCGGCATAGGCGGCATTGAGCTCGTTGCAGGCGCCGATCCAGGCGAGGCCGGGATGATCGACGATCTGCTCCAGCAGCCCGAGGTTGTAGTCCCCCGGCACCCCGAAGACATGGCGCACGCCCAGCTCGTGCAGGCGGTGCAGGAGATACTGACCAACGGTGATGGCGGCCATTTCACCTCCCCGACGAGCCCTGCCTCGTGAACGATAGATTTATCGAACTTCGTCACCCGGCGCGAACCGTCTCATAGCGCTTCAGCTCAGCCTCAGGGACGTCGAAGATCTGCTGGCCGAACGCGGCCTGTACGGGCCCTGCCGGGCCTGCCGAACAAATACCGAACTCCGGGGCGACACGGGCACCGGTCGCTGCAGCACGCCCGCGCATCCCCACGCCGCCACATCCGGCTGCGTGGGAATGCCTGGTGCCAGGTCAGGCCAGATCGAAGCGATCTGCGTTCATGACCTTGGTCCATGCCGCAACAAAATCGTGCACGAACTTTTCCTGGTTGTCATTCTGGGCGTAAACTTCAGCGTACGCGCGAAGGATCGAGTTGGATCCGAAGATGAGATCCATGCGGGTTGCCGTCCACTTGACGGCGTCCGTCTTGCGATCGCGGATTTCATACAGATTGTTGCTGGTCGGCTTCCAAGCGTACTTCATGTCCGTCAGGTTTACAAAAAAGTCGGTTGTCAGTGCGCCTTCGCGATCGGTGAATACACCGTGCCTGGTGCCGCCGTGATTGGTGCCGAGCACACGCATGCCGCCGACCAGCGCGGTCATCTCAGGGGCGGTCAGCCCCATAAGCTGGGTGCGATCAAGCATGAGCTCTCCGGGGCCGATGTCATAGTCCTGCTTGAGCCAGTTACGGTAGCCGTCGGCGAGGGGTTCGAGCGGCTCGAAGGACTTGGCATCGGTCATCTCGTCGGTCGCATCTCCGCGCCCCGGCGCAAACGGAACGACGATATCGAAGCCTGCGGCCTTCGCCGCCCGCTCGATGGCGACATTGCCAGCCAGAACAATGACATCCGCGACGCTGGCGCCGGCCGCGGCGGCGATCGGTTGGAGCACGGCCAGAACCCTGGCGAGACGCGCGGGCTCGTTACCCGCCCAGTCCTTCTGGGGGGCCAGGCGGATGCGCGCCCCGTTGGCGCCCCCCCGCATGTCCGAGCCGCGATACGTGCGGGCGCTGTCCCAGGCGGTGGCCGCCATATCCGCGACCGAAAGACCGCTGGCAGCGATCTTCGCCTTGACGGCGTCAACATCATAGTCGGCGCGCCCCACCGGGACGGGATCCTGCCAGATCAAATCCTCATCTGGCACTTCCGGCCCGATGTAGCGGACCTTCGGACCCATGTCGCGGTGCGTGAGTTTGAACCAGGCGCGCGCGAACGTATCGTTGAAATAGTCGGGATCCTTGCGGAAGCGCTCCATGTACTCGCGATAGATGGGATCCATCTTCATCGCCATGTCCGCGTCGGTCATGATCGGTGCGCACCGGATCGATGGATCCTCCACGTCAACAGGCATGTCCTCTTCGGCAATTGCGACGGGCTGCCACTGCCAGGCGCCCGCTGGGCTCTTCTTCAACTCCCATTCATGGTCGAGGAGCATTTGGAAATAGCCCATGTCGAACTGCGTCGGATGGGTCGTCCAGGCGCCCTCGAGGCCGCTGGTCACCGAATCCCGTCCGATGCCGCGGGTCTTGTGGTTCATCCAGCCGAGGCCCTGCTCTTCGACGTCGGCTGCCTCAGGCGGCGGACTGAGATTGGTTTCGAGTCCGTTGCCGTGCGCCTTGCCGACCGTGTGGCCCCCCGCCGTGAGCGCGGCGGTCTCCTCGTCGTTCATCGCCATTCGGGCGAAGGTGACCCGCACATCGTAGGCCGACTTGAGCGGGTCCGGCTTGCCGTCGCGGCCCTGTGGATTAACGTAGATGAGGCCCATGTGGACCGCGCCCAGCGGCGCTTCCAGCGACTCAGGGTCCTCTTCGTTGGCGTATCTCAGAATGCTCTCGCCCAGCCACTCCTTCTCCGAGCCCCAATAAACGTCCCTTTCGGGCTCCCAGATATCCTCGCGCCCGAAGCCGAAGCCGAACGTCTTCAGCCCCATCGACTCATAGGCGACGTTCCCCGCGAGGATGATCAGATCGGCCCAGCTCACCTTGTTGCCGTATTTCCGCTTGACCGGCCAGAGCAGGCGGCGGGCCTTGTCGAGGTTGCCGTTGTCCGGCCAGGAGTTGAGCGGAGCGAAGCGCTGGTTACCGGTGCCGCCGCCGCCGCGTCCGTCGAACAGCCGGTAGGAGCCGGCCGCGTGCCAGGCCATGCGGATCATGAGCCCGCCGTAATGGCCCCAGTCGGCCGGCCACCACTCCTGGCTGTCGGTCATCAGGGCATGGAGATCCTGCTTGAGGGCCGCGACGTCGAGCTTCTTGAGTTCTTCGTGATAGTCGAAGTCCTTGCCCATCGGGTTCGTTTTGGTGTCGTGCTGATGCAAAATGCCGAGGTTCAGCGCGTTGGGCCACCATTCGGTTACCGATCGTTCGGTGGTCGTCATCGAACCGTGCATCACCGGACATTTGCCTGCGACTTTTCCATCCATCTTGTTTCTCCCATTGTCGTTGTGTTGATCGACTCGGTCGCCGAGATGCCTGGGCCCGGAAAGCCAGCATTCCGGACGGTCTTTGCATCCGCAGACCGCGCGCCGTCTATGCCGCGACCCGAGCCGTTGTGGCGTTGGCCGCGCCTTATTTGCGATCAGGGAATCATACCAAACTCAAACCCTTCGCGTAACGGAGCTGGGGAGTGACTCGCCCTTTTCACGCTCGCTTAGTCACCGGTGGCGCGCGGTCTGCCGTTGAACCGGCCTACTGAAGTGCGGCACGCTGGCGGGTGCGACACTGTCCGTTGTTCTCGCCGGCCAATGTCGTCCCGGCATCAACCACAGCCCGGACAAGATGCTGCAGTTCCGCGTCTTCTCCTACACCGGTGCCACGAGAACCGGCCGCTGAACCGGCGCAGTGCCGGATGCACGCGTTCTCCCTGTCAAGCCAGGCGGAACGGTGTGCCGGCGCGCTCGCGTTCGAGCAGGGCGCGCTTGCGTCGGGCGCCCCATCGATATCCGGAGAGCGAGCCGTCCTTTTTGACGACCCGGTGGCAGGGAATGAGGATGGCGATCCCGTTGGAGGCGATCGCCTCGGTCACATCCCTCGCGTCGCGCGTCCCCAGCCGCGCTGCCAGCACCCCGTAGCTCGTGGTTTGACCGGCGGGGATCTCCTGCAACAGGGACCATACGCGCTGCTGGTAGTCGCTTCCCCGCGGATCGAGGGCGAGGTCGGGCTTCGCCGCCGGCTGATCGATGACGCCTTCGAGCTCGCGAATGACATCAGCCAGGCCAGCGTCATCTTCCTGCAGCATCGCACCCGGCATGCGGTCGTTCAGGGCACGCCGCCCGCCTTCACGGCTGTCGGCGAACTCGAAGGCAACCAGCCCCTTCTCGGAAACGGCGGCGATGAAGTTCCCCAGCGAGCTCTTTCCCCACGCATAGCGAATGATCTCCGGCATCCCTCATCTCCCGGGCGATTTCAGCTTTACCGGATGTAGGCCGGCGAGGCGGCGCCGTCGCTCTGGTGCTTGCTTTCAAATTCTGTTCGGCCGACCAGATGCTATCAATTCGGGCAAGAAACGGAGTGCGTGACTCAAGTCGGTCTGCTCTCCGTATTCCTTCCGAAAGCGCAAGGAGGCAGAGACATGACCAAAATCCAGGCGTGGGCGGCGAAAGGCCCGAAACAGAAGCTCGAGCCCTATGCGTTCGACCTCGGCCCGCTGAAGTCCGACGAAGTGGAAATTTCCGTCGAGACCTGCGGCATCTGCCATTCAGACCTGTCCATCATCGATAACGAATGGGGTATCTCGTCCTATCCGGCCGTGCCGGGTCATGAAATCATCGGCGAGGTTGTTGCCCTCGGCAGCGAAGCCAGGGGACTCAAGATCGGCCAGCGCGTCGGCGTCGGCTGGGGCTCGGGCAGCTGCATGCATTGCCGCGAGTGCCTGTCCGGCGATCAGAACCTCTGCGCCGAGAATGTCCCCACGATCGTCGGACACCAGGGCGGCTTCGCCGACCGCGTTCGGGCGCAATGGCCGTGGGCGATACCGATCCCCGACGGCCTCGATGCGCGCGAGGCCGGCCCGCTACTGTGCGGCGGCGTTACCGTCTTCGGGTCGTTGCAGCAATTCGCGATCGCCCCCACCAGCCGTGTCGGGATCGTTGGGATCGGTGGGCTCGGGCACATGGCCCTCAAGTTCGCCGCCGCCTGGGGGTGCGAGGTCACGGCCTTCACCTCCTCCGACGGCAAATCCGCGGAAGCGCGCTCCTTCGGCGCGCACCACGTCGTCAATAGCCGCAACGCCGATCAAATCGCCGCCATCGCGGGGACGCTCGATCTCGTCGTGGTGACGGTCAACGTGCCGCTGGACTGGAAGGCGCTGCTGGCCACGTTGCGGCCGAAGGGGCGCCTGCATTTCGTCGGTGCCGTGCTCGAGCCCATCCCGGTCGAGGCGATGGACATCATCATGACCCAGCGGCAGATCTCCGGCTCGCCAACCGGATCGCCGGTGACGATGGCGGAGATGCTGGAGTTCGCCGCGCGGCACAACATCTTGCCGCAAACCGAACATTTCCCGATCAGCAGGGTCAACGAGGCGCTCGATCACCTGCGGGCCGGCAAGGCGCGCTACCGGATCATCCTCGACATGCACTGAGAACGCCGTCTCTTCTCCCGACTGAGGCCGGAGAGCACTGATGGCGCGTCAACATGCCCCCGATGCATGCCAGAAGGCGTTCTCCGGCCTTGGCAAGGGCGCCCCCGCGCGATTCCGGCGCCGTCGTCGGACGACGTGAGTTTCCGGCAGGCCGTCAAGCGCCGGGGCGGCGGCGATTGAAGCGCGAAGAAGGCTCGCCCGCGCGCCGGGCGCAGGGAAGCGCCCCATTTTCGGCGGCGGCGGGCAGCTTGCGGCAGACGCCTCGACGGGGCGTCTTCCGTAACCGCCGCCAATCCCTATAATTGCCCGTCAGCCTGGGTATCCACCACCACCGTCTGAAATTCCATGCGTCTACCGGCGTTCGCCGTCGTTCTGCTCCTGCTGGGGGGCTTCAGCGCATCCTGCCTGCCACCGGCCGTCGCCGCCGAGGAAAGCCGGCTGCGCGTGCCGCGGTTCGTCAGCCTGCGGGTATCGGAAGCGATCATGCGGGCCGGGCCGGGCCAGGATTATCCGATCAAGTGGAC
>JBDHSN010000138.1:0-9223 GCA_039808105.1 Rhodospirillales bacterium
ATCCGCCTGTCGGGGTGGGTGCACCGCAAGCGCGATCACGGGAACCTGCTGTTCATCGACCTGCGCGACCACTGGGGGGTCACCCAGTGCGTCATCGACGCCGCCCATGCCAGCTTCGCCGAGGCG
This sequence comes from Rhodospirillales bacterium, assembly GCA_039808105.1. GTDB lineage: Bacteria > Pseudomonadota > Alphaproteobacteria > Rhodospirillales > Defluviicoccaceae > Defluviicoccus. The sequence continues at coordinate 127 of JBDHSN010000138.1, forward strand.
ACGGCGGTCCGCCCGGAAAGCGTCGTCACCGTTACCGGCCGGGTCATCCGCCGCTCCGCGGAGACGGTCAACCCGGTGCTGCCGACCGGCGAGATCGAGGTCGGCATCGATGTCTTCGCCATCGAGTCTCCCGCCGAGGTGCTGCCGATGCAGGTGGCGGGTGACACCGAGTACGGCGAGGAGGTGCGGCTGCGCTACCGCTTCCTCGACCTGCGGCGCGAGCGGCTGCACAACAACATCGTGCTGCGCGCGCAGATCATCGCCTCGCTGCGCAACCGCATGCTGGCGGCCAACTTCCTCGAGTTCCAGACGCCGATCCTCACCGCCTCGTCGCCCGAGGGAGCGCGCGACTACCTGGTGCCGGCCCGCAACCATCCCGGCCGGTTCTATGCGCTGCCGCAGGCACCGCAGCAGTTCAAGCAGCTGCTGATGGCGTCCGGCTTCGATCGCTACTTCCAGATCGCGCCGTGCTTCCGCGACGAGGACGCCCGCGCCGACCGCTCCCCCGGCGAGTTCTACCAGCTCGACTTCGAGATGGCGTTCGCCACCCAGGACGACGTGTTCGCCGCCATCGAGCCGGTGCTCGCCGGGCTGTTCGAGGAATTCTCCGGCGAGCGCCGCGTCACCCCGCCGCCGTTCCCGCGCATCCCGTTCGACGAGAGCCTGCTGCGCTACGGCTCGGACAAGCCTGATCTGCGCAACCCGCTGATCATCGCCGATGTCACCGAGGCCTTCCGCGACAGCGGCTTCGGGCTGTTCGCCAAGCTGGTGGCGACCGGCGCGGTGGTCCGTGCCATTCCCGCACCCGGCGCCGCCGCCCGCCCGCGCGCCTTTTTCGACAAGCTGAACGAGTGGGCGCGCGAGGAGGGCATGGGCGGCCTCGGCTATATCATCCGCGAGGACGGCGGGGCGAAGGGGCCGATCGCCAAGAACCTGGAGGCAGACCGCACCGCCGAGGTCTTCGCCGCGGCGGCGACCGCGCCGGGCGATGCCGTCTTCCTCGTCTGCCAGCCGAAGGCGAAAGCCGAGAAATTCGCCGGCTTCGTTCGCGAGCGGCTGTGCGACCTGCTGGAGCTGCGCGAGCAGAACGCCTTCCGCTTCTGCTGGATCGTCGATTTTCCGATGTACGAGCGCAACGAGGAGACCGGGCTGATCGAGTTCAGCCACAACCCGTTCTCGATGCCGCAAGGCGGCATGCGCGCCCTGATCGAGGACGACCCGCTGACCATCAAGGCGTTCCAGTACGATATCGTCTGCAACGGCGTCGAGCTGTCGTCGGGGGCGATCCGTAACCACCGCCCGGACATCATGCTGAAGGCGTTCGCCATCGCCGGCTACGGCGAGGACGAGGTGCGCAAGCGCTTCGGCGGCCTGTTCCACGCCTTCGAGTTCGGCGCGCCGCCGCACGGCGGCTCGGCGCCGGGGATCGACCGGATGGTGATGCTGCTCGCCGACGAGCCGAACATCCGCGAGGTGATCGCCTTCCCGATGAACCAGCGGGCCGAGGATCTGCTGATGGGCGCCCCGGCCGAGGTCGAGCCGCGGCGGCTGAAGGAGCTGCACATCCGCCTCGAACTGCCGGTCAAGAAGGCGGGCACGCCGGGGGCTTAGCGCCTACTCCGCTACCGCGGTTGGAAGGCGCCCGATGCCGATGCCCGGGCGCCCCGCCGCCGGCCTACTGGATGAGCGGATCCGGCATCTGGTCGAGGGCGCGATAGACCGCTCCCTCGATTTTCTCGGCAGTCTGGGTGCTGTCGATCACGTCCTTGCCGATGCCGCGCCACAGCACCCGCCGCGTCTTCGCGTCGAGGAAGACGATCCGGAAGGTCTCCTCCGGTTTGCGGAAGCTCTCCATGTCGTCATAGGCCACGCTCTGCGATTCGGAGACGCCCTCGGAGCTGCCGACGCTGATGCCGAAGCCCTCGACGCCGAGGGGGCCGGGGTCGGAGCGGTTGCGGTCGATGTAGGCATCGCTGAAAGCGACGAGGAAATCCGCCGGCTGCCCCTGCTGGTAGCCCTTCTGCGCCAGATCGTCGTTGACCGCCTGCTCGACCTCGTACCGGGTGGAGGACGCCATCGTCGGGTCGTAGCCGAGGCGGTACTGCACCATCTCCTCGGATGTCAGCCAGCGGTAGTTGCGGTGGGTGGAAGTCACGACCGGGGCTTGCTCGGCGTAGACCTCGGCCGTGGTCTGGTTGGCGATCGCCACCTCCTGTTGCGTCAGCTTCGGCGGCTTCTGGCAGCCCGCCAGCACCGTCACCGCCAGCGCTCCTGCCAGCACCCCGCACACCGCACGCATCTGTCCCCTCCGCATCATTCGTCGCCCTGGCAGCAGCGCAGTGGCGCCGTTACGCTTCCTCGCCGGCGCGCTTCATCCCTTCGCGGATGAGCTGGAAGGCTTCGTCGGCTTCGCCCCAGCGCTTCACCTTCACCCACTTGCCGGTTTCCAGGTCCTTGTAGTGGGCGAAGAAATGCGCGAACTGCTCGCGCATGATCACCGGCAGCTCGCGGTAGGAGGCAATATCGGCGTAATAGGGATGGAGCGCGTCGACCGGGACGCACAGCACCTTCTCGTCGGTTCCCGCCTCGTCTTCCATGATCAGCACGCCGATCGGCCGCGACCGGATGACGACGCCCGGCGTCACCGCCACCTGGCCGATCACCGCGGCGTCCACCGGGTCGCCGTCCTCCGAGAGGGTGTGCGGGATGAAGCCGTAATTGAACGGATAATACATCGCCGTGTGCAGGAACCGATCGACGAAGATGGCACCGGATACCTTATCCAGTTCATACTTCACCGGATTGCCGCCCATCGGGATCTCGATGATGACGTTGACGTCATAAGGAGCGTTCTTGCCAACCGGCACCTTCTTCAGATCCATATCTGCATCCGTTCGTCGATGGCGGTCCCGCCGCCGTTGCCGCATGCTTGACCGTCAGCGCTCCGGATGCAACCTGTTTACGGTGGTCGTTTTCGCTGTCGGCGTGGCGGCCGCCGGACTCCCCGCCGCCAGCCTTGCCGACGGCACGGCGCAACCGCCGGAAGGATCGCAGGCGGTGCTCGATCGGCTGTGGACAGCCGAGCAGTTGCGCACGGCGCCGCCGGACGGACGCATGCAACGCGTGCGGCCGGCCGACCACACCCCGCCGGAAGCGCTGCCGGCGGAGGCTGGCACCGTTGCCGGCGCTGCCGAAGCCAAAGTCACGCCGGCGCCGCCCGCGACCGGCTCGATCCGTCGCATCGCTCCCGCCGCCGGCGACCGCCCGGTGGCGTTGACCTTCGATCTGTGCGAGCGCGCCGACCAGCTCACCGCCTACGATGGCGCGGTCATCGACGTTCTGCGCCGCGAAAAGGCGCCGGCAACGCTGTTCGCCGGCGGCAAGTGGATGCGCGACCACCCCGAGCGCGCCATGCAGCTCATCGCCGATCCGCTGTTCCAGGTCGGCAACCACGCCTGGACGCATGGCAACCTGCGGGTGATGGACGCGGAGAAGACCGAACAGCAGATCGCCTGGACGCAGCGCGAGTTCGCCCTGCTGCGCGCCGCCCTCGCCCGCCGAGCCGCCGAGGCCGGGGTGCCGGCCGACGAGATCGCTCGCCTGCCGCAACAGCCGACGGCGCTGCGCTTTCCCTACGGCGTCTGCTCGCCGCAATCGCTCGCCGCCGCCGCCAGCCACGGCCTTGCCGCGATCCAGTGGGACGTGATCAGCGGCGATGCCAGCCGTGCGGCGACGCCCGCACAGCTGGTGCACACGGTGCTGGGCGAGGCGCGCCCCGGCTCGATCATCGTCTTCCACGCCAATGGCAACGGCCACGGCACCGCCGCGGCACTGCCGCAGATCATCGCCGGCCTGCGCGGCAAGGGCTTCCGCCTCGTCACCATCGACGAGCTGCTGGGCGCCGGCGCGCCCGCCGCGGCGCCCGACTGCTACGAGCTGCGGCCGGGCGATAACCAGCGTTACGATCGGCTGTTCGGCGAGGGCACCGGATGAGCGAGACCCTTCCCTTTCCCGCCACCTGGCATCCGCTGCCGGGGGACAGCCGGCTGGCACCGCTGCTGGATGCGACGGATGCCGCGGCGATCGCCACCATGCTGGTGGCGCTGGAACCGTGGCGCACCCTCGGCTACCGCGGCGAGGTGCTGACCCGCTACCTGACCCGCTGCGATCCCGCCCTTCACCGCTTCCGCATCCTCGGCGGCGAGGCCGTCATCGGCATCCTGTGCGTGCGCTATCCGTGGCTGCGCGGTCCTTACATCGAGCTCGTCGGCGTCGCTCCCCCCGCCCGCGGCGGCGGCATTGGCAGCGCCATCCTCGCCTGGATCGAAGCGCAGGTGCAAGGGCAGGCCGGCAACCTGTGGGCGTGCGTGTCGGAAAGCAACGCCGCCGCGCGCCGGTTCTATGCCGGCCACGGCTTCCGTGAGGTCGTCCCCATCGACGACCTGGTCACCCACGGCCACGCCGAGATTCTGCTGCGCAAGCGGCTGCCCGATTGAGGGCACCGGGAACACGACAAGCGATAAAGCCTGTGGAACAAAGCCGAAGATTACATCGGCTATCTTTGCGTGCCTTACGCCTTATGTTTCTCTCTTAGCGCGCAATACTGACTCCAATACAAGCAACTTTAACGCAAGACGCCCAAAATTGCCCGCATAGTGCGAGACCTCCCTCGCGGTTCACTCTCATTTGAAGTATAACGGGGCTGGGCAACGCAGGAGACGATGATGCGTAGGGGACCCGGAACCCTGGCAGGCATCCTCCGCCGCTTCTCTTCTACGCACCTTCTCTCCTCCGCGTGAACGTAGCGGGCCGAAGCCGTTCACGCGTCGGCTCCAGCCCCATGACAACCCGTCGCCTTCAACCGGGAGTAAACACCCATGGATAGCCAGCAGGCCGGTCACCTCGCCGAAGGCTGCACCACCGAAGATGAGGCCTCTACCCCCCTCCCCGAGGGCACCGACAGCACGCCGTCTGCTCTCCGCTCTTCGGCGACAGTCCCGCCGGCGGATCCGAACGCTCCGCCAAAGGCAACCGGAACACCATCCCCGTCCCGCCGCCGGCTTCTCGCCACCGGCCTCGCCGGGGTCGCCTGCGCCGTCCTGACGTCGCGCAAGTCCGCCGCCACCGACGACGACCCGGTCGACACCAGCCCCGCCACCGGCGCCGCGGCCGAGTACATCATCGTCGGCTCCGGCGCCGGCGGCGGCCCGCTCGCCTGCAACCTCGCGCTCGCCGGCCACAAGGTGATGCTGTTCGAGGCGGGCGGCGCCAACGACGCCGAGGACATCGCCGCGGTGCCGTTCTTCAGCGGCTTCACCACCGAGGACGCGCGCATCCGCTGGGACTACTACGTCCGCCACTACGCCGACACCGCCCAGCAGAAGCGCAGCAGCCAGTACCTGCCCGACAAGGACGGCATCTGGTACCCGCGGGTCGGCTCGCTCGGCGGCTGCACCGTGCACAGCTTCATGGTCGACATCTATCCCAGCGATTCCGACTGGGACCAGATCGCCCGCCTCACCGGCGACGGCAGCTGGAGCGCCGAGGCGATGCGCGGCCTCTTCCAGCAGCTGGAGCGCTGCCGCTACGTCGCCCGCTCGCCGCTCAACCCGTCGCGCCACGGCTTCGACGGCTGGCAGCCGACCGAGATGCCCGACCCCAGCGTCTACGCCAGCGATCCGCAGATCCCGCCGATCATGCGCGCCGCCGCCGCCGAGGCGCACGACAGCCGCTTCTCGCTGTCGAAGCTGCTCGCCGGCACCCTCGATCCCAACGACTGGCGCCTGCGCAACGACCGCGACGGCATCTACGACATCCCGCTGTTCACCCAGAACGGCCGCCGCTACGGCCCGCGCCAGTTCATCCAGGAGACGGCGGCGAAGCTGCCCAACAAGCTGATCGTGATGACCCACCGGCTGGTGACGCGGGTGCTGTTCGAGGGCCGGCGCGCCGTCGGCATCGAGTACCTGGAGGGCAGCCACCTCTACCGCGCCGACCCCAACTCGAAGGGCGTCGCCACGCCCACCGTGCGCAAGACGGTGCGGGCGAGCCGCGAGGTGATCCTCGCCGCCGGCACGTTCAACACCCCGCAGCTGCTCAAGCTCTCCGGCGTCGGGCCGCGCGACGAGCTCGACAACTTCGGCATCCGCACCATCGTCGATCTGCCCGGCGTCGGCCGCAACCTGCAGGACCGCTACGAAGTCGGCATGGTCACCGCGTTCAACAACGCCTTCACCTTCGCCGCCGCCTGCCGGCCGGGGCAGGAGGGCGATCCGTGCTTCTCGCAATGGCTCGACGGCACCGGCCCCTATACCGGCTACGGCGCTGCCGCCGGCATCCTGCAAACTTCGGCAACGCAGCGCCGGGACGGCCGGCCCAACGCCGACCTGCTCATCTCGGTGGCGCTGACCCGGTTCAAGGGCTACTACCCCGGCTATTCGGTCGACGATCTCGCCGCTCCCGACGCGCACAACAAGCTGACCTGGCTGGTGCTCAAGGCGCACACCCGCAACCGCGCCGGCACCGTCCGCCTGCGCTCGCGCGATCCGCGCGACACGCCGGTGATCAACTTCCACTATTTCGAGGAAGGCACCGACCAGGAGGGCAAGGACCTCGCCTCGATCGTCGATGCCCTGCAGTTCTCCCGGCGCATCAACGCCCGGCTCACCGGCATCTCCAGCGGCGACAACTGGCCCGGCCCGGGCATCCGCACCCGCGAGCAGCTCACCCAGTGGGTGCGCGACGAGGCCTGGGGACACCACGCCTCGTGCAGCTGCCGGATGGGCGCCGCCGGCGATCCGCAGGCGGTGGTGGACAGCAAGTTCCGGGTCCGCGGCACGCAGGGGCTGCGCATCGTCGATGCCTCGGTGTTCCCGCGCATCCCCGGTTACTTCATCCTGATGCCCATCTACATGATCAGCCAGAAGGCCGCGGGCGAGATCATCCGCGACGCCCGCTCGTCAGCCTCCTACGCCGGTTCGGACGAGACGGCAGCGGCCCTGTAACGGCGAGGCAGCGGGCGGCCCCGGCGAAGGACCGCCGAGGTCGCCTGCGGCATCCGGAGAAAGTGCGCTAGTTAGCCCCAGTCGCGGCAAGCATATTTACTTAACGTTTCGCATGACAGCGCAAGATTATCATGCATATAGTGCCGTTGCGCTGCGACAAAGACCGCGCGAATAGCCGGCGGCAGCGGCGCGCCTGGCGATCGCAGAGGGGAGCGCCGATGTCAGAACATGATGCAATCTGTCGTGTCCAGGAAGCCGTGGTGCCGCAGCTGCTGGCGCAGCCGGGCGTGACCGGCGTGGGGGTCGGCCTGCGCGAGAAGGGCGGCCAGCCCACTGACGAGATTGTCATCCGCGTCTATGTCGCGCGCAAGCGGACCGCTTCGGAAGTACCGGCCGCCGAGCTGATTCCCTCTGAGATCGGCGGCTTTGCGACCGACGTCATCGAAAAGGGGCCGGACGAGCATTGCGGGTTTTTTGACGACTATCGTCAGCGGCCGATCGGCAGCGGGTTGGCGATCGAGCGTTACAAGTCCAACTTAACGACGGAGAGGGGTCTGGCGGGTATACAGCCAGTGCCTCGCATTCGCGATTGGGTCACGTCCCCGGGAGTGGTGTAGGAGCGCAGGGCGCCTGGGCAGGTCCGGAGGCCGGCGTAGCCGGCCGGAGGGGCTGCCCGGGCGGCGGTCATCGTGGGTCTTCGATAAGGTCTGGTCACCACAACACAACCCCGACCGAGGGTGACCACGATGACCGAGGAGATGATCGCACTGCGTTCGATGCTGGAAAAGGGCACCGACGCCGAGCTGCTGCGCGAGATGATCGGCTTTGCCGCACAGCGGCTGATGGAGCTTGAGGTTCAGGCGCTGACGGGTGCGGCTCCGGGTGAGCGCTCGCCCGAGCGGCTGGTGCAGCGCAACGGCTACCGCGACCGCGACTGGGAGACCCGCGCCGGCACCGTCGAGCTGCGCATCCCGAAGCTGCGCAAAGGGTCCTACTTTCCCGGCTTCCTCGAGCCGCGCCGGATGGCGGAGAAGGCGCTCACCGCCGTCATCCAGGAGGCCTACATTCAGGGCATCTCCACCCGAGCTGTCGACGACCTGGTCAAGGCGATGGGGATGAGCGGTGTCTCCAAGAGCCAGGTCAGCCGGTTGTGCGAGGAGATCGACGGGCGGGTGAAGACCTTCCTGGAACGGCCGATCGAAGGCGACTGGCCCTACCTGTGGATCGACGCGACCTGGGTGAAGGTCCGCCAGGACGGCCGGATCGTCTCTGTCGCCGTGACCATCGCCGTGGCGGTGAACACCGATGGGCGGCGCGAGGTGCTGGGCATGGACATCGGCGCCTCGGAAGCCGAGACCTTCTGGCTGGAGTTTCTGCGCAAGCTGAAGCGCCGCGGCCTGGGCGGGGTCAAGCTGGTGATCTCCGACGCCCACGAAGGCATCAAGGCCGCGGTGGCAAAGGTCTTCCAGGCTTCCTGGCAGCGCTGCCGGGTGCACTTCATGCGAAACGCCCTTGCCCACGCCGGCAAGAGCGGGAGGCGCGTCGTCGCCGCGTTCATCGCCACCGCCTTCGCCCAGAACGACGCCGCCGCGGCCCGGGCGCAGTGGCGGCAGGTGGCCGATCAGGTCCGCGCCAAGCTGCCGAAGCTGGCCGCCCTGCTCGACGCGGCGGAGGAGGATGTGCTGGCGTTCATGACCTTCCCCAAGGAGCACCGGGCGAAAATCCACTCCACCAACCCGATCGAGCGCCTGAACGGCGAGATCAAGCGGCGCACCGAGGTGGTCGGCATCTTCCCCAACGAGGCGTCCATCACCCGCCTGATCGGCGCCATCCTGCTCGAGCAGAATGACGAATGGGCGGTCCAGCGCGCCCGCTACATGACCCTGGAAACGATCGCTCCGCTCGGCGATGATCCCACCCTCATGCTGCCCGCCGTGGCCGCATGACCGTCCCGGCCAGACCCGCCGGAGACCACGTAGCCGCCACGCAAGCTACACCACTCACTGGGACACCACCCGCAGCACCGCCGCAAATCTTGGCGATGATTGGCTCTGGCCCGAACAGGGAATTGCCTCATTAAGGCGAATCGGGTA
>JBDHSN010000139.1:0-9135 GCA_039808105.1 Rhodospirillales bacterium
CTTCCATGCCGATCTCGTCGCGGGGCGTCCGCGCTCCACCGTCAATCGCGCCTATTATGCCGCGTTCTATGCCGTTTCGGCCGTGCTGCTGAGCCGGGGCCGCCACTTCGTCAAGCATGCCGGCGTTCAGGCGGCACTGCACCGCGATTTCATCCGCCCAGGCCTGCTCGCCCCCGAACACGGCACCGCCTACGACCGAATGTTCAAGCTCCGCCTGATCGCCGACTATACGGTCACCGAGATCAGCGCCGACGAAGCCGCCCGCACCCTCGCCGAAGCGCAAGCCATCGTCGCTGAAATGCACCGGTTGCTCGCTGTTTAAGCCAAGGTCGCAATGCAACTACGTTCTGATCTGCAACTCCGTTAGCCGGCCCTCGATGTTCTCGAGAAAGAAGAGACGCTGAAAGCCGCCAAAGAAGATATGATTTTCTATCCCGACAGTTATTTTAAATGCTTCGGGAGCTGTCCATTCGTTTGCTCCAACCAACAGCCAGCACGCATCGCATTTACTAATGTAGGTTTTCAGTTTAGCAGATTTTTTGTCTATCACAAGCTGGATCTTATCAATTGGATCTACCGTCATCCAATTCATATGTATTCTTCCGAATCTATGGCGAGATAGCCATCGTTGTCCATATGCGGTTCCTTTGCGAATTCTTATCCAATGAATGTATTGTAGGCCACAATCATTATAGTTCCAACACTTGGAATCATCTATTGATGGCAATTTATCAAGTATAAATTGGACTAATTCTCCGGCTGCTACCTTGCAAACGACATGACTATGATCGTCACGAAATCTAACATTTACCTCAAGTGGCGCAATCCCGAATTTATCTGCTAAATCTGCGGCGTGCCTAAGACACCTGTCTTGAGCAGATCTTATTTTTGCCAATGACTCATGGACGAGTCCGGTCACTTCAAGGCCGATCGTTCCGCCGTCACCAAATAAAATAAAGTCTGGCGCTTCTGACTTTTCCCATCGTTCAATCTTGAACTCGGTAAACGTAGATAGAAATGTCTCCAGCATCGACTCTTCAAACTGATTTTTTGTTGGATTATCATATAAAGTGCGCATTGTGACCGTGAAGGTATGTTGAGTGACTTTGTGGTATCGAGATTGCTTGGTTGTAAGGTTGCTCCGAGCCAAACGCCCTGAAGAGTTGTTCGGATTTTGCGGACTCTATCCTTACTCAGCGTCCCCGGGCGATCCGCTCGCCTGCTCACGTATCGCCCGGTACCTCGCGCACGGGGGGAGATCGAGATCTCCAGGCTAGCTAGTCTAGGTGACCGCACCAAGGGCAACGTGAACTTGGCGGATAGTGCCTCGTCGCGCAATAGTGCGAACACCCCCGCGTCGGTCGCGTCGTTAAAGCGCAAGCGCAGGCGATAGCCGTAAAGGGCCTGAACAGCGGTGACGCGCCACGCTGCCCACGGCTGAGCCGGCGGCATCATCTCAGGGGCTCGATCTTCTTCGGCATCTGCATCTGTTCGCACAGGTCGCAGTCTCCTTCGCTCCGCGCCGTAGGGTGCCGCTGAGCGAAGCGAAGCGCACCACATCCGCTGCCCTGGGGGAACAAGCTCCGATGGTGCGCCTCGCTCTGCTCGGCACACCCTATAACCGCTTGGGCTCGATCCCGCTGCCGGCGCACGCATATAACCGGAAGAAGCCGGCGGTGCGCGGGATCCGCTGGAAGCCCCGGATAGGAGCTCTGATGAGCGCAAGCCCCGGCGGGAGGTGGCAGTTCTGGATCGATCGTGGCGGGACGTTCACCGACGTCGTCGCACGGGCGCCGGACGGGGCGTTGCGCACCGCCAAGCTGCTGTCGGAGAATCCCGGGCGCTATGGCGATGCGGCGGTCGAGGGGATCCGCCGGATCCTGGGCCTCGCGCCGGGCGAGCCGATCCCCGCCGCCGCCATCGAGGCGGTGAAGATGGGCACGACGGTCGCCACCAACGCGCTGCTGGAGCGGCGTGGCGACCGTGTCGTCCTGGCGATTACCCGCGGCTTCGCCGACGCCCTGCGCATCGGCTACCAGAACCGGCCGAAGCTGTTCGCCCGCCACATCGTGCTTCCCGAAATGCTCTACGAGCGGGTGATCGAGATCGACGAGCGCCTCGATGCCCACGGCCGCGTGCTGGCCCCGCTCGACGAGGCCGCGGCGCGGGCGGCGCTGGAGGAGGCCTTCGCCGCCGGCATCCGCGCCATCGCCATCGTCCTGCTGCACGGCTATCGCCATCCGGACCACGAACGGCGGCTGGCGGCGCTGGCCGGCGCCATCGGCTTTACCCAGATCTCCGCCAGCCATGCCGTCAGCCCGCTGATGAAGCTGGTGCCGCGCGGCGATACCACCGTCGTCGATGCCTACCTCTCGCCGATCCTGCGCCGCTATGTCGATCGGGTGCGCGAGGCGCTCGGCGGCGTGCGGCTGATGTTCATGCGCTCGAGCGGTGGGCTGACCGACGCCGCGCTGTTCCACGGCAAGGACTCGATCCTGTCCGGTCCCGCCGGGGGCGTCGTCGGCATGGCCGGAACCGGGCGCGCCGCCGGCTTCACCCGGGTGATCGGCTTCGATATGGGCGGCACCTCCACCGACGTCGCCCACTTCGACGGCAGCTTCGAGCGCGCCTTCGAAACCCAGGTCGCGGGCGTGCGCATGCGCGCGCCGATGCTGCGCATTCACACCGTCGCGGCCGGCGGCGGCTCGATCCTGCACTTCGACGGCACCCGCTTCCGCGTCGGCCCGGAGTCGGCCGGTGCCGATCCGGGCCCCGCTTGCTACCGCCGCGGCGGCCCGCTTACCGTCACCGACGCCAATGTCCTGCTCGGCCGCATCCAGCCGGCGCACTTCCCGTCGGTGTTCGGCTCCGGCGGCGACGAGCCGCTCGATGCCGGGGTCGTCCGCGAGAAGTTCGCCGCGCTGGCCGCCGAGATCAGCGCCGCCAGCGGCGAGGCGCGCAGCGCCGAGGCGGTCGCCGAGGGCTTCCTGCGCATCGCCGTCGAGAACATGGCCAACGCCATCAAGACCATCTCGGTGCAGCGCGGCCACGACGTCACCCGCTACCTGCTCAACTGCTTCGGCGGCGCCGGCGGCCAGCACGCCTGCCGTATCGCCGATACCCTCGGCATGACCCGGGTGCTGATCCACCCGCTCGCCGGCGTGCTCTCCGCCTACGGCATGGGCCTCGCCGAGATCCGGGCGCTGCGCCAGCAGGCGATCGAGGTACCGCTCGGCGAGGACGCGATGGCGGACCTTGCCGCGGTGTGCAGCGGCCTCGCCGGCGAGGCGACGGCGGAACTGGTCGGGCAGGGCATCGACGCTGCGGCCGTACGCATCGCCGGCACCGCGCTGCTGCGCTACCAGGGCACCGATACGCCACTGCCGATCGACTTTGCGGACGTCGCGGCGATGACCGCGGCGTTCGAAGATCTGCACCGCCAGCGTTTCGGCTTCGTCATGGCTGGCCGGCCGCTGATCGTCGAGGCGATCGCCGCCGAGGCGATCGCCGGCTCGGCCGCCGCCGACGAGGGCGCAGCGCCGGAACCGCGGGTGGAAATGGCGCCACGCCAGGCGGTGCCGGCCGAGCACGTCCCGCTGTGCGTGGACGGCGGCTGGCAACCGGCGCCGGTATGGGATCGCGCCGTCCTGGCCGCCGGCGATGCCGTCGACGGCCCGGCGATCATCGCCGAGGCCAACGCGACGACGGTGGTGGAAGCGGGGTGGCGGGCGACCGTCGGCGCCCGCGGCGAGTTGCTGCTCGACCGCCCTATTCCCCGCCCGCAGGCGGCGGCCATCGGCACGGCGGTTGATCCGGTAATGCTGGAGGTGTTTAACAACCTGTTCATGTCGATCGCCGAGCAGATGGGGGCGGCGCTCGCCAACACCGCCCAGTCGGTCAATATCAAGGAGCGGCTCGACTTCTCGTGCGCGGTGTTCGATGCCGGCGGCGGCCTCGTCGCCAATGCCCCGCACCTGCCGGTGCACCTCGGCTCGATGGGCGAGAGCATCGAGACGGTGATCCGCCAGCGCGCCGGCATCATGCGGCCGGGGGACGTCTATGTGCTGAACGCTCCCTACAACGGCGGCACCCACCTGCCCGACATCACCGTGATCACCCCGGTGTTCGATGCGGCGGGCGGCGAAATCCTGTTCTTCGTCGCCTCGCGCGGCCACCATGCCGATATCGGCGGCATCACCCCCGGCTCGATGCCGCCGGACAGCCGCAGCATCGACGAGGAAGGGGTGCTGATCGACGATCAGGTGCTGGTCGCCGCCGGGCGGTTCTGCGAGGAGGAGATGCGGGCGCTGCTCGCGTCGGGGCGATGGCCGGCGCGCGATCCCGACCAGAACATCGCCGACCTGCGGGCGCAGGTGGCGGCGAACGAGACCGGCGCGCGCGAGCTGCGGAAGCTGGTGGCGGACGCCGGCCTCGACGTGGTGCACGCCTACATGCGCCACGTCCAGGACAACGCCGAGGAGCAGGTCCGCCGGGTGATCGATGCGCTGCACGACGGCAGCTTCGCCTACGCGATGGACGACGGCGCGATGATCCGCGTCGCCATAAGCATCGACCGGGCGGCGCGGGCGGCGGTCATCGACTTCGCCGGTACCTCGCCGCAGCATCCGGGCAACTTCAATGCGCCGCCGGCGGTGGCCAAGGCGGCGGTGCTCTACGTTTTCCGCACCCTGGTCGAGGACGACATCCCGCTGAACGCCGGCTGCCTGAAGCCGCTCGACATCCGCATCCCGGAGGGATCGATGCTGCGGCCGCGCTACCCCGCTGCTGTCGTCGCCGGCAACGTCGAGACCTCGCAGGTGATCACCGATGCGCTCTATGGCGCGATGGGGATGATGGCGGCGGCGCAGGGGACGATGAACAACTTCACCTTCGGCGACGACCGCCGGCAGTACTACGAGACCCTCTGCGGCGGCTCCGGCGCCGGCCCGGATTTCGACGGCACCGACGCCGTGCACACCCACATGACCAACACCCGGCTGACCGACCCGGAGGTGCTGGAGTGGCGCTTCCCGGTGCTGCTGCGCGACTTCCGCATCCGCCGCGGCTCCGGCGGCGGTGGCGGCCACCGCGGCGGCGACGGCGTGATGCGGGTGGTCGAATTCACCGAGCCGATGACCGCCGCCATCCTCTCCGGCCGAAGGCGGGTGCCGCCGTTCGGGATGGCCGGCGGGACGGCGGGGCAGTGCGGCGAGAACCGCGTCGAGCGGGCGGACGGCACACGCGAGCAGCTGGGTTCTACCGCCCGCGTCGAGATGGACGTCGGTGACCGCTTCGTCATCGAAACCCCCGGCGGCGGCGGCTTCGGCGCCGCCGATCCGGAGTGGGACGGCCGCTCCTGAGCCGTCATCAACTTGACGCGGAGTCCGGGTTTCGCCCGCCCCGTCGTCATCACGAGCCCGCGCCAGCGGGCGTGGCAATCCACTGCATGGGCGCCGCAAGTCACTGGATCGCTTCGCTGCGCTCGCAATGACGCGGTGTATCGGCCCGCCGTCACCTGCCATTGACCTTGCGGGCGCTGGTGGTGCGCCTCGCTTCACTCGGCACACCCTATGGCACCGGAAACCGTATCGTGTGGCGCGTCGCCGATCTACTTTAGCGTTTGGATAACCCCTATTAGGGTGTATATTAGCCCTAATAGGGCAGTTATCCGTGCCAAGGCCGGGGGCTTCGTGCAGCGCATCACCGTCTGTCTCGCCGGGCTGCTCGTCCTTGCGATGGGGGGGGCGGCGCGGGCGCAGTCGCTGGACAGCGAACTGGCCGGGCTGCTGGCCAGCCACCCGCAGATCCTGGCGCAGAGGCGCAGCACCGAGGCGGCGGAGCAGGGAGTGCGCAAGGCGTTCGCCGGCTACCTGCCGAAGCTCGACATCTACGGCCAGAGCGGCCCGCAGTACATCGACAGCCCGGTGCTGAAGAGCGAGGGCGGCGGCACCTGGCTGAGCATCGCCGACATGGCCGGGACCCGCCTTACCCAGAACGTCTTCAACGGCTTCGCAACGCCGGCCCAGGTCCGCTCCGCCCGCCTCAGCCGCGAGGCGGCGGAGTTCAAGCTGCAGAGCACCAGCCAGAACGTGCTGTTCGATGGCATCGACGCCTACCTGGAGGTGCTGCGCCAGGGCCGGCTGGTGGCCCTGGCCGGCGAAAGCGAGCGCACCATCCGCCGGCAGCTCCACCTGGAGGACGAGCGGGTGCAGCGCGGCGCCGGCATCGCCGTCGATGTCCTGCAGGCAAAGTCGCGGCTGCAGGTGGCGATGGAACGGCGGATCGGCTTCGAGGAAGGACTGGCCGACGCCACCACCCGCTACATCGAGGTCTTCGGCCATCCGCCGCTGCCCTCGGCGATGACCGAGCCGTTGCCGCCGGTGGAGCTGATGCCGGCAAGCCTGGAGCAGGCGCTGGCGGCGGCGCGGCAGGACAACCCGGCGATCGATTCCAGCCTCGCCGGCGTTGCTGTCGCCGAGCAGGGCAAGCGGCTGGCGCGCGCCGGCTACTACCCCAGCCTCGACATCGTCGCCGCCGCCAACCGGCAGAACGACACCGACCTGGTGCGCGGTACCCGCACCGATGCTTCGGTGCTGCTGAGCGCCACGTGGAACCTGTTCGACGGCTTCGCCACCACCGCCGCGACCAGGCAGGCGGCGGCCGAATACCAGGCGGCCCGGCAGAACCACGATCTCGTCGCTCGCGATGTGACGCGCCAGGCGCATCTCGCCTGGAGCGAGTGGGCAACGGCACGGCAGCGGGTGGCCCTGCTGGAGAACGCCGCGGCGACGGCCGCCGAGGTGTTCGATGCCCGGCAGAAGCTGCGCGAGGCCGGTCGCGAGACGGTGATCAATGTGCTCGACGCGGAGAACGAGGTCTACAACGCCCGCATCAACCTGGTGCAGGCCGCGGGCGACGCCTCGCGCGCCATCTATCGGCTGCTGCAAAGCATGGGACGGCTCGGTCCCGAAGAACTCGGGTTGGCGCGATGAGCCGTGCCCGCCGAAAAAAACAGCTGCGCCGACTAACGCGCAAGATGCAGCGTGAACAGACGAAAAAAAGGGCGGGACGCTGGCGCCCCGCCCTTTCGTGCCGTAACAAAAACCCCCCCGGCTCCAGCCTAGAACCTGACCTTTCGTTACGGCCGATATCTCGAAGATAATAAAAGCGATCTGCTGAGATATCCATTCCTACTCAAATCACCCACCTGACAGCTAAAGTAGGCGGCTGGAGGGTCATCGTCTGTGATCCAGGTCACATAAGCCCGGCCGAGTGGTGGGCGCGAGCGGCCGGCTGCTGTTTTCGCAACACAGCCTTGGGGGCGTCCGCGGGGGGCAAGGGGCGCCGGGGGATGCCAAAGTCCTCGCCGCCGGAGCCACGACTGCGGCATGATGGGGCATGCGGATCGCTGTGCTCGCGTTGCTCGGGCTGCTGTGCGCGGCACTGAGCCCGGCGCGTGCCGACGTCGTCGCCCACCTTTACCGCGGTGAGGCGATTGTCACCGGCCAGGAGAACTTGGAGGAGCGCCAGCGCGGCTTCCGCGAGGCGCTGGCCGAAGCACTGGTCAAGGTTTCGGGGGACGCGCGGCTCGCCGCCGATCCGCGCCTACAGCCGGCCCTTGCCGAAGCGCAGCGCTACGTCGCCCGCTTCGAGTACGAGGACCGGCTGGCGAAGAAGAAGCTGATGGACGAGCAGGGGACGCGCGAGCGCAGCTACATCCTGCGCGTCGACTTCGATCCCGCTTCGATCGACGCGTTGCTGCACGACCTGGGGGCGAGGCCATGGCCGGCCGACCGGCCGCGGCTGCTGGTGCTGCTGGTGATCGAGGACAGCATTGGCTCTTACCTGCTCGGCACCGACAGCGCGCGGGGTTGGGGACAGCGGGAAGCGCTCGGTGATATCGCCCGCCGGCGCGGCGTTCCGGCCGTGCTGCCGGCGACCGCGGCCGATGATCCGCGGGCGGTGATGCGCCCGGCAGTCGAAGCAGCGGATGCTGCCGGGCTGGCGCGGGTCGCGGCGATCTACGGTGCAAAGGCGGTGTTGCGCGGGACGATGCGGATGCGCAACGACGGACTGTGGGACACCCGCTGGCTGCTGGCCATGCCTGCCGGCGGGCAGCCGTGGCTTAACGAGGCGACGACGTTCGACCGGGCGATCGGATCGGGTCTCGCCGGCGCGGCAGAGCAGCTTGCCGCTGCCGGCTGAAGGCGGCGAGCCGCGCTGCTCCGGCGCGCCGGTGGCAACTCAGGCCGGGGTGAGCTCGGTCTCGGCCGAAGGTCGCGGCTGCAGCTCCAGTTCGACCTCCATGATGTCGTCGTCGGGAACGCGCTGGCTGGTGAAGCCGAGCCGGTGCACGAGGTCCAGCATCTTGCGGTTATCGACCAGCACCAGCCCGATGATCCGCCGGGTTCCCCGCGACCGCGAATAGGAGATGATCTTCTCCATCAGCTTCCAGCCGAGCCGTTGTCCCTTGAGGTCGGAGCGCACCAGCACCGCGTACTCCGCCTTGTCGTTGAGCAGGTCGGTGAAGGTGCGCACGACGCCGAGCGTCTCGGTGCCGCTGCCGTCTTCCTTGGGGGCAACGGCAACGAAGGCCATCTCGCGGTCGTAGTCGATCTGCGTCAGCCGCGCCATTTCCGAGTGCGGCAGCTGGCGGACGAGGTGGAAGAAGCGCAGGCGCAGGTCATCGGGCGAGCAGCGGGCGAGGAAGTCATGATGGGCCGGCTCGTCCTCCGGGAGGATCGGCCGCAACAGCACCGTCCGCCCGCTCGGGAGCTGGAACTCTTCCTCCAGCTCTTTCGG
The DNA here is from genome assembly GCA_039808105.1 of Rhodospirillales bacterium. Lineage (GTDB taxonomy): Bacteria > Pseudomonadota > Alphaproteobacteria > Rhodospirillales > Defluviicoccaceae > Defluviicoccus. Next base: position 8,803 of record JBDHSN010000139.1, read on the forward strand.
ATAGGGGCGAATCGCCAGCCGCCGTTCGGACTTCTCGCTCGCCGGCGCGATGAGGATTTGCGCATCGAGGGCATAGACGCCCTGATCGTCGATCAGCAGCGGATTGATCTCCAGGGCTGCCACCTCGGGCAGCTCGACGATCAGCTGCGAGACCTTGATGAGCGCAAGGCAGAGGGCGTCGACGGCGGCCGGCGGGCAGTCGTCCGAGCCCTGCAGCAGCCGAGAGATGCGGGTGCGGGAAATAAGCTCGCGAGCGAGGCTGGTGTTCAGCGGCGGCAGCGCCACCGCCCGGTCGGCGATCAGATCGGTGGCAAGGCCGCCGTGGCCGAAGGT
>JBDHSN010000140.1:0-9134 GCA_039808105.1 Rhodospirillales bacterium
CCGCCACGTTCCTGCCAGTGCAGCAGCAGCGAGCGCTCGCCGGCGCTGCGCAGCACCCAGTTCACCGACAGCTGCCCGCCGGGCACCGACAAGGCGCCATAGCGGCGGGCGTTGGTGGCGAGCTCGTGCAACACCAGCGCCATGTGCAGTGCCGCTTGCGGCTCCAGCATCAGCGAGGGGCCGGAGCAGTGAATGCGCGCATCGCCGGCACCGCCGGGCAGTACTTGGTCGCGGATCAGGGCGGCGATTTCGGCGCCCCGCCAGGTCGATTCGGTGAGCAGCGCGTGGGCACGGGACAGCGCCTGGACGCGGCCACTGAAGCTGGCAACGAACTCGCCCGGCCCGCGCGACCGGCGCAGTGTCTGGTTTGCGATCGCCTGCACCGATGCGAGTGTGTTCTTCACCCGGTGATTGAGCTCGCAGAGCAGCACCCGCAGGTCCTCCTTCGCCTGCTTGCGCTCGGTGATGTCGATCAGCATGTCGACGGCGCCGATAAGCCGGCCGTCCGCATCGAACAGCGGCGTCGCATGGCGCAGTACCGGCACGCAGCTGCCGTCGGGCCGGTTGAGGACCGCTTCCACCGCGCGCATCGGGCGCTGTTCCGGCAGCGCCGCCGCAAGCGCCGGCTCGGCTTGCCGCCCCGGCCGGAAGATGGGCCGGAGATCCTCGCCCATTTCCGGGCGCTCTCCGACAAGTTCTACGACAGCTTCGTTGTAGAAAGTGGTGCGGCCGGCCGCATCCGTGGTGTAGACGGCGATCGGCAGTGCCTCCAGCACGTCATACAGATAGCGTTCCTGGTGCAGCAGCGCCTGCTCGGCTTGCACCAGCGCCGCTATGTCCTGAAAGAAGTTCACGGTTCCGGACAGGGCGCCGTTCTCGCCGAACAGCGGCTCACAACTGACCAGCACGGTCGAGCGGCCGCCATCGGGCCGTTCAATGACCAGGCGCTGGTCCCTGACCGGCTGGCCGGTGCGCAGTGCCGTCTGGATCGGGCCCGCCTCTGCCGGGATTGGTGCGCCGTCCGGATGGAAGAGCCGGGTGTCGGCCGGCGCGGTGCCCCACATCTCGGTCGCCCGCCGATTGGCACGGATCACGGCGCCATCGGCGGCGCACCAGAAGATGCCGGTCGGCAGCAGATCCAAAAGGGCGGTGTCCATCGTATCGATCTGCAACAAACTCTCTCTTTCTTCGGCTCCGACCCTCCCCGGGGCTGCCGTCGCTGGCTACCCCTGACTGAGCTAGCGGCACACCTTCCTGCACCGGCGCTCCGATTCATTTCAGCCAGAACGTTGCTGCCGATCTCCCGGTTCCGCACCCAGGGCCGCATCTGCCATCTGATTGTGTCACTTTCGCCACAGAGCCGCCGTGGCATCGTTAAGGCTATGACGGGGCGCAGATTTCCGGCAATCCCGGGGTTCAGGCGCCACCCCATCGTGCCGCGGTCGGCCATGTCCGGGCCGCAGGGCGGCAGGCATCGGGCCGGCCCTCACCATCGCCAGCCGCGGTCCGCACGCCCGACTTGCCGAAGGCGGCGGTGCTGCTTAGTGTGCCGCCGCAACGCTGCCAACGCACGGAACGACAATGCGGATATTGCGGGCTATCGTCTTGTTCATCGCCGTCTGTGTGGTTTCGTCGGCTGCAGCGGCAGCTTCCGCGCCGGTGGCTGTCATCGAGGCGTTGCATGAGAAGCTGATCGAAACGATGAAGCAGGCCGACCAGTTGGGCATGGACGGTCGCTACCGTGCGCTGCAGCCCATTCTTGAGGAAAGCTTCGACTTTCAGCGGATGATTGCCGCCGCTGCCGGATCCTACTGGACGCAGGCGAGCGAAGCCGAGCGGCAGCGCCTCACCGAGGCGTTCACCAAACTCAGCATCACGACCTACGCGGCGCGCTTCAACGGCTGGACGGGCGAGAGCTTCGAGACGCTGGGGGAGCGGGCCGGGCCGCGGGATTCCGTCTTTGTCGATACCCGGCTCAACCGTCCCAAGGATCCGGCGGTTCCTATCACCTATGTGCTGACCGAAACCGACGGCCGCTGGCGGATCGTCGATGTCCTGCTCGACAAGTCGATCAGCGAACTGGCGGTGCGCCGGTCGGAGTACAGTCAGGTGCTGCGCTCGGGTGGTCCCGAGAAGCTGGCCGAGGTGCTGGATCAGAAGGCGGCCGAACTGCGAAACCCCTGAATCGCGCCGATCGCTGTCCGGAGCCCGGATCCACATTCGCAGGTGCCTGCCGGGTGCGCAACGCCGGCGCTGCCGCGGCTGCATGGACCGCCCGCCGTCCGTCCGCGACACCGCCAGCTTCAGCCGGACGGCGACACGCACAGTCTTCCAGGATGCTCTCCTAGACCCCGAACGGCGCAGGCCCATACCGACACCTCGCCGGCGTCCTGGACACCACGGCCGCGTGCCTCACGATGGCCCGTGAGGCACGAAGGTAAGGATGCCTTCAGGCGCAGCGGCGGCTACTTCGGCTCCAGGATCTGCTTGCCGCGATACATGCCGGTGGCGAGGTCGATGTGGTGGGGGCGGCGGAGTTCGCCCGAATCCTTGTCCTCGACGTAGGCCGGGGCCTTCAACGCTTGGTGCGAGCGCCGCATGTTGCGCCGCGAAGGCGAGGTCTTCTTTTTGGGAACCGCCATGTCTCATTCCTTCGGGTATACAGCAACGCCGCGCCGCCGGGGGCGGCGCGGGAGGCGGCACTTCTAGCCGATTGACCCGGTCTTGTGAACACAAAAGCAGCGGGCAGGCTTGCCGACGTGCCATCGGAATGGCATATGAGCCGCGCCAGGGCACGAAAGGAGTGTCATGATCATGACTGGCCCCCAGGCGGCGGCTTTCGCCCAGCGCACGAGCGTCGAACAGGTGGAAGAAGGCCACGAGCTGGCACCGAAGTTCGATGCCGACGGACTGATTCCCGCCGTTACCACCGACGCCGCAACCGGCGAGGTGCTGATGCTGGGCTACATGAACGCCGAGGCGCTGCGGCGCACCATCGCCACCGGCGAAGCGCACTACTGGTCGCGCAGCCGGGCCTGCCTGTGGCACAAGGGCGCGACGAGCGGCCTGGTGCAGAAGGTGGTCGAGCTGCGGATCGATGACGATCAGGATGCCGTCTGGCTGCGGGTGTCGATCGAGGGTTCGGCGAGCTGTCACGTCGGTTACCGGTCGTGTTTCTACCGGGCGGTGGAAGTGACCGACGGCGGTCCCAGCCTGCGTTTCGTCGAACAGGAGAAGACCTTTGATCCGCGCGCCGTTTACGGTGACGCCCCCAATCCGACACGCCTCTGATCCGTCGCGGTCCCGCGGCCGCCGGCGCCTCTCCCTCGGCAGGCGTGCGCGGGCAAGCCACAACGCGGCGGCGGGTGTGGTGGCGAAAAGGTCACGCGTGAATACCTGAGTAGTTTAAGGGTCTAATCGGCATTTGCAGGGCCTCATGAGCCCCTTATGGTGCACTGCAGTCGAGCGGAGAGGTGGCAAGGAGAGCGATCAGCGTGTTGCAGGAAGAAAAGCCGGTGCTTCGTGTGCTGCTGGCGAAGCCTCGCGGCTTCTGTGCCGGCGTCGAGCGGGCGATCGAGATCGTCGAACGGGCATTGGCACTGTACGGACCGCCGGTCTATGTCCGGCACGAGATCGTCCACAACAAGCACGTCGTCGAATCGCTGCGCGCGCAAGGCGCGGTCTTCGTCGAGGAGCTCGACGAGATTCCGGAAGGGGCGGTGACCATCTTCAGCGCCCACGGCGTTTCGACCAAGGTCGAACAGGAAGCGGTCCGTCGCAACCTGCCGGTGATCGACGCCACCTGCCCGCTGGTGACCAAGGTCCACAAGGAAGGGCGCAATCACGCGCGCAAGGGCCGCGAGGTGATCCTGATCGGTCATGCCGGGCATCCCGAGGTCGAAGGCACGCAAGGGCGCATTCCGGGCGGCGTGCATCTCGTCTCCAACACCGAGGACGTGGCAAAGGTCGACGTGCGTGATCCGGAAAAGATCGCCTATGTCACGCAGACCACCCTCAGCGTCGACGATACCCGCGACATCATCGAAGCGCTGCGGCAGCGCTTCCCGGCGATCACCGGGCCTGGGTCCAAGGACATCTGCTACGCCACCCAGAACCGCCAGCAGGCGGCGCGCGACCTGGCGGCGCAGGTCGACATGCTGCTCGTCGTTGGCGCCCGCAACAGCTCCAACTCCAACCGCCTGCGCGAGATCGGCGCGGAGCTGGGCGTGCCCAGCTACCTGATCGACGACGCCCGCAGCCTCGATCCGCAATGGCTGCAGGGAGTGCGAACGGTGGGCGTCACCGCCGGCGCCTCGGCTCCCGAGGAGCTGGTCCAGGATCTGATCGCCCGCCTCGGCGACTTCGGCCGCGTGGTGGTCGAGGAACTGGCCGGTGTCGAGGAGCACATGCAGTTCAAGCTGCCGCGCGAACTGACGGCAAATACCGTCGGCGCGAGCTAGATCAGGGGGAAGAATCGTGGCTGTTCCTGCTCTTCAGCAGATGCGCGTCGGCGCCTACATCCTCGGCAAGAAGCTGAGGAGGGAAGAGAAGTATCCGCTGGTGCTGATGCTCGAGCCGTTGTTCCGGTGCAATCTGGCGTGCCCCGGTTGCGGCAAGATTGACTATGAGGACGCGATCCTCGACCGCCGTCTCAGCGTGGCCCAGTGCCTTGCCGCGGTTGACGAGTGCGGCGCCCCGGTCGTCTCCATCCCTGGCGGCGAGCCGCTCCTGCACAAGGAGATCGACCAGATCGTCGCGGGGATCGTCGCCCGCAAGAAGTTCGTCTACCTGTGCACCAACGGGCTGCTGCTGGAAAAAAAGCTGCACCTGTTCAAGCCGACGCCGTACCTCACCTTCTCCGTCCATCTGGACGGCCTGGAGGAGCATCACGACACGGCGGTCAACCAGCCCGGCACCTTCAAGCGCGCGGTTGCCGCGATCCGCAAGGCGCGCGAGGCCGGCTTCCGCGTCAACATCAACTGCACCCTGTTCAACACCATGAAGGCGGAGGACGCCGCCCGCTTCTTCGACTTCTGCACCAACGAGCTGGATGTGGAGGGGATCACCGCGGCACCGGGGTATGCCTACGAGCGCGCGCCGGAGCAGCGGCACTTCCTCAATCGCACCCGTACCAAGCAGCTCTTCCGCGACATCCTCAAGCTGCGCGGCAAGACGCCGTGGCGGTTCAGCCAGTCGGCGCTGTACATGGACTTCCTCGCCGGCAACCAGACCTACCAGTGCACCCCGTGGGGGACGCCGACCCGCAACATCTTCGGCTGGCAGCGCCCCTGCTACCTGCTCGGCGAAGGCTACGTCCGCAGCTTCAAGGAGCTGATGGAGACCACCGAGTGGGAGCGGTACGGTACCGGCAACTATGAGAAGTGTGCCGACTGCATGGTGCACTGCGGCTATGAGGGCACCGCGGTCGAGGATACGCTGCGCCGGCCGTGGAAGGCGCTGATGGTCAAGCTGCGCGGTTTCCGCACCGAAGGACCGATGGCGGCGGACATTGCGCTCGACAATCAGCGGCCTGCCGAGTTCATCTTCGAGAGCCTGATGAAGAAGGTGACGATCGACGCCGAGGAGCCGAAGCGGCTACGGCCGCGCAAGGTGCGGACCCGCGTCGAGGGCGACGCGGCGTAAGGCAGCGAGCGCCCGGCGCTCGTCGCCGGCGAGGCGCAACAGCGCCGGCAGGTCACCCAGGTGCGTCGCCAGCCCCGCCAGCAGTCGGCGGGGCTGCGGGCGGCCCCGCCGATCCAGGGTCGCGGCGAGCCAGGCGGGAATGGGCCGGTCGGCGGCATCGAGGATCACCCGCACCACCAGGAACGGCACCCCCGCCGCCACCGCTGCGCGACCCACCACGGTACTCTCCATGTCAACGGCTGAGGCCGCGAGGCGGCGCCCGCCGGCGGCTTTCTCCGCAATCGTCAGCAGCGGCTGATCAAGGCCGGCGAGGCGGCCGCCGACGCAGCGATGGCCGCCCGTCGCGCGCAGGTGCGACAGCAGGGCCTGTCGCCAGGTTGTGTCGGTTGCTATCCATGATCCATCGGCGGCGGCGACGGCTTCGGCGACGATCACGTCGCCCGGCCGCAAGCCTGGATCGAGGCCGCCGGCAAACCCGCAACTCGCCAGCGCCCCGCACCCCCGGGCCAGCAGCGCTGCCGCTGCATCCGCCGCCGCGCCCGGGCCGGGGCCGTGGCAGGCGACTGCCGGGTCCGGGTCGCAGCCGGGAAGGGAGCGGAAGCACTGCGCCTCGCGCTCCAGTCCGGTGACGATGCCGGTGGCTTGCATCCCCCGGGGTGGTGTCGGCTGGTTCGCTGCGCCGACGGTCAGATGCCGAATGCCGGGGTCTTGCGCTCGTTGCTGCGCGTCAGGTTGCGGTAGCGGGACAGCGCCCACAGCGGAAAGAACGCGCTGTAGCCGTAGTACTTCAGGTAGAAGACGCGCGGGAAGCCGACGGCGTTGTACAGTTCCTCGTGCCACTGACCGCCGTCGCGGGGGGCCGCCAGCAGGAAGTCGATACCGCGCCGCACTTCCGGGCTGTCCACTTCACCCGCCGCCATCAGCGCCAGGACCGCCCAGGCGGTCTGCGTCGGCGTGCTGGCCTTGACCTCCGTCCGCCGCTCCGGCCAATAGCTGGCACAGTCCTCGCCCCAGCCGCCGTCTTCGCGCTGTCGGCTCTTCACAAAATCGACGGCTTTGCGGATGCAGGGCGCCTGCAGATCCTCGCCGATGGCGTTGAGCGCCACCAGCACCGACCAGGTGCCGTAGATGTAGTTTGTACCCCAGCGCCCGAACCAGGAGCCGTCCGGTTCCTGCTGGTCGTGCAGGTAGGCAATGGCGCGCGCCACTTCCGGATCGTCCCGCCGGGAGCCGAGCTGGGCGAGCAGGCCGAGGCAGCGGCCGGTGACATCGGCGGTCGGCGGATCGAGCAGGGCGCCGTGATCGGCGAAAGGGATGCTGTTGAGCAGGTAGTGCTCGTTCTCGGCATCGAAGGCGCCCCAGCCGCCGTTGCGGCTCTGCATGCCGACGATCCATTCCCGCGCCCGCTCGATTGCGTACGCGTGCTCCGTCTCGTTCGCCCGGTGCAGCGCCATCGCCACCAGCGCGGTATCGTCGACGTCCGGATAGTGGGCGTTGCGGTACTGGAACGGCCAGCCGCCCGGCCGCACGTCGGGGCGTTCGCTGATCCAGTCGCCGCGTACGTCCAGAACCTGCCGGTCGGTCAGCCAGCGGCAGCCGGCCTCCACCGCACCATCGTCGTTTGCCGTGCCGGCGTCCGCTTCCAGCAGCGCGTGCAGGGCGAGCCCGGTATCCCAGACCGGCGAGAGGCACGGCTGCACGTAGGCTTCGCCTTCGCGCATCACCACGTGCTTGTCGATGGCCGCGTGGGTAGCGACGACATGCGGATGATCGCGCGGATAACCCAGCGCATCGAACATCATCAGCGCGTAGGCCATCGCCGGGAAGATGCCGCCGAGGCCGTCTTCGCCGTTGATCCGCTCCTCGATGAAGGCGATCGCCTTGGCGATGGCGCGCTTCTCCAGATGCTTGGAAAACAGCGGCTCGACGATGCGGCCGATGCGGTCGATGGCGAGGAATGCCTCGCCGGCGCGGCTGCCGGTCGGGTTGTGCTGGAAGTCGTCCACCTCGTCGGGCGGAACCAGGAACAGCTCGGCGATGCCGATGCCGCGCGGATTGCGCGCCCGCGGCTTCAGGGCCGCCAGCACGAACAACGGCACCATGACGGTCCGCGACCAGTAGGACACCTTGTCGATGTGGAAGAACATCCACTTCGGCATCAGCATCGCTTCCGGCCGGATCCACGGCGCCGCCCGCCACGGCACCTGGCCGAACAGCGCGAGCTGGATGCGGGTGAAGACGTTGCTGCAGGCTGCCCCGCCCGCTGCCAGGATCGCCGTGCGCGCGCGCACCATGTGCGGCTCTGCCGGATCATCGCCGGTCAGCTTGAGCGCGTAGTAGGCCTTGACCGTCGCACTCAGGTCGAAGTCGCCGCCGTAATACAGCGACCAGCCGCCGTGGGAGCCCTGGGTCCGACGCAGATAGACGGCGATCTTGCGGTGCAGCGCTTCGTCGATCTCATCGAGGTAGTGGTGCAGAAGAATGAACTCGGAGGGAATCGTCGCGTCGGCTTCCAGCTCAAACACCCAGTGACCATCGCCGTCCTGCTGGCGACGGAGCCAGGAGGCGGCTTCGGCAATCGTCAGGTCGAGGTCACTGTCGATGGAAGGCTGGCTGGCCTTCTGCATCCGCATGGGCCTCACTCCCTTCATGACCGTGCTCCGGTAATGTTCGGTGGAACCGTCCACTGTCACTCCTATGTCACATTTTTCCCGGAGGTTGGTCGCTTGAATCGACACGTCATGTCAAGCGTTAGCTGCACCTGCGAAGACGCACGCGGCAGCGGTGTGTCCGGAGCGCACGCTTCCCTCAATGGTCGCGGGCAGCCCGGTGGCGGTCCAGTCCCCGGCCAGCAGCACGTTGGCAAGGGGCGTTCGCGGGCCCGGCCGGCGGGCGGCTTCCGCCGGTGTCTGGGCGAACGTCGCCCGCTTCTCCTTGACGATGCGAAACGGTGGCAGGGGGCGCGCCGATAGCTGCAGCGCCTGCTGAACCTCCGGCCACAGCCGCGTCGCGATCGTCTCGTTGCTCTCTTCGGCCAAGTCGTCGGCAGCGCTCACCGTCACCGAGGCGACATCGTCGCGCACGAAAACCCATTGTGCGGTGGCACCCACCAGTCCCAGGAAGTCGGGCGCCGGCACCGCTTGGTCAAGGCGGAAATGGGCGTTGACGATCGCCCGGCTCTGCTGCGGCGTCACTACGTCCGGGAGCAGGGAGGCCGCCACTGCCGGTGGGACGGCCACAATCACCGTCTCATCGTCGCCGATCGCCACCTCGCTGCCGCCACCGCCGGCGAAATGGAGCAGCCGGGCGCGTCCGCCGTCGGCGTCGATCGAGCGCAGGCGGGTGTGCAGGCGGATCTCGGCGCCCTTGTCGGACAGGAAGGCCACGGCCGGATCGACGAAGCTGTCGGCAAGGCCGCGGGTGGCGATGCGCGGCCGGCAGGCGGCCTCGCCGCGGCCGAAGGTCTCGCGCAGCACCGGCCACAGCAGCTG
>JBDHSN010000141.1:0-9028 GCA_039808105.1 Rhodospirillales bacterium
ATCCTGCCGGCGCTCGCCCGTGATGTCGCCCGCGAGTGCGGGCTGCTGTGCTTCGACGAATTCCAGGTGCAGGACATCGCCGATGCGATGATGCTCGGCCGGCTGTTCGAGACGCTGTTCGAGGCCGGCGTCGTCGTCGTCGCCACCTCCAACCGGCCGCCGCGCGACCTCTACAAGGACGGCCTGCAGCGCGAGAACTTCCTGCCGTTCATCGCGCTGATCGAGCGCAAGCTCGACGTGATGCACCTCGATTCCGGCACCGACTACCGCCTCGCCAGCATGCGCTCGATGAACGTCTACATCACCCCGCTGGACGAGACGACGGACCGCCGGCTGGAGGAGTATTTCAGCCGGCTGACCCACGGCGGCGAGGTCGGGCCGCAGACGCTGACGGTGCACGGCCGCGCCGTCGAGATCCGCCGCGCGTCGGACGACATCGCCTTCGCCAGCTTCGCCGAGCTGTGCGAGCAGCCGCTGGGGCCGGCCGACTATCTCGCCATCGCCGGCCGCTTCGATGTGCTGTTCCTCTCCCGCATCCCCGGCCTGACCCCGGCCAAGCGCAACGAGGCCAAGCGCTTCGTCACCCTCGTCGATGCCCTCTACGAGCACAAGGTGAAGCTGATCTGCTCGGCCGAACGGCCGCCCGAGACCCTCTACCCCGCCGGCGACGGCGCCTTCGAGTTCGAGCGCACCGCCAGCCGCCTGTTCGAGATGCAGACCGAAAAGTACATCGGCAGCCAGCACACGTCCTGACCGCGCGCGCCTCGCGCGGACAGGGGAACGCTGAATACGACGAACGATACCGTCGAAACGCCTGCGCGACAAGGCTGCGGGCCCGAACGAGGAGCTGCGCGAGGAAGGCGGAGAGGCTCCCGACAAGAGCCGCAGCGCGGACAGCGGGCTTTGATCCCCATCAGCCGAGCCGCGCAGTGGACATTGAAAGCCATGTTCCGCTAGCGGGCCGACATGGCTACTAAGAGCTTAATTCCTGCCCCGTCTTTGAAAAGTGTAGTGTAGGGAGTTTGAAATGCGAGGTTCCGTCAACCACAGCCCGCCTTGCAATTTCTAGATATTCTCGATGTGAGTTAATAGTTATGCGTGTAATTTCGTGTGGATTGCCCCGAGGGTCATTGACAGTTGCCGGAAATGAGCGGTTACCAATAAAGTAATCTGAATATACTCCTTCGCCAAAAAATATTGCGTACTTACGAAAGACATCTACCCCATGGATCTTATTTTTATCTATTTGCTCACAGTTTCCATCACAAAAAATTCCACGAGATGTGCGGAAAATTGGTAGAAGTTGATCATGCATTTTTGCCAGCATCATCATAGCACCTGTCTTCCACTCATTGAAAAAGGTGCACTGGAACTCGTCAAAATTCATCAAATGAATGTTTGTATAAATACGACTTTCTTCTGCGCCATGCTGGAATCCCCTTTTAGATATGATTATCCCAAAATGCGCGCCTGCATCTGAGCAAACCGTCCGAAATCCGTGAATGACATTCTGGGGAACAGGTTTATCCCAGTGCTTACATTCACACAATACGACTGTGGGAATTGGCATTGAGTGTTTTATAGCATAAACGTCAATTTCTGAGGTTCCTCGAATTGTTTTAAGCTTATGTGCACGAGTACTCTTGTATCCCATCTCAGCAAATGCTTGTTGAGTCATCTGTTCAAGATCTTGCCAGCTTGCTGGCAGACGATCAAAAAACCTCTTAACCATTGTATATATCAATCACAAGCCGACGGCACGCATCGATATCATGCCGAATTGTACGTGCGCTTATGTTGCAAGCCTCGAAATCGTCGCCACCCCGACATTGTAGCTCTTAGCGGGTTCCCTGAGCGTGGCACCTTGCTCCTGCCGCCTCCGTGCCTCTTCCTGCTGCTGCGGCGGGAGCTTCTGTGGGCGGCTCATGTGCTGCCCGAGTGCCTTCGCTCGGCTGCGACCCTCGCCGGCGCGGGCGCGGATCAACTCGTGCTCCATTCGTAGGTGGTCGCGGCGCGGCCTTACATAATGGCCTCGATGCCCTTGCGGCGAATAACATTCAGCAGCGCAAGGGCCGGGCCTTTCGGGACCTTCGTTCCCCGCTCCATTTGCGAGACGTAGCCGACCGTGAGGTTCAGATATCGCGCGAACACCGCCTGGCTGAGATTGGCGCGCTCGCGCAGTTCGCGGATCTGCTCCCCGGTCAACGGCTCGTTGGCCGTGAGCGGCGTATCGCCAAGATGGCGCAGCGTGATCTTCCTGTGGCTCTCCTCGTCCAGAATGCCGACGCGGCGCATGTCGTTCGCCGTCTCCATCAACGCACGGGTCAACCGGCTAGGACTGTTCGTCTTCGTCATCGCGCACCTCCTGCAAAAGGCCCTCTTCGATCGCTTGCCTGATATGCCGTTCATCCGCCGTCAACCAGGCTGCGCCGATCTCGCGGAGCGTCAGCAACTCATCGGGGTCGATGTTCTCGCGCTCCCGCTTGGCGAAGCCATAAAGGAAAACCGCCCGCTCGCCAGCGCGGCAGGCGACGAGCATGCGATAACCGCCGGAACGTCCCTGACCCTCGCGCGCCACACGCTGCTTGATGATACCGCCGCCGAGGTCGGCATCCACGAGCCCCCGCTCGGCGCGGGTGATGGCCTCGCGCAAACTGCGGTCGGCGATCCGCTCGCGGCGCATAAACCGCGCGAGCCATCTGGCCTTGTAAATCCGCACACCACCCCCACGCCATGGACTATAGCACCACGAACTATATTTTCAAGGCGACAATGCCCGCATTCTGCACACGACCTTTGCACAAGAAAGAACCCCCGATTTTCAGCGGCCTGGGGTTCGTGCAAAATCTTGACTCAAGCGGGATGAGTCCGTCAGGCGGCGTGGCGGCGATCGGCCGCACGTCCGCCGGCATCCCCCGGTCCTGTCCCGCGAAAGGGAACACCGCCGCTCTGCCGCCCGTTGTGCGCTTATCCCAGCGGAGGACTTAGGAAATGGCGGCGCAGAGCAAGGAGCAGCAGGAGACGGTCGAGCGGGTCATGCACGAGTTCAAGGAGGGCGAGCTCGAGACCAGTGCCGGTGAAAAGGTGAAGAACCGGAAGCAGGCGATCGCCATCGGCCTGCGCGAGGCCGGCGCCTCCAAGTACGAAAGCGACGAGAAGAACCGGGAAAACCTGAAGCACACCAAGGAGCGCGAGCGCCGCGGCGAGACGGCCGGGGGCGAGGCCGGCAAGGGCGCGCGCAAGTCCGGCACGGCCGCAGCGGGCGAGACCGACCGGACCAGGGCGGAGCTGTACCAGGAGGCGAAGGAGAAGCACATCGCAGGCCGATCGGCGATGAACAAGCAGGAACTCGCCGAGGCGGTGGCCAAGGCCGGCGGGTGAGCGACTGTCCGCTGGCGTCCGGCGCCTGTCTCACGTCGCCGAACCCGCACCGCGGCTGTGCCGGCCCGATGTCGGGCGGTACCAGGGGCAGCGCTCGCCGCCGGTCGGCCGCCCGCTTTCTGACCCCTCGTGCCGCCCCATCCTGCCGCTATAGTGCAAGGGGCGGGGACAGGCGGGACGAAGGAGAGGGACGGTGGGCAGAGGATGGGTTGCGGGGCTGGCGCTGGCGTCGGCGCTGCTGGCCGGGTGCTCGGCGGTGGTGACCCAGACGTCGTACGACACCCTTTTCCGCGCCGGCGTGCGCAGCGAGTTCGCCTTCGGCGCCAGCGGTGGCGTCATGCCGGTGATCGTCGTCGGCAACCCGTTCCCGCCGCTGCCGCAAGCCGAGGTCGCGCAGGCCGTCGTCGATGCGATGCAGGGCAACGTCCCCGGCACCGGCGTCAGTTTTGCCCTTGCCTCGGCGCAGGAGGTGCCGGCCGGCTATGCCGTCGTCGTCCTGCTGAATGCATCGCCGGGGACTTCGGCGAACCTGCTGTGCGGCCGCCGCGCCGACTTTCCGACGCCGGGGTCGTGGCGCGGCGCCAGCGTCCTGATCGCCTTCTGCGGCAACGCCGACGCCCGTTCCTGGGCGTTCTCCAGCAGCGGCGAGGTGGAATCGCCCGACGATCCGCTGTTCCGCCGGCTGATCGCCCGCACCACCCTCGCCATGCTGCCGCCCCGCGACGACCAGCGCGGCCGCGGCAACAGCCTCATGTAGCCGTTTCCGCGATCCTTGCGTCGCCACCGCCGACCGCTCGCGTCTTCCGTCGGTTTGATCCTGGCGCCGGCTCGCGGCAACCGCGGCCAGCCGCTTGTTAATCAACACAAGCATAACAGAACTGACATTAAATCTTCATTAAATAATACCAGATTGTGGCTTTGAAATAAGCGCAATACACACTTGACCAATCGCGCCGCGCCCGTTACCCAATAATGCATCGGCGTAGACGAAAGAGCGCACGTTTTGCGCATTACTGATCGTTGATTGATTCGCCACCGAAACAGTATGGGCCGGCGCCGCTGCTACGGCGGTTGCGCGAACCGATGACGCGTGCGGCCTGAACTCCGCGAGACGGTGAGAAATGGCAAGTGTTCCGTTGGTCAGCTTTGTCGTGCCGGCCCACAACGAAGAAGCGCTGCTCGGGCGCTGCCTCGCCTCGATCAAGGCCGAGGTGGCGGGCGCCGGCTACCCGTGCGAAATCATCGTCGTCAATAATGCCAGTACCGATGCAACGCGAGCCATCGCCGCGGCCACTTCCGGCGTCATCGTCGTCGACGAGCCGGTCAAGGGGCTCGTGCAGGCGCGGCGAGCCGGATATCTCGCATCGCGGGGCCGGCTCATCGCCAACATCGATGCCGATACGATGCTGACCGAGGGCTGGCTGGACACCGCCCTCATCGAGTTCGCCCGCGTCCCCGACCTCGTCGCCGTCAGCGGCCCGTACCTCTACTACGACATATCGCTGGCCTCGCGGCTGACGGTCGGCCTGTTCTACCGGGTGGCGTTCCTGTTCTACGTCCTGGTCCGCTTCGTCATCCGGGCCGGATCGATGCTGCAGGGCGGAAACTTCATCGTCTCGCGGAAAGGTCTGAACGAGGCCGGCTACAATTCCGACTTCAGTTTCTACGGCGAGGATACCGACCTCGCCCGCCGCCTGAGCAAGGTCGGGGTGGTGAAGTTCTCGTTCCGGCTGCGGGCACTGTCCTCGGGACGGCGGTTCGCCCACGAGGGGCTGGTGAAGGTGGGCTGGCGCTATTCGGTGAACTTCCTGTGGGCGACCTTCCTGAAGCGCCCGTTCACCTCGACCTGGACCGACCTGCGCCAGGACAGCCTTTAGGTCGCGCAGGCCGGCTATCCCAGCGCTACCCCGCGAACTTCCCGCTGGCGGGGAAGCCGCGGGGGACGGTGTGGCCGGGCTGGCCGCGCTTGCCGGTGTAGGGACGCAGGTCGGTTTCGGTGCGCAGTCCGCGGCCGCTCTTCCAGCTCAGGCCGGCGGCGGCGGCGAAGCTGACGACATCGCTGAGCTTGGCGTCGCGGTAGCGCTGCAGCAGCACGCCGCGGCCCTTCGCCATCACCGGCAGCTCGGCCAGCGGGAAGACCAGCAGCCGGCGGTTGCTGCCGACGACGGCGATGCTGTCGTCCTCGGCCGCCACCTCGCGCAGGAACGCCGCCTGCTCGCCCTGCCCGAGGGTCAGCACCGCCTTGCCGGTCCGCGTCTGGCCGAGCACCGCGTCCTCGTCGACGAGGAAGCCGCGGCCGGCGTCCGAGGCGATCAGCAGCCGGCCCGGCGGCCGCGAGACCCGCAGCGCCTGCGGCTCGAACGGCGGCGGCAGCTCGACCAGCAACCGCAGCGGCTCGCCGAAACCGCGGCCGCCCGGCAGCCGGTCGCAGGCGAGGGTATAGATGCGGCCCTGGCTGGCGAGGATCAGCAGCTTATCGCCGGTGGTGGCGTGAACGGCGAAGCGTGGCCCGTCGCCCTCCTTGTAGCGGACGGCCGCCAGCGCCTCGTCGTCGAGATGCTCCGCAACCGCCCGCATCCAGCCCTTCTCCGAGCACAGCACGGTGATCGGCTGGGTGGCGGCGGCCGCTACCGCCCGCGGCGGCGCCACCCCTGCGGCCGGCGCCGCGGCGATGGTGGTGCGGCGGCGGCCGAGCGGCGTCGCCGGGCCGAAGCGCAGGGAGGTGGCCGCCACCTCCCCGGCGATGCGCCGCCACAGCAACCCCTCGTCGGCGAGCAGCGCCTCAAGCCCGGCGCGCTCGGCCAGCAGGCCGTCCCGTTCGGTGATCAGCGCGATCTCCTCCAGCTTGCGAAGCTGGCGCAGCCGCATGTTCAGCACGGCGTCGGCCTGCACGTCGTTGATGCCGAAGCGGGCGATCAGCGCCGCCTTCGGATCGTCCTCCTCACGGACGATGCGGATCACCTCGTCGAGGTTGAGGTGGACGATGAGAAAGCCGGCCAGCAGTTCGAGCCGCTGGTCGATGCGGCCGCGGCGATGCAGGCTGCGCCGGCGCAGCACCTCGCGACGGTGCGTCAGCCAGGCCTGCAGCAAGTCGCGCAGGCCGAGGACCCGCGGCGTCGTGCCGTCGACGAGGACGTTGAGGTTGACGCCGATGCGCACTTCCAGGTCGGTCAGCCGGAACAGCTCGGCCATGATCGCCTCGGCATCGACCGGGCGGCCGCGCGGCTTCAGCACCAGGCGCACCGCCTCGGTGGATTCATCGCGCACGTCGGCGAGGAACGGCAGCTTGCGCTCGGCGAGGAGATCGGCGAGGCGCTCGATCAGCTTGCCCTTCTGCACCTGCCAGGGAATTTCGGAGACGACGATGACCGGCCCTTCTTTCGTCTTCTCCACCGTCCAGCGGGCGCGCAGGCGCAGGCTGCCGCGACCGCTGCGGTAGACCTCGGCGCGTATCGCCGCGTCCTCCACCAGCACGCCGCCGGTGGGAAAATCGGGACCCGGCAGCAGCGCCATCAGCTCCTCGACCGACGCGCTGGGATGGTCGATAAGGTGGATGGCGGCGGCGCAGATCTCGGCGGCGTTGTGCGGCGGGATGCTGGTCGCCATGCCGACGGCGATGCCCGAGGCGCCGTTGGCCAGCAGATTGGGGAAGGCGGCGGGGAGCACTACCGGCTCCTCGTCCTCGCCGTCGTAGGTCGGGCGGAAGTCGACGGCGTCCTCGTCGATGCCCTCCAGCAGTGCCTCGGCGACGTCGGTAAGGCGCGCCTCGGTGTAGCGCATGGCGGCCGGGCCGTCGCCGTCGATGTTGCCGAAGTTGCCCTGCCCCTCGACCAGCGGCCAGCGCACGGCGAAATCCTGGGCGAGCCGGACCAGCGCCTCGTACACCGCCACGTCGCCATGTGGGTGGTAGCGGCCGATGACATCGCCGACGACGCGGGCGCACTTCTTGAAGCCGGCGGAAGGGTCGAGGCGGAGCTGGCGCATCGCCCACAGCAGCCGCCGGTGCACCGGCTTCAGCCCGTCGCGGGCATCGGGCAGCGAGCGGCCGACGATGGTGGAGACGGCGTAGGTGAGGTAGCGCTCGGTGATCGCCGTCGCGAGCGGAACGTCCTCGATGCTGGACTCGGGAGCGGCCGGCGGCGGTGCAGCGGAGGCCATGGCCTATCCTTCGCCGATGGCGGTGCCGGACGGGCGGACGCGGGCGATCACCAGCGGCAGCCGACGGCGGGCGGCCGGCAGGTCGCGGTCATGCTCGGCATAGACGCAGCGGCGCAGGAAGTGCCCGGCGAGCGCGAGGCCGGCGAGAATATCGTCTTGGCCAGTCGGTGCCGCCGGATCGGCTAGAAAGGCGGGCAGGGCGAGAAGGCGCTGCTGCCATGGTCCCGCTGCGTCGGCGGCCACCGCCCGGCCGGTCCGCGGGGAGACGTAAGCCAGCCCCTCGCGCGCTCCGGTCAGCGCGCAGGCGGAGAGGTCGAGCCCGAAGCCGAGGTCGGCGAGCAGCGCCACCTCCCAGCGCACGTACGCGCACGGCCACCCCGGATCCCGCTCGATCGCCGCCAACAACCCGTGCAACGCCGCGAACGTGGCCGGTGCCGGCTCGCGCTCCGGCAGGGCCGTATCGAGCACGGCGCAGGCGGCCACCACCGCCGCCAGCCGGGCAGCGTCCGCCAGCACCGCCGGCCCGAGCGTCGCCACCGGCTCGCAGGTATAGGATCCGAGCTGTTCGGCGGTGCGGCCCCGCCAGCGGCAGGCGATGCGGCCGCCCGGCTGCAGGACGCCCCGCGACCGCCGGCCGCTGCCACCGCGCACCAGGCCGCCGTGGCGGCCGTGCTCGCGGGTGAGCGCCGAGATCACCAGCGCGCTCTCGCCCAGGCTGCGTGCCGACAGGACCACGGCTTCGTCACTCCACTCCATCGGGTCGTCGGCTCGGTTCGAGGTTACTGTGCCAACGGAAGCGTCTGCTCAAAACATAGGCATGACACAAATGTGCATAGCTCTTACGCATGGCCTCGCTTGTGCATCGAGTTCGCTGTGCTACACTTCGCCCGTCGATGCAAGCGGCATCTGGGCTGGTGAAAGGAAGGCGACCGTTGGGCGTTCACGACATCATGATCACCGAACCGCATCCCTGTCGGCGCGGGTTCTTCCGCCGGCTTTATGCACGGGTTCAGACGACGAACACCGGCAGCTACTGGGTCTGGCGGCAGATCGACGAGAACGGCCTGCCGTTGACCGATGCCGAACGTGCCTTCGAGACCGAGGACGGGGCGCTCAGTGACGCCGTTCGCACCCTTAATGGGGTAGCGGTAGCGGTTTAGGGTGAGCGTGGTTCGCTGGCTGCGGAGACGGGCCCGGATCGCCGGGCCGGCGTCTCCGCCATCCGGCGCTATCGTCGCGCTACCAGTCCCTGCAAGCGCCAGAACGCAGGATCCTCGCGCCATCGCTCGCGCACCTTGACGTGCAGGAAGAGGTGGATGGGGTGGCCGAACAGGCGCGCGAGTTCCTTGCGCGCGGCCTCGCCGATCTGGCGGATGCGCTGGCCGCCGCGCCCCAGCACGATCGGGCGCTGCCCTTCGCGCTCGACCCAGATGACCTGATCGAGGCGGACGCTGCCGTCGCTGCGGTCCGTCCACTGCTCGGTTTCGAC
>JBDHSN010000142.1:0-8948 GCA_039808105.1 Rhodospirillales bacterium
CCAGCGGGTGGGCGGCGATGCCACCGGCGCCGACGTGCGACGCCGGTGCCGCCGTCGCCGGCAGGGCGGCAAGCTTGCTCCGCTCGGCGGCGGTCATCAGCACTCTGCCGGGCGCATCGGCGATCTGGTCGGCGGTGTGCACCGGCGCGGCGGCCGTCTGGTGGGCGGCAAGAGTTGCCGCCGCCGCGCCCAGCGGCTCGGCACCGAGCTGAGCGGCGGTTGTTCCGTGCGGATTGTCGGTGCGGATGGCGTGCGCATCACCCGTTGCGCCGGCGGCACAGGCGCCCGCCTGAATGGTCGCCAGCTTCGACTTCTCGTCGGCGCCGAACACCTCCTCCAGCGCGTAGTCGAGGTCACACCAGCGGGCAGCCCCGTTGCCGATCTTCAGCTTGCCGGTGTCCGTTTCCAGGCCGATCTCGCCGTCCGCGAGCAGCGGATTGGCAGCCTGCCATTCGGATGCGGGGCTGCGGCGAAGCTGGATTTGTGTGAACAACATCAATGCGGCCCTCGATGAGCAGGGAACGGAAGCGGATGGGGATGACCGGACATCACCTAATAGGAAAATACACCTATTTAGGGATTGGTCAAGCTTCCTGTCCGCAGGCGGGGGCAACGCCGGCGAGGCCGGAATGACCGCGCGGCGCCGGACCATCGGCGGGTCTGCTATCGGGAAATGCGGCGCGGCGTGCGCAGCGAGACGGCTTTACGCTGCCGTGGACCCCGCGCCGGGCCGGGCGTCGGCGTCATCAACGATGCCGCGACCCGCGGTGCTCTGCATCGCGAGCCAGTCGGGACCGAGGTGAGGAAGGGGGAATATCCCCCAGGGGTGCCGTGGCGTCACGTACTCGGACGGCAGCGAAGCGGGGCAGCCGGGGGATGATCAGATGCACCCGCCACGGGGTAGGCGGGCCTGCGCTGTCATAAGGAAGATCCAAGCGAGCGAGAAGGACCAACCTTTTCGCTTGCCGGCGCAAAAGCGGCTTATCGGCGCGCGGCCGTCGGGACGGCGGCCGCGCGGGACCTGACGGCGTCGCTACTTGCGCAGCGACTTCTGGAACATCCGGTCCGACTTGTCGGACGCAGCCGTCGCCGCATTGGCAGCGGCCTTGGCCTCGGCAGCAGCCTGCTGGGCGGCCGCAGCGGCGGAGCGCGCCTCCTGGGCGGCCTTGGCCGACTCGGCGCGTGCCGCGGCGGTATCGGACTTCAGCCCGGCCACATCACGCTGCAGCGTGTTGACGCTCGCCTTGAGATCGTCGACTTCGCTGGACGAAGCGCAGGCACCGACGGCGAAGGTGCTCGCCAGCAGGATGGCCGGCAGAACTTTGCCGTAGACCTTCTTCATATTCCCCTCCGCGATAAATCGCTGAAAACCGGTGGATAGTGAGCGTAGGATTCCACACCCGGCGCTATTTACTCTAACCTGGAGAAAAATCAAGTGTGACATGACCTTGGCCTGTTCTCGAAGGCGACAGCGGAGCTGGCTGGCGCCGATCACGGCAGGATCTCGATGGGTGTCCCTTCATCGGTGGCTGCCCAGATTTCGTCCATTTCCGCGTTGCTGACGGCGATGCAGCCTTCTGTCCAGTCCCAGCTCCGCCGGCCATAGCGGCCGCCGCCGGCGTCCCCCGCCTGACCATGGATCATCACCAGGCCACCGGGGTGGTCGCCATATTTCTGGGCTTCGGCGTAGTCGCGGGCGTTGGGATAGGAGATATGGATCGAGCGGTAGAAGCGGCTCTCATCATTGCGCCGATCGAGCGTGTACAGCCCTTCCGGGGTGCGGCCGTCGCCCTGAAACACCTTCGGTCCGACCGGGGAACGGCCGAGCGCGACGATGTAGGTGGCGATGATGCGATCGTCGCGAACCAGATAGAGCCGGCGTTCGCTCTTGACCACCAGCACCCGGTCGGCCTTGCCAGCATAGATCGCTCCGTCGGCCGAGACGGCATGGGCCGGCGCGGCAAGCAGCAACAAAAGCGGCAACAAAAGCGGCAACAAAAAAGCCACGATCATCGATATCCCTCGTTAAGCGGAAAACCGCATGTCCCCATATATACAATGGCGCGGGCGACACAGCCATAGCCCGGCTCGCACTGGCGACCGCCGGGCATCGGCAGGGGCTGGATAACCGATTGGCGATAATGAATAAATATCAGGATCCGGGCAGCGCTCCGGCGGTCGGCAGGTGGTACCGGAGATATTCGAGGCACCCGGCCAGACTGGACAGGCGCGGATAGTCGACCTCCGCGATTCGCAGGCCGAGGCGCTCTTCCAGGCCGACGATAAAATTCAGATAGTCGATGGAATCGATCCCCAGCTGGTCGCGAAAGGTCTGCTCGGAATCGAGCGCAGCGGTATCGACCTCGGGGGCCACCTGCTTCAGCGCCGTCAGGATCTCGCTGCGCAGTTCCTCTTCTTTCATTGTCTCTTCCTCAGTGCCTGTTGCCGGCCCCGGTGGCCGGCTGCCGCCTCGGGCAGCGTTCATGGCTCATGGCTGTTGCTCCGGCGCTTCGACATCGGCGAGACCGGCCGCCGATACGCCCAACTCGCGCGCCAGCAGCAGGCGCCGCACGATCTTGCCGCTGCTCGTCTTTGGCAATGAGCGGCAGAACACGATTTCGCGCGGAGCAAGAGCCGGACCAAGCCGCTGCCGGGCGAACCCCAACAGCTCGGCGCGCAGCGTCTCGTCGGCTTCAAAGCCGTCCTTGAGAGTCACGTACGCCTTGACGATCTCGCCGATCAGCGGGTCGGGCTTGCCGATCGCACCGGCCTCGGCGACGGCGGGATGTTCCAGGAGCGCGCTTTCCACCTCATAGGGTCCGATCAGGTGCCCGGCGGACTTTATCAGTTCATCGCCGCGGCTGACGAAGGAGAATCGTCCTTCGCTGTCGAGACACATCAGATCGCCGGTGAGATACCAGTCGCCGACGAAGGACTTGGCGTAGCGGTGCGGTTCACCGAGATAGCCGCGGAACATCGAGGGCCAGCCGGCCTTGAGGACCAACTCGCCCACCTGGTCCGCGCCCTCGACGAACGCGAGCGTGCCGTCCGACTGCCGCCGGGCGAGCGCCGACTCGATGCCGGCGACCGTGCGGCCGATGGTGCCGAGAACGACCTCCTGGTCGGCAGGGGTGCCAATGACGATCGCTCCGGTTTCGGTCTGCCACCAGGTGTCGTGGATATCGCGCCCGAACGCCTGCCGGCCCCAGCGGACGACTTCCGGATTGAGGGCCTCGCCGACGCTGGCGATCAGTCGCAGCGAACTGAGGTCGAAGGAGCGCGCGAGCCGCGCTCCCGCCTTCATCAGCATGCGCAAGGCCGTCGGCGCGGTGTAGAGAACATTGACCCGCTGTTCCTGGATGATGCGGTACCAGCGCGCCGGATCGAACTCCCCGGCATCGACGACGGCGGTCACGCCGTGCAGCAGCGGCGCCACCAGGCCGTAGGAAATGCCGGTGACCCACCCGGGATCGGCAGTGCACCAGTAGACGTCGCCGGGCTGGAGGTCGAACAGGCTCGCGGCGGTGGCATGATGGGCGATCGCCGCGGCGTGCACATGCACCGCCCCTTTCGGCGTGCCCGTGGTGCCGCTGGTGAAGTGGACAAACGCCACGTCTTCGGGATCGGTCGGTGCAATGGTGAAGGTCTCGTCGGCCGCAGCCATCAGGCCATCGAGGTCGAGCGCGCCGTCCGGCACGGTGCTGCCGACGGTCAGCACGTGGGCGAGGCCGGGCAAGGAGGGGCGGATGGCGGCTATCCGCCGTGCATAGAGCGGCGCCGTCGTCACCAGGACCCGGCCGCTGCCCTTGGTGAGCCGGGTGCGGACCGGCTCTTCGCCGAAATTGGTGAAAAGCGATGAGAAGACGGCGCGGGCTTTCAGCGCGCCGAGCGCGGCGACGTAAAGCGCCGGGATGCGGCCGGCGAACGAGAACACCGCATCGCCGGGGGCGATGCCAAGGGTGCCCAGGACATTGGCGAAGCGGTTGCTCTGCCGGGCCAGTTCGCTGTAGGTGAGATCCTGCACCCCGGTATCCGCTTGGATGAAGCGGAATGCCACCCGGTCGCCCCCGTCGCGAGCGACATGCCGGTCCACCGCCTCGTGGGCGATGTTCAAGCCCTTCCCGCCGGGCAATCCATCCAGATGCCGGCGGGCCTCTTGCCAGACGTCCATCCCTCTCTCCGTTTGCTGGTATCAATACGTACCAGTTTTGATCGCGGACCCCAGCGGTCGGGAGTTCCAGAAATGAGCATCCGCAATCTCGACTATCTTTTCAAACCGAGATCAACGGCCCTGGTCGGTGCCGGCAAGGAGAAGGGCTCGCTGGGCGCGGTGCTGGCACGCAACCTGCTGGCCGGCGGCTTCGCCGGACCGATCATGCCGGTCGATACCAGGTGGCAGGCGATCGAGGGGGTGCTCGCCTATCCCAACGTCGACGCGCTGCCGACGGTACCCGACCTTGCGGTCATCGCCACGCCGCCGGCGACGATTCCCGAGCTGATCATGGCTTTGGCCAACCGTGGCACCCGCGCCGCGGTCGTGGTGACGCCCGGCTCCGAGGGGGCCGGCGAGGCGCCGGCAGAGGATCTGCGCGCCGCCATGCTGGCGGCGGCACGGGAACACAACCTGCGCATCGTCGGGCCGAACTCCATCGGCGTGATGGTGCCGCCGATCGGGCTGAACGCCGGGTTCGCCCACGTCACGCCGCTGCCGGGTCACCTCGCTTTCGTCGCCCAGTCCGGTGCCGTCGCCAGCACGGTCCTCGACTGGGCGACCGCCCGCGGCATCGGGTTCTCCCACATCGTTTCCCTGGGCGATATGCTGGACGTCGATTTCGGCGACATGCTGGACTATCTGGCCGG
Source organism: Rhodospirillales bacterium (assembly GCA_039808105.1). Classification (GTDB taxonomy): domain Bacteria; phylum Pseudomonadota; class Alphaproteobacteria; order Rhodospirillales; family Defluviicoccaceae; genus Defluviicoccus. The sequence goes on from JBDHSN010000142.1 coordinate 4,861, forward strand.
CGAACCGGAAGTGCGCAGCATCCTGCTGTACGTCGAGGGCGTCACCCATGCCCGCAAGTTCATGTCCGCGGCCCGGGCGGCGGCGCGACTGAAGCCGGTGGTGGTGATCAAGGCCGGCCGCTCGCCGGCGGCGGCGGAAGCTGTGACGTCACACACCGGCGCCATGGCCGGGGCCGATGCGGTCTACGACGCCGCCTTCCGGCGGGCCGGGATGCTGCGCGTCAACGAGATCGGCGATCTGTTCGCGGCGGTGGAGACGCTCGGCCTGGGGCAGACACCCAAGGGTGACCGGCTGGCGATCCTCACCAACGGGGGTGGCATCGGGGTGATGGCGGCGGATGCGCTGCTGGCGCACGGCGGGCAGCTGGCCGAGCTGACGCCGGACTCGGTGCAGGCACTGGACCGGATCCTGCCGGGCAGCGGCACCAGCGGCAACCCGGTCGATATCCTCGATGACGCACCGGCCGAGCGCTACGAGGCCGGGCTCGGCGTGCTGATGGCGGATCCCAACGTCGATGCGGTGCTGGTCCTGCGCTGCCCGACCGCGGTCGCCAGGGGGGAAGAGGCGGCCCGGGCGGTGACCGCCGCCGCCGGCCGAAACAAGAAGCGATCGCTGCTGACCTGCTGGCTGGGCGAGCAGGCGGGCGACGCCTCCCGGCAGCTGTTCGCCTCGCACCGCATCCCGACCTATCTTACGCCTGAGCAGGCGGTGCGCGCGTTCATCGACATGGTGAACTACCGGCGCAACCAGGACATGCTGATGCAGACGCCGCCCTCGGTGCCCGAGCAGTTTCACCCCGATACCCGGGCGGCACGGCTGGTGATCGATCGCGCACTGGAGGAGGGGCGCGGCTGGCTGACCGAGCCGGAGGCGCAGAAGGTGCTGGAGGCCTACGGCATCCCGGTGGTGGCGACGCGCACCGCGGCCGATCCGGCCAGCGCGGCCCGCGCTGCCGCCGCGCTGGCCGGCCCGGTGACCCTGAAGATCCTGTCACCGGACATTGTCCATAAGTCCGACGTGGGCGGGGTCGTTCTCGACCTGCGCGCCCCCGGTACCGTGCGGGACGCGGCGGAGGCGATGCTGGAGCGGGTGCGCGGCCACCGGCCCGACGCCCGCGTCGACGGCTTTACCATCCAGCCGATGGTCGAGCGTCCCGACGCTTTCGAGCTGATCGTCGGCGCCACCGAAGACCCGCAGTTCGGGCCGGTGATCCTGTTCGGACAGGGTGGCACGGCGGCGGAGATCATCGACGACATGGCGCTGGCGCTGCCGCCGCTGAACATGCACCTCGCCCAGGAGATGATGGGGCGCACCCGCGTCTTCGGCCTGCTGCAAGGGTATCGCGGCCGGTCGCCGGTGGCGATCGGCGAGGTCGCGTTGACCCTGATCAAGGTGGCGCAGCTGATCATCGACATGGGTGAGGTCGTCGAGCTCGACATCAATCCGCTGCTCGCCGACGAATTCGGCGCGCTGGCTCTCGACGCGCGGCTGCGCGTCCGCGCCGACGACCGGCAGCGCGGCCGCCGGCTGGCGATCCGCCCCTATCCCACCGAACTGGAGGAGGAGGTGCCGCTGCCCGACGGGCGCCACTTTCTCGTCCGGCCGGTGTTGCCCGAGGACGAGCCGGCGTTCCAGCGGCTGTTCGACAAGCTGTCGCCGGAGGACATCCGCATGCGCTTTTTCGCGCCGAAGAAGCACCTCAGCCATCCGTTCGCGGCACGGCTGACGCAGATCGACTACGACCGCGAGATGGCGCTGGTGCTGGCGGAGCCGGGTACGCCTGGCCGCGCCGAGGTGTTCGGCGCGGTGCACATCGCTGCCGATCCCGACGGCGAGCAGGCGGAGTTCGCCATCATGTTGCGGGGCGATATGGCCGGGCTCGGCCTGGGGCCGCTGCTGATGCGTCGGATCATTGACTATGCCCGCAGCAAGGGGGTGCGCGAAATCATCGGCGATGTGCTGCGGGAGAACAGGCCGATGCTGCGGCTGTGCGAGCTGTTCCGCTTCCAGCGCCGCCGGAAAGAAGACGATCCGGGTGTCATTGCCGTTCACCTGCGCCTGTAGACGCCGCGCTGTGAGGCGTTTGCGACGCGGTGCCGGTACCTCCGCGCCGACTTTCCCGGTGTCATCCGCAAGCATCGGTTTGATTTGCGCGCGATTGCTGCGCGATTGCAGCAGACGTCGCGAGGATCATTGTGCGTACGCACAATGATCCTGCAGCATTATCGCGGCGCAGCATTCCCCCGATAGTTCAGCGCGCTGCCGATCAATTTACGGCGGCAGTCACCTGCGATGTTTTTTTTGACAGGCTTTGCCGACCCCCTTATCGTGCCCGGCGCCAACAGGGACCAAGAACAAGCGAAAGGCGATCAAGCCCCTTTTTCTCCACACAGATTGCGATTCTGGGCCCCTTTTAGGGTCCGCGCGGGGAAGAATGCGGACGAGGTGCCGAGGCGGCGTTGGGCGCGCCCCGCTTGTTTCGAGGCAGAGGCCTGTCGGCCGCCGTCACGCAGGAAGGGGTAGCGTATTGCCATGTCTCTTGACCCTAAGAGTCTGAAAACGCTTAGAGAGAAGCACGCGCACGTCCTCGCCGCCGGCGGCGAAGCACAGGTTCGCAAGAGGCATGAGAAGGGGCTGCTCACGGCCCGCGAGCGCCTTGCCGCGTTGTTTCAGCCGGACACTTTCCAGGAATTTGGCACCTTCATCCGCCACACCTGCACGGCGTTCGGCATGGGAGAGAAGGATCTTCCTGCCGACGGCGTGATCGTCGGCACCGGCTATGTCGGCCACCGGCAGGTCGCCGCCTTCAGTCAGGACTTCACCGTCGTCGCCGGCACTCTCGGCAAGATGCACGCGAAGAAGATGTGCCAGGCACTCGACTACGCGCTGAAGAACGGCACGCCGGTCGTCGCCTTCAAGGACTCCGGCGGCGCCCGTATCCAGGAGGGCGTCGATGCGCTGTCCGGCTACGGCGATGTCTTCTATCGCAACGTGCTGCTGTCGGGCGTCGTGCCGCAGATCGCCATCATCGCCGGGCCGTGCGCCGGCGGTGCCTCGTATTCGCCGGCGCTGATGGACTGGATCATCATGACCCGGCACAACGCGCAGATGTTCATCACCGGCCCGCAGGTGATCAAGGCGGTCACCGGCCGGGACGTGAGCATGGAGGACGTCGGCGGCGCGGTGATGCACGCGTCGGTCAGCGGCAACGTCCACTTCGTCGCCGAGGATGACCATGACGCCATCGCCATCGCGCAGCGGCTGCTGAGCTTCCTGCCCTCGAACAACACCGAGGATCCGCCCCACGATCTGAGCAAGCCGGTCGAGCTGTACGACGATCCCGGCATGAGCGATCTGGCCCAGTCCGATCCGTCGGAGCCGATGGACATGCACGGCATCATCGGCCGGCTGGTGGACAACGGCGACTTCCTGGAAGTGCACGCCCTGTTCGCCCAGAACCTGATCGTCGGCTTCGGCCGGGTTGAGGGCGTGGTGGTCGGGATCATCGCCAACAATTCGATGCAGAAGGCGGGGGTGCTCGATATCGACTCCTCCGACAAGGGGGCGCGGTTCATCCGCTTCTGCAACGACTTCAACATTCCGGTGGTGACGCTGGTCGATGTGCCTGGATTTCAGCCGGGTATCGAGCAGGAGCGCGGCGGCATCATCCGCCACGGGGCGAAGATGCTGTTCGCCTACTCCAGCACGACCGTGCCCAAGATCACCATCGTCACCCGCAAGTCCTATGGCGGCGCCTATCTCGCGATGTGCAGCCAGGAGATGGGGGCAGATTTCGTCTATGCGTGGCCGACCGCGGAGATCGCCGTCATGGGCGCCGAGGGCGCGGTCAACATTCTCTACAACAAGGAAATCAAGGAGGCCGCCGATCCGATGGCCCGCCGCAAGGAGTTGGTGGCGGAGTACCGGGCCGAGTTCGCCTCGCCGTTCATGGCAGCATCGCGCGGCTACATCACCGACGTCATCGAGCCGTCGCAGACCCGCGGCATCGTTGCGCTCTCGCTGCGCAAGCTGCTGGGCAAGCGCGAGCTGCGGCCGCCGAAGAAGCACGGCAACATCCCGCTGTAGC
>JBDHSN010000143.1:0-8924 GCA_039808105.1 Rhodospirillales bacterium
GAGGGCGGCCGGCCGCCCTCACCTGCCAGCCGGCGCGGCGGCCGTCAGTTGAGCCGCCAGATCTGGTAGTTGAGCAGTGCGGCAAAGCCAACCCAGGCGAGATAGGGCAGCAGCAGCACCGCGGCGAAGCGATCGATGCGAAAGAAGGCGACGATGGTCGCAGCGATGGCGAACCACAGCAGGACGATGTCGGCCAGCGCCAGACCGATGTGCTGCAGGCCGAAAAACAGCACCGACCAGATCAGGTTGAGCCAGAGTTGCACGGCGAACAGCGTCAGCGCGGTGCCGCCGGCGCCGCGCAGGCCGGCCTTGCGCCACACCCGCCAGCCGGCCAGCGCCATCAGGATGTAAAGCGCCACCCACACCGGGCCGAAGGCGCCGTCCGGCGGCGTGTAGTCCGGCTTGACCAGCGTCGGGTACCACCAGCCGACGCTGGTCGAGGTGGCCCAGGCGGCGATCCACGAGACGCCGAGGCAGACGACGATGAAGCCGGTCAGCCCGAGCAGGCTGGCGCGGGTGCTGGCGGGTGGCCCGGTCATCCCCGTCCTTCTCCGTCCCCGCCGTCAGCCGGCGGCGACGGCATCGATGCCCGCCGGGCAGGCGATGCCGGTGCCGCCCAGCCCGCAATAGCCCGCCGGGTTCTTGGCCAGGTACTGCTGGTGGTAGTCCTCGGCATAGTAGAACGGCCCGGCGGCGGCGAGCTCGGTGGTGATGGCGCCGTAGCCGGCGGCGTCCAGCGCCTGCTGGAAGGCGTCGCGCGAGGCTTCCGCCGCCTGCCGCTGCTCCTCCGTGGTCGTATAGAGGGCTGAGCGGTACTGGGTGCCGACGTCGTTGCCCTGCCGCATGCCCTGCGTCGGGTCATGGCTTTCCCAGAACACCTGCAGCAGCCGGGCGTAGCTGATCTGCGCCGGATCGAACACCACCAGCACCACCTCGGCGTGGCCGGTCCGTCCGGAGCACACCTCTTGATATGTCGGATTCTGGGTATGGCCGCCGGCATAGCCCACCGCCGTCGTCCAGACGCCGGGAAGCTGCCAGAACTTGCGCTCGGCACCCCAGAAGCAGCCGAGACCGAAGATCGCCTGCTCCAGGCCCGCGGGGAAGGGCGGGGTCATCGCATGGCCGTTGACGGCATGCCGCGGCGGCACCGCCATCGGCTCGGTCCGGCCCGGCAGCGCTTCGGCGGCCGTCGGCAGATGGGTCTTCTTACCCGACATCAACCACATGTCCCGGTCCTCCTGCGGCAACTCGGCCTGCCTTTATGTGGCAAGCGGCGGCGCGTGCGCAAAGGGCGGACACACGTCGCGGCGCCGCGGCCGAGGGCGCCGGCGACGCGGCGGCCGGTTCCGCCGCGACGGCCGCACGCGGAAGGTGCGCCAGAGCGGCGGACACGCTAGGTAAGGCGCCGTCCCGCCGGGAAGGAGCCTCCGCCATGCGCATCCTCGTCTTCCAGCACATCGCCGTCGAGCATCCGGGCAGCCTGCGAGGGCTGATGGCCGCCGACGGCATCGCCTGGGATAAGGTCGCCCTCGACGAAGGCGACGCCATTCCGCCGCTCGACGGCTATGCGGCGCTGCTGGTGATGGGCGGCCCGATGGACGTCTGGGAGGAGGACCGGCATCCGTGGCTGGTGGCGGAGAAGGCGGCGATCCGCAGCTGGGTCGAGGCCGGACGGCCGTTCCTCGGCGTCTGCCTCGGCCACCAGCTGCTGGCGGCGGCGCTGGGCGGCCGCGTCGGGCTGATGCCGGGGCCGGAGGTGGGCGTGGCCGAGGTGGCGCTCAGCGATCCGGCCGATGCGCTGTTCGATGGGCTCGCCTCGCCGCTCGCCTGCCTGCAATGGCACGGCGCCGAGGTGCAGCAGCCGCCGCCGGGCGGCGTCGTCATCGCCGGCAACGGCGCCTGCCGGGTGCAGGCGATGCGCGTCGGCGCGGCCGCCTGGGGCATCCAGTTCCACGTCGAGGTCACGCCGCAGACGGTCGCGGAGTGGAGCAGCATCGCCGAGTACGGAGCCTCGCTGCAGCGGGTGCTGGGCGACGGCGGCCAGCAGCGGCTGGAGGCGGAGACGGCGGCGCGGATCGCCGGCGTCACCGCCGCCGCCGCGACGATGTGGGCCAACTTCCGCCGGCTGCTGTAGCGCCCGCACCCGAGACCTCTCGCCCCGCGCGGAAGAGGGTGCGAGCGCAGGCGGCGAGTGAGGGTTGCGCCGTCGTGCCGGGAAGAGCCTGCTCTGCCCTCACCCTCCCGGCGCCGAAAGGGAGAGGGAAAAGCGGTGGCGAAATCTCAGTGCGCGGTCTCGCTGGCGGCGGCCGGCATGAAGATGGCGTGGTAGACGCGGTCGCCGCGGCGCAGGCCGATGCGGGCGGCGGTGCCGGCGTTGACCTCGAGCACGGCGAGAACCGGGCCGTCCGAGCTGATGGTGGCGAGCGACTGCGGCTCGGTGTTCTGGGCGATGTTGACCACGACGCCGTGCTCGTCGATGAAGATCATGTCGAGCGAGATCAGCGTGTCCTTCATCCACATCGACGCGACCCGCGGCTGGTGATAGTCGAACAGCATGCCGGCGTCGGCGGCCAGCTGCCGGCGCTTCTGCAATCCCTGCCGCCAGGTCGACGGCGTCTCGGCGATCTCGACCATGAACTGGAAGCGGCCGCGCTGGGTCTCGATGGTCAGCGGCGAGACCGGAAAGGCCGGCTCCTCCGCCGCTCCCGCCGGTTGCCCCAGCGCCGGCAGGGAGGCGATGGCGGCCGACAGGCCGGCCAGATGCCGCAGGAATTGTCGTCTCGACGGCGTCATCGTTCCTCCCGGTCCGCCCGGCGGCAGTTTCCACCGCCGCGCCACTTTCAGCCCCGGCAAGCGGGGACGCCGGCAACCTTGGCCCGCCCTCCGGCGCCAATCAAGCGGCAGCAGCATCGCCGACAGCCGTAATAGACGATGCCCGTTTTTCGCATGATCTCTTCCGCCGCGCTTGCGGTATACGCATGCTTGCAGCGCTGGGCTTATCTGCGAATTTTCGGGCTCACGCTCGTGCGATAAAGTTGAACTTTCCGCGGCGCCGCCTAGAATGCTGCGGTTGCGAAATAAGGGAGAATGCGTCATGCGTCAGATCGTTGAAGCGCTTGAAGAAAAACGTGCGCTCGCCCGCCTCGGCGGCGGCCAGCACCGGATCGACGCGCAACACAAACGTGGCAAGCTGACGGCCCGCGAACGGATCAACGTGCTGTTCGATCCGGATTCGTTCGAAGAATGGGACATGTTCGTCGAGCACCGCTGCATCGACTTCGGAATGGAGCAGACGCAGATCCCGGGTGACGGCGTGGTCACCGGCTACGGCACCGTCAACGGCCGCCCGGTTTTCGTCTTCAGCCAGGACTTCACCGTGTTCGGCGGCAGCCTGTCGGAAGCCCATGCCGAGAAGATCGGCAAGATCATGGACGCGGCGATGAAGATCGGCGCGCCGGTGGTCGGCATCAACGACTCCGGCGGTGCCCGCATTCAGGAAGGCGTCGCCTCCCTCGCCGGCTATGCCGACGTCTTCGCCCGCAACGTCGATGCCTCGGGCGTGATCCCGCAGATTTCGCTGATCATGGGCCCGTGCGCCGGCGGCGCCGTCTACTCCCCGGCGCTGACCGACTTCATCATCATGGTGAAGGACGAGGCCCACATGTTCGTCACCGGCCCGGACGTGGTGAAGACGGTGACGCACGAGGAGATCGACCAGGAAGGCCTCGGCGGTGCCAGCGTCCACACCACCAAGTCGGGCGTCGCCGATCTGTCCTTCGACAACGACGTCGAGGCACTGCTCTACACCCGCCGGCTGCTGAACTTCCTGCCGTCGTCCAACCGTACCGCGCCGCCGGTGCGCCCCAGCTTCGATTCCATCGACCGTATCGAGCCGTCGCTGGATACGCTGATCCCGGAAAACCCGAACGCGCCGTACGACATGAAGGAGCTGATCCTGAAGGTCGTCGACGAGGGGCTGTTCTTCGAGATCAAGCCCGACTTCGCCGGCAACATCGTCACCGGGTTTGGCCGTATCAACGGCCAGACGGTCGGCGTCGTCGCCAACCAGCCGATGGTTCTGGCCGGCTGCCTCGACATCGATGCGTCGATCAAGGGCGCCCGCTTCGTCCGCTTCTGCGACTGCTTCAACATTCCGATCATCACCTTCGTCGACGTGCCGGGCTTCCTGCCGGGCGTCAACCAGGAGCACAGCGGCATCATCCGCCACGGCGCCAAGCTGCTGTTTGCCTATGCCGAGGCGACGGTGCCGAAAATCACGCTGATTACCCGCAAGGCCTACGGCGGCGCCTACGACGTCATGGGCTCGAAGCACCTGCGTGCCGACATCAACTTCGCCTGGCCGACGGCCGAGGTGGCGGTGATGGGCGCCAAGGGCGCGGTCGAGATCATCTTCCGCAACGAGCTGGGCGATCCGAAGCGCATCAACGATCGCACCGACGATTACAAGGCGAAGTTCGCCAACCCGTTCGCCGCCGGCCGCCGCGGCTTCATCGACGACGTCATCCATCCGCATTCGACCCGGCGGCGTGTGTGCAGGGCGCTGACGATGCTGCGCAACAAGGAAGTCAACCTGCCGAAGCGCAAGCATCCGAACCTGCCACTGTGACCGTGCCCGACTGCCACGCTCGCGTCACATCCGTCTGAGGGACCGCAGTACAATGTTCAAGAAAATCCTGATCGCCAACCGTGGGGAGATCGCCTGCCGCATCGCCCGCACGGCGCGCAAGATGGGCATCAAGACCGTCGCCGTCTATTCCGACGCCGACAAGTACGCCCGCCACGTCAAGGCCTGTGACGAAGCCGTCTACATCGGCCCGTCGCCGGCGGCCGAGAGCTACCTCGTCATGGACAAGCTGGTATCCGCCTGCCGGCGGACCGGCGCCGATGCGGTGCACCCGGGTTATGGCTTCCTGTCCGAGCGGACCGAGTTCGCCAAGATGCTGGCCGACGAGGGCATCACCTTCATCGGCCCCAACGCCGCGGTGGTGCGGCTGATGGGCGACAAGATCCTCGCCAACCGGGCCGCCAAGGAAGCCGGCGTGCCGACCGTCCCCGGCCACTGGGATACCATCCCCAGCGTCGAAGAAGCCGTCAAAATCGCCCATGGCATCGGCTTCCCGGTGATGCTGAAGGCGGCCGCCGGTGGCGGCGGCAAGGGTATCCGCGTTGCCGCCGATGAGGCCGAGCTGAAGGATGCCTTCCGCCTCGCCACATCGGAAGCGCGCTCGGCGTTCGGCGACGACCGGGTGTTCATCGAGAAGTTCATCGAGCAGCCGCGGCACATCGAGATCCAGGTGCTCGGCGACCGGCACGGCAACGTCATCCACCTCGACGAACGGGAATGCTCCATCCAGCGCCGCCACCAGAAGGTCATCGAGGAGGCGCCGTCGCCGTTCCTCGACGGCGCCACCCGCCGCGAGATGGGCATGCGCGCCGTCGCCCTGGCCAAGGCCTGCGGCTACGACAGTGCCGGTACTGTCGAGTTCATCGTCGACCAGCGGCGCAACTTCTTCTTCCTGGAGATGAACACGCGGCTGCAGGTGGAGCACTCGGTCACCGAGTTCACCCACAACATCGATCTCGTCGAGTGGATGATCCGGGTCGCCGACGACGAGGAGCTGACCATCCGCCAGGAGGACGTGCAGCCGCACGGCTGGTCGGTCGAGGCCCGTGTCTACGCCGAGGATCCGAACCGCAAGTTCATGCCGTCCACCGGCCGCCTCGTCCGCTATCGCGAGCCGGCCGAGAGCGAGGATGTGCGCATCGACTCCGGCGTCTACGAAGGCGGCGAGATCAGCATGTTCTACGATCCGATGATCTCCAAGGTGACTACCTGGGGACGGGATCGGGACAGCGCCATTGCGCTGATGCGACGGGCTCTCGACGAGTTCTACATCAAGGGCGTCCACCACAACATCGCCTTCCTGACGGCGCTGATGGCCAATCCCCGCTTCCTGCAGGGCCGGCTGTCCACCGCCTTCATCGCCGAGGAATATCCGGACGGCTTCGCGCCGGCGCCGCTGGAGCCGCGCGATCTCGACAGCATCATCGCCGTCTCCATCCTGATGCACCTGCGCTACATGTACCGGGCGAAGGACGTGAGCGGCCAGATGCCGGGATATGGCCGCAAGCTGCATCCCGAGTGGGTGGCGATGATCGCCAAGGCCTACTACCCCGTCACCGTCGAGGAGCACAGCGGCCGCGGCTCGGAGGAAGGCTTCGATATCACCCATGACGGGCGGACGCTGTCGATCCGCAGCGACTGGGTGGTCAGCGAGCCGGTTCTCCGCTGCACCATCAACGGCCAGCCCCACTCGTTCAAGGTGGAGCGGATCGGCATCGGCTACCGCCTCTACCACCTCGGCGCCGAGGTGGACGTGATGGTGTACACCAAGGAGGTGGCCGGCCTCGCCAAGATGATGCCCGAGCGCAAGCCGCCGGACATGTCGAAGTATCTGGTCTCGCCGATGCCGGGCCTGCTGCAGTCGCTGGCGGTGGAGCCGGGCGAACGGGTCGACTCCGGCGATGAGCTGGCGATCGTCCAGGCGATGAAGATGGAGAACATCCTGCGCGCCGCCCAGCCGGGCAAGGTGACCAAGCTGCACGCCAAGGCGGGCGATACCCTGTCGGTCGGCCAGATCATCCTCGAGTTCGAATAGACGCAAAGCGGGGCCCTCTTCCCACCCCGGGAGGAGGGCCTTCCAGCGCCGCGGTGCGGCCCTTCGCAACAGGGCCGGGCCGGCCGGAAGATCCGGTCAGCCAGCGGCGGATGCCGTCCGGGTTGCGCCGGACGCCCGATTTCCACGCCATTGATGCAGAAAAGCGCGCAAGCGGCGCCGAACCGGCGGCGGCGACGCTTGCCGTGCGCCGCAAACTTGTAATTCCCGGCGGCAGCGCGTACGTCACCGCCTGTAGGTGCGGGCGGACGGGTGCTGCCGGCGAAATCGCGGAGAGATCACGACTATGGGCTACAGGGTGGCGGTGGTTGGTGCCACCGGAAATGTCGGCCGGGAAATGCTGCAGACGCTGGCTGAGCGCTCGTTCCCGGCGGACGAGGTGATCGCGCTCGCGTCGGCGCGGTCGGTCGGTAAGGAAGTCTCGTACGGCGACGAGCGCACCCTGAAGGTTCGCGACCTTGCCACCACCGACTTCCGCGGCATCGACATCGTGCTGTCCTCGCCCGGCGCCAAGGTCTCGGCCGTCTACAGCCCGAAGGCAGCGGCGGCGGGCGCCGTCGTCATCGACAACACCTCGCACTTCCGCATGGACCCCGAGGTCCCGCTGGTGGTGCCGGAGGTCAATCCGCAGGCGATCGCCGACTACGGCAAGCGCCGCATCATCGCCAATCCCAACTGCTCGACCATCCAGATGGTCGTGGCGCTGAAGCCGCTGCACGACGTGGCACGCATCCGCCGCGTCGTCGTCGCCACCTACCAGTCGGTCTCCGGCGCCGGCAAGGATGCGATGGACGAGCTGTTCAACCAGACCCGCGGCATCTACGTGAACGAGCCGGCGGAGAGCCATCGCCGCAAGTTCACCAAGCAGATCGCCTTCAACGTCATCCCCCACATCGACTCCTTCATGGACGACGGCTCGACCAAGGAGGAGTGGAAGATGGCGGTGGAGACCCGCAAGATCCTCGATCCCTCCATCCAGGTGCAGGCCACCTGCGTGCGGGTGCCGGTGTTCATCGGCCATGCCGAGGTGGTCAACGTCGAGTTCGACCGCCCGATCTCGGAGGAGCAGGCGCGCGAGGCGCTGGCCGCGGCGCCGGGGGTGATCCTCATCGACTACCGTGCCGACGAGGGCTACGTGACGCCGCAGGAGAGCGCCGGCGAGGATGCGGTCTACGTCAGCCGCCTGCGCCGCGATCCGACGGTGCCGAACGGCCTCACCTTCTGGTGCGTCGCCGACAACCTGCGCAAGGGCGCGGCGCTCAACGCCGTGCAGATCGCCGAGGAGCTGGTGCGCAGCCACATGCGCAAGGCCGCCTGAGGCCGCACCGATCCGAACGCCGGGCTGCGCGCCGCGCCGCCCGGCGTCGCTATTTCCCCTCAGCGCAGGCGACGGACCACGACCGGGTCCAGCGGCGGTGCCGCCATCGCCTGCTGGGCGGCGACCAGCCGCAGCTCCGGTGTATCGACGCTCGCCGCCAGCACCGCATAGGTCGCCGCGACGGCGACGGCGAGGCACTGCGGCGGCTCGCCGTCGCGCAGCCAGCGGGCGAGGAACTGGGCCGCCAGCAGGTCGCCGGCACCGCGCGCCGGCATCGGCAGCCGCGGCGTCGTCGCCAGCCAGGCGCCCTCACCGGTGCTGAGCAGGGTGCCGATGCGGCCTTGCCCGTCGGCATCCGGCAGCGAGGAGACCAGCAGGACCTGCGGCCCCCGGGCGTGCAGCCGGTCGGCCGCCGCCAACACCGCCGCCGGGCTCGGCAACTCCACGCCTGCCAAGGTCTGCAGCTCGAAGTGGTTGGGCATCAGGATGTCGGCGGCGGCGACGGCGCGATCGCGGAAGAAGCGGATCAGCCCGTCGTCGACATAGAAGCCGACATCGTGGTCGCCCATCACCGGATCGCAGCAGAACAGCGCGTCCGGCCGGCCCCGCTTCAGCCTCGCGACGGCATCGAGAACCACCTCGCCGTTGCGCCAGGAGCCGAGGTAGCCCGACAGCAGGGCGCGGCAGCGCCACAGGGCACCGACGTCCTCGAGGCCGCGAACGAGTTCGGCGAGCTCCTCCGGCTCGCGCACCCGGCCACGGCAGCGGCCATGGCCGGGATGGTGGCTGAGGCAGACGGTATCGATCGGCCAGGCATCGACGCCGGCGCGCCGCAGCGCGAATTCGGCGACCGAGTTGCCGACATGGCCCCAGACGACCCGGGACTGGAAGGAGAGGATGGCCACCTT
>JBDHSN010000144.1:0-8867 GCA_039808105.1 Rhodospirillales bacterium
TGACGGCGGCCCGGGCCGGGCTCATCGGTGTCGCCGCCGAGGCCAGCAGCACGACGCCGGCGAGAACGACGAAGATACCGGCGAGGGTGGGGACGACCTCACCGGTCACTTCGACCAGCCGGTCGAAGGCGGCGACGGTCGCCGGGATCTGCCGACGAACCTCGTTGAGCCCGAGCAGCGCACCCGCGACCAGCAGCGGCAGCACGTAGTAGATGAGGCGGTACACCACCAGGGCGCCGACGAGGGGGCCGATCTCGGTGCGGTCGCCGAGGGCATAGACGAACACCGCCTCGAACACGCCGAGCCCGCCGGGGACGTGGCTGAGGATGCCGGCGACGATGGCGACGCAGTAGAGCGGCAGGAAGGCAAAGAACGGGTAGTGGAGGTCGGCGGGCAGCAGCACCCACAGCGCCGCACAGGCGAAGCACAGGTCGATGGCGGAGATAGTGAGCTGTCCGGCGACCAGCGACGGCGACGGTAGCGGCAGGGTCATCCGCTGCCAGCGCAGCGTCCGGCGCGTCGCGCACAGGACAACAAAGCCGATGATGCCGCCGATCATGACGATGCTGGTCGCCTCCAGCACCAGGGGTGGCAGATGGAGGATGTCGACGAGCAGGGCCGGCCGCAGCAGCACGCCGATGCCGCTGACGGCGCAGATGCCGAAGCCGAAGGCGATGATGCAGAAGAGAGTGACCCGGCCGATGTCCTCGGCGGCGAGACCGGCGGCAGAGTAGATGCGGAAGCGGACGGAGCCGCCGGTCAGCAGCGCGAAACCGACGGTATTGCCGATGGCGTAGCCGCAGAACGAGGCGAGGGCGGTGACCCGCCGCGGCAGCCGCTGGCCGACATAGCGCAGCGCCGACCAGTCGTAGCCGATCAGGGTGAGATAGCTGCAGGCGGTAAAGGCGAGGCTGGCGCCCACCGCGTTGGCCGACAGGTTGCTGATCGACCGGCCAACGTCAGCGACGCGCATCTCCGCCAGCAGCCGGTTCAGCGCAAAGCCGCACAGCACCAAGACGACGGCGGTGGCGGCAAGGCCGAGGCCGTCGCGGTGAGCATCCGCCCAGCCAAGAAGCCGCCGCAGCCACGACCGCGATTGCTGGCGTACGGTCACGGCCACCTCCACCGCGCTGGCAACAGCGGCGGCCGGTACCGCACACGCCTGCCCACCTTGCCTCCTGCCGATCTGCCGCGCCTGCCTGCGGAACCTGCTTTCAGACGGTGATCGTCGTCAGTTCCACCGGCGTCCGCTTGCCCTCGACCACGACGATGCCGCTGTCGGTGACGAAGTAGCGCTTGCGATCCTCCTCGAGATCATAGCCGATCGTCGTGTCGGCCGGGATCTTCACGTTCTTTTCGAGGATGCAGCGGCGCAGCTTCGCCCTCCGGCCGATATCGCAGTTGTCGAAGATGATCGACTCGTGAATCTCGGCGCCGGAGTGGATATAGACGTGCCGGCCGATGACCGAATTCTTCACGAGGCCGCCGGAGACGATGCAGCCGCCGGCGAGGACCGAGTCGATCGCCTGGCCGCGGCGGTTGTCCTCGTCGAAGGCGAACTTGGTCGGCGGATCCGAGTATCCTGACGTGCGCAGCGGCCATTCCCGGTTGAACAGGTTGAGCGCCGGGGTGATCGCGCGCAGGTCCATGTTGGCTTCGTAGTAGGCATCGAGGGTGCCGACGTCGCGCCAGTACGGCTCCTTGCCCGGAGGCTCGCCGGGAATGGTGTTGGTCATGAAGTCGTAGGCGAACATCTCGGCCCGGCCGATCGCCTTGGGCAGGATGTCCTTGCCGAAGTCGTGGCTGCTGTTGGGGTCCTGCTGGTCCTCTTCGACCAGCCGCAGCAGCATGTCGGTGGAGAAGATGTAATTGCCCATCGATGCATAGACCATGTCCGGATTGCCCGGCATGGTCGGCGCATCAGCCTTCTTCTCGTGGAAGCCGACGATGCGGTTGCCGCTGGTGGTCTCGATGACGCCGAATTCCCTGGCGTATTTCTTCTCCACCGGGATGGCGGCGATCGTCACGTGCGCCCGCTTCTGCTCGTGGAACTCGATCATGTCGCGGATGTTCATCCGATAGATGTGATCACCACCGAACACCGCGACGACGTTCGGCGCCGACTGCTCGATCAGGTTGATGTTCTGGTGGATGGCATCGGCGGTGCCGCGGTACCAGTCCTTGCCTTCCGAGCGCATCTGCGCCGGCACCGGGACGATGAACTCGCTCTTCAGCAGCCCGCCGAGGCGCCAGCCGTCGCTGATGTGCTGCAGCAGCGACTGGCTGCGGAACTGGACGACGACGTAGATGGAATGGATGCCCGAGTTGATCAGACTGCTGAGCACGAAATCGACGATCCGGTATTTGCCGCCGAACGGGACGGCCGGCTTCGCGCGCTCCTTGGTCAGCGGGTAGAGGCGCGTTCCCTCGCCGCCCGCGAGCACGAAGGCAAGAACCTTGAGTTGCATTAGCGCTCCCCCTTTCCCTTTTGTTGATGGGTTGCACCGGGTCTGGTCTTGTAGCATTCCGGCAGCGAACCCGGCAGTGTTCTTTTGCCCGCAAGCCCGGATCCCGGTGCATGCATGCGGTGCATTTTTTTGTTGCGGGTCAGTTGCCTCTGAGGCGGGGGGTATAGCAGCCTTCGGCCAGTCCGACGAAGTAGACGTCGAGGTCGGGGTGGACGATCGGATCGCCGCTCTCGTCCAGCTTCAGGTTGCGCTCGGCCACGTAGGTCTGGTTGTCGGTCGCGTGCATCAGCACCCGGTACCAGGGTTTGTCCTTAGGCGGCCGGCTCGGCGCCATCTTCTCGTACCATGAGTCGCTGCCGCAGAAGCACGGATCGGCATCGACGATCACGCCGCGGTAGTCGAACAGTTTGTGCCGGACGATCTGTCCGACGCCGAATTTGGCAACGACGGTAGCCACCCGATGCAACCCGAAGACCCTGCCGGTGGGCGGATCCTTAGCACCGAAAGCGGGCGGATTTCCAGGGCTGGCGCGTGCCCCGGGAACGTGTATGGTGGTGGAAATCAAAGGGTAAATCAGGGGAAAAGCGGCATGGACCTCGGCTCGTTGCCAGCGCGGCATGGTCGGTATCGCGGGGAGCATCCGGCATTGATCAGCGGCGGATGCCAGCTCGACTGGCGCGAGTTCGACGCCGCCATCAACCGGCTCGCCAACGCCCTGCTGGCCGCCGGCCTTCGCAAGGGCGACAAGTTCGCCACCGTCCTGCCGAACTGCCAGGAGCTGATGCTGGCGTACTGGGCCGGGGCCAGGACCGGCTGCGTCATCGTGCCGATGAGCCCGTTGCTGCAGGACAACGGCCTGCTCTCGCTGCTGACCGACTCCGATACCCGGCTGGTGCTCGGCCATGCCTCGTTTGCCGGCACGTTCGAGCGTATCCGCGACCGGCTGCCGCTGATCGAGGCCGACCGCTGGATCCTGCTGGGCGAGGGGAGCGAGCCTCCGCCCGGCTTCCGCTCGTACGCCGCCTTCATCGCCGGCGGCTCCGAAGCGCCGCCGCCGGATGCCGGCATTGTCGATGCCGACGAGTTCAACATCATGTATTCCAGCGGCACCACCGGCCTGCCGAAGGGCATCGTCCACAACCATTACGTCCGGGCGATGTACTGCATGATCTTCGCGTCGTCGTTCCGGATCACCCCGGAGAGCGTGGTGCTGCACGCCGGCTCGATCGTCTTCAACGGCTGCATGGTCGATCTGATGCCGTGGATGTTCGTCGGCGGCACCTACGTCCTGCACGAAAGCTTCGATGCCGGCCGGGTCATCGCCGACATCGACCGCTACAAGGTGACCCACATCGTGCTGGTGCCGGCGCAGATCACCGCCATTCTCGATCACCCCGACTATGCGCCGGCGAAGCTGGCCAGCCTGGAGATGCTGCACAACCTGGGCGCACCGCTGCACCGCGGCATCAAGGCGCGGATCAACGACGAGCTGCCCGGCCGCTTCTACGAGCTGTACGGCCTGACCGAGGGGTTCATGACCGTCCTCGACAAGCACGATTCCATCCGCAAGCTCGGCTCGGTCGGCTGCCCGCCGCCGTTCATGCAGATCAGCATCCGCCGCGACGACGACAGCGAGTGCGCAGCCGGGGAGGTCGGCGAGATCTGCGGCAAGAGCCCGTGCCTGATGCCGGGCTACTACAAGCGTCCCGATCTGACGGCGCAGGCGATCCGCGACGGCTGGCTGCACACCGGCGACGCCGGCTATCTGGACGAGGACGGCTACCTGTTCCTCGTCGACCGGATCAAGGACATGATCATCACCGGCGGCGTCAACGTCTATCCGTTCGACATCGAGAAGGTTATCGCCAGTCATCCGGCGGTGCGCGAGGCGGCGGTGTTCGGCGTCCAGGACGAGAAGTGGGGCGAGGTGCCGGTCGCGGCCGTCACCCTTCGCGAGGGCGGGCAAGTCGGCGCGGCGGAACTGGTGGAATGGACGAACAACCGTGTCGATGCCAAGTTCCAGCGCATCCGCGACGTGATCGTCTACGACGAGTTTCCGCGCAACGTCGCCGGCAAGACGCTGAAGCGCGAGATGCGGGCATCCTATCGGCAGGACTGAGCAGGGCGGGCCGGAACGGCGCAGTCGGGGAGGGCGGGTACGTGGCCTGGATCGTCCTTTTCTTCGCGGGGCTGCTTGAGGTGGGCTGGGCCATCGGCCTGAAATATACCGAGGGCTTCTCCCGGCTCGGGCCGAGCGTGCTGACGGTCCTCGCTATGGTGGCGAGCCTCGGCCTGCTCGGGATCGCGCTGAAGTCGCTGCCGGTCGGCACCGCCTACGCGGTCTGGACCGGGGTCGGCACCGTCGGCACCGCCATCCTCGGCATCTTCCTGTTCGGCGAGTCGGCCGCCGCCCTGCGGCTCGCCTGCATCGGCCTGATCGTCGCCGGTATCATCGGTCTGAAGCTGGTGACACCGGAATGAGAAGGACGCATCCGGGGCGCCGCCTCATGCCGCTGCCGGGCGGGCCCCCGTCGCGAGAACGCGGCTGAGCCAGGGATAAAGCTCCGGCTCGGCGAAGGCGGCGTCGGCGGTCCGCACGTGGGCCCCGGCGTCGGGCAGCGCGCCGAGGCGGTACGGCCGGGCGACGACCGCGCCGCTGCCTTGCAGCGCTTGCACGACGTGGCGGGAGCCTTCGGTGAGATGGCCGATCTCGTCGTCCTCCGCCCAGGCGACCCACATCGGCAGGTGGGCAAGTTCCGGCAGCCGTTCCGGCTGCTCGCAGGCGCCGCACACCGAGATCAGCGCCCCGAACCGCCCCGGCGCCCGCAGCGCCGCGCAGAAAGTTCCGACCCCGCCCATGCTGAAGCCGGCGATGGCGAGACGCTGCGGGTCGGCCTCCCCGGTTGCCACCAGTTCTGCGACCAGCGCGGCGAGCCCGGCCAGCACATCGTCGTCGCACCATCGTGCGGTGGCGGGGCATTGCGGGGCGACCACCAGGAACGGGAAGCCGGGGACGGCGGCGCCGGTCGACGGTGCGCCGCTGCGCAGCTTTGCCAGGCCCCACAGACGGACCCGGCCGAGTTCTTCACCACCGCTCCCGCGCTCGCCGATGCCGTGCAGGAAGACGATGGCCGGCGGTGGGCCCGCCGCCGGCTGGGCGTCCGGCGGCAGCAACAGGCAGTTCTCGCCGCGCGCAAAGCGGATCATCGGGCAAACTCATTCCCGGCTCGGATCGAGCCGGGCACGGGGAACGGCGCGGCCGTTGAGAAAGGCAGCGCGGATCGTCTCCGCCTCGGCCTGCAGCCAGTGGGTCTGCGGGTCGTCCTCCTCGGCCTGCTGGGAGAGGTAGTAAGCCCTCACCGTGATGTTCTCGCGCAGCGCGGCGACCAGATCGGCGCGGCAGCCGTGAAACGCCTCGAACGACGGTTCCGACTGCGGGCGGGACGACTTCAGCAGCAGCATCGCAGCGTCGGTTGGCTGCATCTCGACGAAGGTGAGGTAGCCGAGCGCGGTCAGCGGGGCGCGATTGCAGCCGGCGGTGCAGTAGAGGTAGACGCGGTGGCCGGCGGAGAGCAGATCGTGCAGGCAGCCCACCGCCCGCGGCAGGTTGCGCCGCTGATCCGGCGGATCGAAGTCGAGCATCGGCGCGTTCACCATCGCCAGGTCCGAAACCTCGCCGAAGGCGCGGAACGCATCCCAGTCGATGCCGAAGGCCTCGTGACAGGCGCTGCTCTGCAGCGAGAGCAGCGCGGTCACCCCGGTTTTGTCACGGATCAGGCCGACATCCTGCGTCGTCATGGGGCATGAGCCGATCAACAGATCGGGGCGGACCTCATCCCAGTTCAGCGTCCATTTCCACATGCAAACGGTCCCCTGTGCCGTTCAGAGCGGCATTCGCCGCAGGTTCCATGCCACGTCCTTGCGTGGACGCCGGCCGACGGTCACCCGTCCTGGTCCGCAGGGTAAGACCGAAGGGCCCTCTCGGCAGCAACGATCGCAGCCGGTGTCAAGAATTGTTCAGGCAGGTTTCGGTAAACCTTCAAGCGTGATCGCTAGCCTGCCGCCGTCGGCCGCGCTTGCCGGTGGCTGCTGCGAGGCTGCTGCGCCGCGCGGCGAAACGAATATCGCCAAAGGAGCTTGCGAAGATGGTAATATTCCGGATGGCCTCATTCGCGGTGCCGGGCTTGCTCGCTGCCGCCATCGCCTTCGGCCCGATGACCGTTCAGGCTACCGACAATCTCCTGCCCTGCGCGACGCAAGACCAGCCCCTCGTCATCGCGCATCGTGGCGCCAGCGGCTATGCCCCCGAGCATACCCTTGCCGCCTACGCGCTGGCGATCGAGATGGGGGCGGATTTCGTCGAGCCGGACCTGGTGATGACGAAGGACGGCGTCCTCGTCGCCCGGCACGAGAACGAGATCGGCGGCACGACGGACGTGGCCGACAGGAGGGAATTCGCCGGAAGGCGGACGACCAAGGTTGTCGACGGCCAGTCCATCGACGGCTGGTTCACCGAGGACTTCACCTTCGCCGAGCTCAAGACCTTGCGCGCGAAGGAGCGTATCCCCGAGTTGCGGGCGCAAAATCAGCGCTTCGACGGCATCTTCGCCGTTCCCAGTTTCGAGGAGGTGCTGGATCTCGTTCGTGGCGCCAACTTCCGCTTCCAGCTCGAGGCGGTTGCCGCCGGGAAGAACGAGCGCCGCTGTGTCGGCGTCTATCCCGAGACCAAGCACCCCAGCTACTTCCGTTCCATCGGCCTTGCGATGGAGCGCCCGCTGGTGCGCCTGCTGAACCGCGGGGCGTACTTCCGGACGACCGGCAAGGTGTTCATCCAGTCCTTCGAGGTCGGCAACCTGAAGCGGCTGCGGACGATGACGTCGTTTCCGCTGGTCCAGCTGATGAACGATACCGGCGCGCCGTGGGACTTCACTGCGGCGGGCGACAAGCGCACCTACGCCGATCTGGCCAAGCCGGACGGACTCGCCGGGATCGCCCGCTACGCCGATGCCGTCGGCGTCAACAAGAACCTCATCATTCCGCGCACCGGCGCCGGTGGCGCCCTCGGCGCGCCGACGACACTGATCGTCGATGCCCATGCCGCCGGCCTCGCGGTTCACGCCTGGACCTTCCGTGCCGAGAACTCTTTTCTGCCGCCAGAATTCCGGTCCGCCGGCGGAGAAGCCCTGCGCGGTAATCTGGCCGCGGAGATAACCACCTTCCTGGCACAGGGCATGGACGGCTTCTTTACCGACCAGACCGACATCGGCGTTCGCGCCCGCGCTTCGGTCCGGCGCTGAACAACGTCCGTCCCGCGCGGACCCGGCCGGCGGTCGTTTCGCGCACCGCTCGCCGCTTGGTCCTCCCACGGAGCCGGGCTCCACGCTACAGTGTCGCACGGCCAGCAGGGACGGAAAAGACACCGATGAAAGTGCGGGACGTTGAGGCGCGGTCGCGGACCGGCGGCCGGGTGATTGTCGAGGCCCTGCTCGCAAACGGCGTGCGGCGGGCCTTCGGCGTGCCGGGTGAAAGTTACCTGCCGCTGCTCGACGCCCTCTATGACGTGCGCGACCGGCTGTCCTTCGTCACCTGCCGGCACGAGCACGGAGCGGCGATGATGGCCGAGGCCCACGCCAAGCTCGACGGGGTGCCCGGCGTCTGCCTCGTCACCCGCGGCCCCGGCGCCTGCAATGCCGCCATCGCCGTCCACACCGCCTTTCAGGACTCGACGCCGATGCTGCTGCTGGTCGGGCAGGTGCAGCGCCGGTTTATCGGTCGCGAAGCCTTCCAGGAGGTGGACTTCGCCAGCATGTTCCGGCCGCTGGCCAAGCACGCCGGGCAGATCGAGAAGGGCGAGGCGTTGCCAGGTGCGCTCGCGCGCGCGTTCGATCTGGCGCGCAACGGCCGGCCCGGCCCGGTAGTGCTGTCGCTGCCCGAAGACCTGCTGGCGGAGCCGGTTGCGATTGACGCGGTGCTGCCCGCCGGACCGCCGGCAACGGTACAGCCGGGTTGCGATCTGGCGCTGATGCACCGGCTGCGGCAGATGCTGGAGCGGGCGCAGCGGCCGATGGTGCTGCTCGGCGGCAGCGGCTGGACCGGGGCCGCCCGCCGGGACATCGCGGCCTTCATCACCGCTGCCGGGCTCCCGGTCTGCTGCGGCTTTCGCCGCAACGACCTGTGTGACAATGACGCACCGAACTACGCCGGCGAACTCGGCGTCGCCGCCGACCCGGCGCTGGTCGCGCGGGTGCGCGCCGCCGATCTGCTGCTGGTCATTGGCTCGCGCCTCGGCGAGGCGACCAGCCAGGGCTACACCCTGCTGCCGGAGGACGGCCCGGCGCTGGTGCACGTCCATCCCGATGCCCGCGAGCCCGGCCGGGTATTTCCAGCGACGCTGGCCAT
>JBDHSN010000145.1:0-8590 GCA_039808105.1 Rhodospirillales bacterium
AGCCGGGGCATCCGGGAGGAAACATGAGCCGAAAAATCTACGAGGTGCTGGATCGTCCGGAAGTCACCAGCGTCCTTTTCTATCCGCGACGGGACGTGGGCGTGCCCCGCCTTGCCACCGGCATGCACACGGTGCGCATTCCGGTCGCCGATGACGTCGCCCTGGGGGGCAAGGTCTTCGCCGCACCCGACGGCGGGCCGGTCATTCTCTACTTCCACGGCAATGGCGAGATCGCGTCCGACTACGACACCATCGCGCCGTTCTACACCCGCCTCGGGATGACGCTGTTCGTCGTCGACTACCGCGGCTACGGGCTCAGCGAAGGCAGCCCGTCGGCGACGGCGCTGATCGAAGATGCCTGGACGGTGTTCACCAAGGTCCCGGAGATCCTCGCCTCGACCGGCGTTGCCGCAGGTCCGCTCTTCGTCATGGGCCGGTCCCTCGGCAGCGCGGCGGCGCTCGAAATCGTCGATCGCGATACCGACGTCGTCCAGGGTCTGATCATCGAGAGCGGTTTTGCCTATACCTTCCCGCTGATCGAGCGCATCGGCTTTCTGCCGCTGGCAGAGGCGTACGAGCATAAGGACGGTTTCGGCAACCTCGACAAGATCGCCCGTGCCAGCCTGCCGACCCTGATCATTCACGGCGAGCGCGACTGGATCATTCCGATCGCCGATGCCAACGCCTTGTTCGAGGCATCACCGTCGCAGCAGAAGACCTACCTGCGCATCCCCGGCGCCGGCCACAACGACCTGATGCTGGTCGGCCGGCAAGCCTATTTCGAAGCGCTCTCGCGATTTTGCGGCACCCAGCCGCAGCCGGTGCCCGAGGTGATCTGAGCGCCCCCCGGGCCGGCCTGTTCACGCGGTACGGTCACGCTGGTCGGGACAGGGCCAGCATGACCTTGCCGTGGCGCAGCAGCGGATGCTCCGGCACCTGCGCGCTGCCGGTCTCGACGAAGCCGAGCCGCAGGTAGAGACCGAGGGCGGTGAGATTCTTCGCCCACACGTGCAGGCTGACCCGCGGAAATCCCTGCGCGCGCGCCTGCGCGAAACTCGCCCGCAGCAGCCGGCCGGCGAGGTGGCGGCCGCGGTAGTCCGGCCGCATGGCGAGGGCAGCGATGTACCAGCTGCCGCGATCCAGCAACTGCTGCATCGGCGCCAGATAGACCAGCCGCTCGGCGGGGATCAGCTCCGAAGCCTCGCTGCCGAACTGTTCGGCAGGGAAGGCAACGAGGGCACCCGCGGCGGCGCCATCGGCCTCGATCACCGTCGCGTGGCGGTAGGAGAACCCGCCTTCCGGCTGGCGTGCCGCTTCGGCCATGATCTGCGCCGGCGTCACCCCCGGCATTACGTCCTCCAGCAGCACCTCGAACATCCCGCCGCCGGCTGCCACCAGCATCTCGCCCAGCAGCGCGGCATCGTCCGGCCGTGCCGGCCGCAGCGCCACCGCACTCACCGCGGCCCCGCGTAGACGCAGGTCTGCCGGCACGACGGCCGCCGCACCGTGATCCGGCACAGGCCGGGAAAGCGCGGCTGCAGCCGTTCCCACACCCAGCGGCCGATGTTCTCCAGGCTGGGCACGGCAAGCCCCGGCACGTCGTTCAGCAACCGGTGGTCCAGCTCCGCCCGCAGCCTGGCGGCGGCGGCCTCCAGATCGGCGAAGTCGACGACAAAGCCGGTCACCGGATCCGGCTCGCCGGTCACCGCCACCTCGACGAAGAACGAGTGGCCGTGCAGCCGGCCGTAGAGGTGGCCATCCGGCATGGCATCGAAGCGATGCGCCGCATCGAAGGCGAACTCCAGCGCGATCTCGGTCCCGGCCATCTAGCGTATCCCCAGCAGCTTGTGGCTCTGCAGGCTCAGCCGCCAGCGCGGCCGGGCGAGGCAGCAGGCGACGGCGAGGCGGATATTGCGGTCGAGGTCGGGTCCATCCATGGGCTGTAGGAAGAAGTGGGTGAAATCGAGGTGCTCGAAGGCCTCCGGCTCGGCACCCGGCTGCGGGAACACCAGCTTCAGCTCATCGCCGCGGCGCAGATGCAGCCCGGCGCCCGCCTTCGGGCTGACGCAGATCCAGTCAAGGCCGGGGGGCGGCGGCAGCGTTCCGTTGGTCTCGACGGCGACCTCGGCACCGCGGGCGTGCAGATGGGCGAGCAGGCCCTCGTCCAGTTGCAGCAGCGGCTCGCCCCCGGTCAGCACCACGAACGGCCGAGCGTCGCTGCTGCCCGGCCAGCGGCGGACGATGGCCTCGGCCAGCTCTGCGGGCGCGGCAAAACGATCGCCGCCGTCGCCGCCGGTTCCGACGAACTGGGTATCGCAAAAGCTGCAGACCGCGTCCGCCCGGTCCGGCTCGCGGCCACTCCACAGGTTGCAGCCGGCGAAGCGGCAGAATACCGCCGGCCGCCCGGTGTTGGCGCCTTCGCCCTGCAGCGAGTAGAAGATTTCATGGACCGCGTAGCTCACGTTGCCAGCCTCGCCGGATGGCGCCCCGCCTGGCCGCTCTCCGTCCTGGTTCTAGAACTACAGGACAACGCGGAAGGATGCGAGAGGATGCGTGCGCGCTATAGTCGCGGATGATGACCAACGCCGCTTTCGCCGCCGCGCGGACTCAGCTCCCGGACGCCCCGGCCCTCGCGGTCGGCGTGCGCTCCGTCTCCTGGGTGTCGTCGTCACACGCCGAGCCCGAGGTGCTGAGCCTCGATGCCGCGGCGCAGCGCATCCGCCGCGGCGAACAGCCGATCGTCTGCCACGCCCGCGCCGTTGCTCGCCGGCTGCGGCTGCCCGGCCTCGTCGCCTTCGACGTGCTCGAGCTGTTCGCTTTCGTGCGCCCGGCGCGCTTCTGCGTGCCGACGCCGCGCGGCCTCGCCCAGGCGCTGCTGCTGCCGCTGCCGGAAGGGCGCGACGCCGAGGCCGCCTCGCTGTTCGCCGCCTGCCGCACCCTTTTGGCCGAGCTCACCGCCTCGCCGGGCCGCGATGCCCTGCCGATCGCCTGGACGATGGCGCGCGGCGGCTGGCCGTGGGCGCCGGCGGTGCTGGCGGCGACGGGTGCCGGGGCGCAGCCACCGCCGCGGCCGGAGGATGCGCTGCGGGTGTGGATGCGGCTACCGGAGTGGGACGAGCGCGGAGCGGAGGGACCGGCGGACTCGTGGCCGGTCGAGCCGGTCGAGGCGCGTGCCCGACTGGTGCGGCTGCTTGGCGGCGATGCCGAGCCGCGGCCGCAGCAGCTTCACTACGCCTCGCACGCCGCAGCGGCGTTTGCGCCGCGGCAGAAGGCGGGCGAGGCGCGCGTCGTCCTCGCCGAGGCCGGCACCGGCATCGGCAAGACGCTCGGCTACATCGCGCCGGCGACGCTGTGGGCGCAGAAGAACCGCGGCTCGGTGTGGATCAGCACCTACACCCGCAACCTGCAGCGCCAGCTCGACCAGGAGCTCGACCGCGCCTATCCGGACCTGCGCCTGAAGAGCCGCAAGGTGGTGGTGCGCAAGGGCCGCGAGAACCTGTTCTGCCTGCTGAACTTCGAGGAGGCCGCAACCCAGCTGTCGATGCGCCGCGAAGACGCAGCGGCGCTCGGCCTCGTCGCCCGCTGGGCGCTGGCCAGCCGCGACGGCGACATGGTCGGCGGCGACTTTCCCGCCTGGCTCGCCGACCTGCTGGGCAGCGCGCAGACCGTCGATCTCACCGACACCCGCGGCGAATGCATCTACGGCGCCTGCCGCCACTACCGCCGCTGCTTCGTCGAGCGCTCGATCCGCCGGGCCCGCCGGGCGGAGATCGTCGTCGCCAACCACGCGCTGGTGATGGTGCAGGCGGCGACCGGCGATGAAGCGGTGCTGCCGCTGCGCTACGTCTTCGACGAAGGCCACCAGCTGTTCGATGCCGCCGATGACACCTTCTCGCTGCACCTCAGCGGCCGCGAGGCGGCGGAGCTGCGCCGCTGGCTGCGCGGCGCCGAGGAAGGAACGCGGCAGCGGCGGCGCGGCCTGAAGGACCGGGCGAGCGAGCTGATCGACGGCGACCGCACCGCCACTGACGCGCTGAACGCGGCGCTGGCCGCCGCCCGCAGCCTGCCCGGCCCCGGCTGGCGGGCGCGGCTCGTCGCCGGCACGCCGCTGGGACCGGCCGAGGCGTTCCTGGTGCTGGTGCGCCAGCAGGTCTACGCCCGCGCCACCGGCGGCGATGCCGGCTTCAGCCTGGAGGCCGGCGTCGAGCCACCGCTGCCCGGGCTGATCGAAGCCGCCGCGGCGTTGGCAGACGCGCTGGTGCTGATCGCCCGGCCGCTGCAGACGCTGGCCCACGCCCTGCAGGCGCGGCTCGATGACGAGGCGGAGACGCTGGAGACGGTGCTGCGCCAGCGCATCGAAAGCCTCGCCCGCAGCATCCGCCGGCGCGGCAACGAGCCGCTGGCCGGCTGGCGGGCGATGCTGCAGGCGATGGCGCAGCCGCGACCGCCGGAGTTCCGCGACTGGCTGGCGGTCGAGCGCATCGACGGGCGGGAGATCGACGTCGCCTTCTGCCGCCACTGGATCGATCCGATGCAGCCGTTCGCCGCGGCGGTGCTGCGGCCGGCGCACGGCGCGCTGATCACCTCGGCGACGCTGCGCGACGCCACCGGCGACGACGATGCCGACTGGGCTGCCGCCGAGGCCCGCACCGGCGTCCGCCACCTGCCGGCGGCGCCGGTGCTGTCGGCGCTGGCCTCGCCCTTCGACTACGCCGCCGCCACCCGGGTGCTGGTGGTCGGCGACGTCCCACGCGACGACGCCCGCCAGGTGGCAGCGGCGTACCGGGCGCTGTTCCTCGCCGCCGGCGGCGGTGCCCTCGGCCTGTTCACCGCCATCGGCCGGCTGCGCGCGGTGCACGCCGCCATCGCCCCGGCGCTGGAGGAGGCCGGGCTGCCGCTGCTCGCCCAGCACGTCGACGCCCTCGATGTCGGCACCCTGATCGACATCTTCCGCGCCGAGGAGGACGCCTGCCTGCTCGGCACCGATGCGGTGCGCGACGGCATCGACGTGCCCGGCCGCTCGCTGCGGCTGATCGTCTTCGAGCGGGTGCCGTGGCCGCGCCCGACCCTGCTGCACCGGGCGCGGCGCGAGGCGTTCGGCGGCCGCGGCTACGAGGAGATGCTGACCCGGCTGAAGCTGAAGCAGGCGTTCGGCCGGCTCGTCCGCCGCGAAGGCGACCGCGGCATCTTCGTCATGCTCGACCGCCAGCTCCCCTCGCGCCTCGCCGGTGCCTTCCCCGAAGGTGTCGCGGTCGAGCGCGTCGGCCTTGCCGAGGCGGTGGCGATCACCCGCGAGGCGCTGTCGCGGCGCGGCTGACGTTCGCGCCCGATGCGGCCACCGCGGCCGTCCGCGACAGCGCGCCCGCTCTCGCCCGGTACCGATCAGCCGGCGAGCTTCGCCGTCACCTGCGCCACGTAGCGCCCCTGGCTGCGGGCGATCTTCAGGTCGTGCTCGGGCACCGGCAGGCTGTGGCCGTCGGCGCCGGCGAAGGTGGTGGCGCCGTAGGGGGTGCCGCCGGTGATGTGCTCCATGTTGAGGATGTCGGGATCGGAGTAGCCGGGCGGCACGATGATGAAGCCGAGGTGGCACAAGGTGACGTGGAACGAGGTGATCGTCGTCTCCTGGCCGCCGTGCTGGGTGCCGGTGGAGCAGAAGACGCTGCCGACCTTGCCCAGCAGCTTGCCCTGCACCCACAGCCCGCCGGTCTGGTCGAGGAAGTTGCGCATCTGCGCGCACATCATTCCGAACCGCGTCGGCGTGCCGAAGATGATGCCGTCGTAGTCCGGCAGCTCCGCCACGGTGGCGATCGGCGCCGGCTGGTCCAGCTTGAAGCCGGACTTCGCGGCGATCTCCGCCGGCACCAGCTCCGGCACCCGCTTGACCGCGACCTCGGCGCCGGCGTCGCGGGCGCCCGCGGCGACCGCCTGCGCCATCGCCTCGATGTGGCCGTAGCTGGAATAGTAGAGGACCAGGATCTTCGCCATCGCCGCCTCCCCGCGTCCGCCGCCTCGCGCCCGGGCGGCATGCCCGTGGCGTAGCCGTGGCTTGTTGGTTGCGCTGCGCCGAGCTTACCGTGTGGAACGCGAGCCGTCCTTGATTTTCCCGCCGCCGCCGGCTACTTGCTCATCCGCGCCCGGCGCACCGCGACGACCCCATCGTCTAGAGGCCTAGGACACCACCCTTTCAAGGTGGTAACACGGGTTCGAATCCCGTTGGGGTCGCCATAGCGTTTTTTTCCTCTGCGAAATCAAACACCTACTGAGAGGTTTGGCAAACTGGCGCTAGGGTTTGCCACTTGATGTTCCTTTTTCGATCACAGGGAAGGCCTCGGTGACCGTCGCCATTGCGGCGCGCGCCAGCTTTTCTTGCTTTGCGGCCTTGGTATATCTTTGAACCTCCGCTAGGCTCTCATGGCCGCTGATCGACGCTATCTGGTGCTCGCTGCAGCCGGCCTCGGCCAGTCGTCGGCAGGCCGCCTTGCGCAGGCCGTGCGCACTACAGTGCTTTGGTAGTGCGGCATCGTCACACCAGCTGCGGAAGAGGTTGCCGAAGCCGGCGGCCGAGAACGGCTCGCCCGCGGCCGTGGTCAGGAATGTGAGATGTTCGCTGGTGGTCGCCGCCAGAACGACGGCCAAGTGGGGGTGGACGGGGATCTGCAGCGTGCGGCCGGTCTTTTGCTGGCGGACCGTCAACATGCCGTCCTTGATGTGCTGCCTACCCATGCGGATGACGTCGCTGCGACGTTGAGCTGTGTATAGCAGTAGCGCCATTGCCAGACGGCTGCGGCTGCCGACGGGGTGGTGTGACTCGTATTGCTCGATTTCGGTCTCAGTCCAGGAGTGAATTTCGCCCGCCTGAGCCCTACGCGCCTTGAGGCCCACTGTTGGGTCGCTCTTAACGTGCCCGGCTGCGACGCCGTATTGCATCAGCCCTCGGAGCGTTTTCAGCCAGTTTCTGGCAGCAAATGGCTTTTTTTGCCCGATCAAGGTGACCAGATGGACGCGCTGCAGTAGGCCGACCCGGCGATCGCCGTAGTCACTCCGGAAGCGCTCCAGGATGGCGCGACGCATGCCTTGAGTGCCCGCTGCCAGCGCGCGGAACGATACGTCCGAGTAATAGGCCGCGATCAAAGAGGAGACGGAGCCGGGCTTACTCCGGCTGGATCCGATAGGCATTGGTTCAGCAGCAAGAGCGGCCGCGTATGCGGCCATGAACTCTTCGCTGCCGGGCGCGCCCGGGAGTGGGACCTGCTTTTGGCCAGGGACTCGCGCATAGTGTCGGATGCGCCCGTGACGATCGCGGAAGCGGTGGACATACCGAAGCCGCAGCAGCGTCATGGCAAGAGGTCGTCCCACTCATTTTTTGCGGTTTCGCCGCGCCCAACCGGATCCTCGGGCGCGCCGGCGACCACGACAATCTTATTGCGGTCGACCTCGACCCGACTGACGGGGACGCCGGCCGCGATAACCGCCTTGATTGCGGCGGTGACATCCCGCTGCCGAAAGGTCGCTGGCCCTCGTGACATCAGCCGCCCAGCCGGTAGAGGGCGGCCCGGATGCGCCCGGCGAGATCGACGGTCGTGGTGATGATGCCCTCGCGGAGGGGCTCGTCGGGGGGCATAACGACCCCCGGGAGGACCTGGACGCGCAGAGATTCCGCCCTGCAACGCCACCACCAGTCGCCCGCGATCATGGGGCGACAGTCGTCTCCCATCACGGGCGACAGCACGGCCCTGCCTAGGTCACCGACTCATAAAGCGCATCCAGATGCGGGTGGCAGCGAGTTTGACGACGGCGAGATAGTTTGCGTCGTGCTTTTCGAAGCGGGTAGCAACGGCCCTGAAATGCTTGATCTTGCTGAAGAAGCGTTCGACGAGATTGCGATATCGGTAGAGGAACGGGCTGAACGCCGGCATCTTGACGCGTCTCGGCATGGGTTTGATGTTCGCCCAGGCGCCGCGCTCGGCGAGGCTGTCTCGCAGCGCGTCGCTGTCGTAGGCGCGATCGGCGAGCAGGATCTGCGCGGCGCCCAGGCCATCGAGCATATCGCCGGCGCTTCTGCCGTCATGCGCCTGGCCCTCGGTGAGCTTGAGGGCGATCGGATTGCCGTTGGCGTCGACGAGCGCGTGGATCTTGGTCGTCAGTCCGCCGCGCGAGCGCCCCATGCATCGGGCTGGAGCGTCGTGCCCTTGGCCGGCTTCCGGCAAACCCCCTTTTTGACGTTTGCCGCATGCTGATGGACGCGGATCGAGGAGGAGTCCACCATCTGCAGATCACCTTCGTAAGCTTGCGATACTGCCGCGAAGATCCGGTCCCAGACGCCGAGCTTGCGCCACCGGACGAAGCGGTTGTAGCAGGTCGTCGCCGGACCATACCGCTCCGGGATATCGGCCCAAGGCGAGCCGCTGCGCAGCCGCCAGTAAATCCCGTTCAGCACCCGCCGATCATCGGCGCGCGGAACGCCGCGCGGCTTGTTCGGCAGCAGCGGCGCGATGATCGACCATTCGAAATCCGTAAGCTCGTAGCGGCGTGGCGTCATGATTGCTCCTTTGCGGAGCTTGAATCAGATTTTCCCCGCCGCGTGAATCCC
>JBDHSN010000146.1:0-8539 GCA_039808105.1 Rhodospirillales bacterium
AAGACCAAGCAGCTCACCAACATCCGCGCCGCCGGCTCCGACGAGAACATCATCCTGACGCCGCCGATCCAGACGACCCTGGAGTACAGCCTCGAGTTCATCAACGACGACGAGCTGGTCGAGGTCACGCCCAAGTCGATCCGCATCCGCAAGCGCCACCTCAAGGAGCACGAGCGCAAGAAGGCCAGCCGAGCGGCGTAACCCGCCGGCCCCGTCCCCTTCACCACGCCCCTGCCGTCATGGCCGTGCTTGTCACGGCCATCCACGACCCTCTGCCGTCATGGCCGTGCTTGTCACGGCCATCCACGGCTTTGCCAGAGCTGCTCATAAAGGTCGTCCCACGCCGGATTTGCCGCCACGATCAGCCGCACCTTCCACGCCCGCGGCCAATGCTTCATCGTCCTCTCCCGCTGGATCGCCGTCCGGATGTCCCCGTGCCGCTCGCACCAGACCAGCCGTTTCAGGCCATAGCGTCTCGTGAAGCCCTCGCAAACGCCCTCGCGATGCTCCCAGACGCGGCGGGCAACGTCGCTGGTCACGCCGAGATAAAGCGTGCCGTTCGGCCGGTTGGTCATGATGGACACCCAGCCACCCCTCATGGGGTGTTTATGACGATGACCGGTTCGGCCCGCAACCGCGCCGCATGGATGGCCGTGACAAGCACGGCCATGACGATGGGGAATCGGGGTGCATACGAACCCGCAGAATGACCATAATGGGTGAGCGGCGCCAGGAAGCTCCCGGGGACCAGACCCTCTGCCGTCATGGCCGTGCTTGTCACGGCCATCCACGACTTCCCGGGCAGCGGTGCCGCTGAACGCAGCGAGGCGCGACAGGGCGCAGGTAGCCGCAGCGACACGCCGTTCCCCCAGTGGGGCAGTTTCGCTCCGCCTGGCCTACTCAGCCAGCTGCGCTTGGGGTTTGACGGCCGGGCGGCCGCTCGCTATGCCGGAAGCTGGACCTCTTCGGTCGGGGCGCTTGGGTTTGCCTCGATCGGCAAGGCGGCGAGGACGAGCGAAGGCGATGCGAGCGGCGAGGAGCCGGACCCCGGCGCACTCCGGCGGGCATGGCTGCCGGCAACGGCGGCGGGAAGGTCATCGCCGCCTGCCGTCAATGCGCGCGCATCCCGCCGTGCAGCTGGGCACCGCCCTCGTCCTGCTCATCTACGTCCTGCTCGGGGGAATGCCGCCGCCGGTGCCGGCGGCCGATCAGGGCACCGTCGAGATCTGCACCGCTCGCGGCCTGCGCATCGTTCCGGCGGCGGACCTGCCTTTTTCAAGCGCTCCCTCCGCCAAGCCGATGCGGGACTGCCCGCTGTGCCTGGTTCACGCGGCGTTTCTGCCGCCGCCGGCGCCGGGTTCCGGGCAGGCCGCGGCCGACACCGCTTTCGTCGTCCGTTCCGAACCGGCCGCTCCGATCGCCGGCCTGTTTCCCGGCTTCGATCACCTGTCCCGCGCCCCGCCGCTGGTCTGCTGAGCCGATCCAAGGAAATCAACAGCAGTTCCCGCCCTCTTCGCCGGGGAAGCGCCGGTACGGCCGGTTGCCTGCCGTGGGTTCATTCCCCGCCGTGAGGGCTGACGAGGGGTATCTTCTCATGCGTAAATTCGTGCTTGCACTTGCGTTTCTCGCCGCGGCAGCGGTGACCTCGCCGGCGTCCGCCGACTCGGGGTCGCTGTTCGTCAACCTGACGACGGACGACGGCCACCGCGTCGAAATGGCCACGGGCTTCTCCGCGGCGATGCTGGAACGCGGCCACCCGGTCGCCCTGTGGCTGAACGACAAGGGCGTGCTGGTCGCATCGAAGCAGCACGCCGCCAGGTTCGCCGAACAGCAGAAGGCGCTGGCCGACCTCATGGCGAAGGGGGCGCAGGTGATCGCCTGCCCGTCCTGCCTGAAGCATCACGGCATCGCCGAAAGCGACCTGATCGCCGGCGTCAAGCTCGGCAATCCCGAGCTGACCAGCGGCCTGCTGTTCAAGGACGACACGCGGACCCTGACCTGGTAGCGACACCGCGGCGCACCTGACCCGGCGCGGCAGCGGCTCCGGCTTTTCCGCCGGCCGCTGCCGCGACCCTGGCCCGAACGGACGCCGCCGCATAGGGTGCTGCTGAGCGCCAGCGAAGTGCACCAATTCCTGGCATTCCGCTGGAAAGATCTCCTGCCGGCAAGTTTACAACCAGGGGATGCGGGGTGTGACCACGGGGTAACGATGGATGGGCGGTGCGGTTCGCTCTGCTCGCCGGCACCCTACGGCCGGAGGGGTGGTGTAGGGTGGTGCTGAGCGAAGCGAAGCGCACCATTCCAACCGCCGCAGCCGGCGGCGCGGGCGAACATATGCCCTCGCGCCATCCCACGATGAAATAGCAGGACAGAACGCCATAAGGGGACCATCGGCTGCTTCGTGGCCAGACGGCTCACCGAGACCGAGCGCAACGGCCTGCGGACGCAGCCGGGCTCAGGCATAATCCGCCGCGTCTTCCTCCTGTCAGCATCGCATGTCCTGAACCTGCCGGACGCCCTCGATCGGGTCGTCCATCAGCCGCACGCGATCGACCGCGTCGCGGCAACGGATCCAAGTCTCGGCGTCTATGCGGGCGCGGTGGATGCGGGTCTGGCGCCGCTGGATGACGGCACGGACTGGATGAACACCATCGTCAATATTGGCCCCATCGCGGGCGTACGCCGGGTCAGGTTCTACGAGAATGTCTACAAATGGGGCACTACAACGGGCCTCACCGGCGGCAAAGCGAACGATATCAACTATTGTGGGAACTTTCCTGCAACGGGCGCAACGTTTGGCCCGGGCTTCGCTGTCCGGCACAACCTCCTCCGCGAACCCCCCTTCGGCATGCAGGGCGATTCGGGCAGCTTGGTCTATGCCTTCGACGAGGCTCCGAACGGCGTGAAGATGATCATGGCGGTCGGTCTCTTAGTCTTTGTTACAGCAGACTATACCATCATGTGTCACCTTGACACGGTACTCGACACTCTGAACGTCGAGCTGGTCGAGCTGGCGGGTCCGTTCGCCAAGGGACTGATATGCACGGTGGCCACACCAGATGGGCGGATCGTGTCGGTCTGAGCCGAGCACGCGGCCATGGCCAGGTGCCCGGCAAGGGGGCACCCCGCCTGACAACGTGCGCCGATCCCGCCGTGCGGGGCATGACGGCTGATCCTTTTGGCGCTCGTCGTCCGTAACCAGGTCGGGCCAGCCCGTGCTCACTCCGCCGGCGGCTGGTAGCGGTGCATCAGCAGCAGCAGCAGCGCGAGGCCGGGGATGGCGGCGAGCGTCGTCAGCACGAAGAACGTCGTCCACGGCACCTGGTCGGCGAGCCACCCGGAGCCGGATGACAGCACCGTGCGGCCCATCGCCATCAGCGAGGTCAGCAGCGCGTACTGCGTCGCCGTATAGGCGACGTTGCACAGGCTCGACATATACGCGACGAACGCCGTCATCCCCATCCCGGTAGTGATGTTCTCCACCGAGACGGTGAAGGCGAGGACCGCGAGGTCGGGTCCGGCCCACGCCTGCAGCACGAAGACGAGGTTGGAGGCGCCCATGGCGATGCCGCATACCAACAGGCCGCGCATGATGCCGAGGCGCGCCAGCACGAGGCCGCCGATCAGGCTGCCGGCGACGGTGGCAACGAAGCCGAACAGTTTCACCACCTCGGCGATGTCGGTCTTGCTGAAGCCGAGCTCCAGGAAGAACGGCACCTTCATCACCCCCAGCACCGCGTCACCGAACTTGTAGAGCAGGATGAACAGCAGCACGACCACCCAGCCGCGCCGGGTGGCGAACTCCAGGAACGGGCAGACGCACGCCGCCCACAGCCAGGCGGCGACGGTGGCGAGCGGCCGCGGCCAGCGCGCCCCCTGCCCGCCCTCCAGCCACGCCGTCGCCTTCTCCTCCAGCAGCCGCGCCGCCGGCGTCGTCCGCGCCTTCGGCTCCGGGTTGAGCAGGATGGCGACGACGCCGACCAGCACGCCGGCCGCCATCACCGCGTAGACGGTGGACCACGGCAGCAGGTCGGCGAGGATCAGGCCGCCGGCGCCGGCCGCCATCTGGCCGAGGCGCCAGCCGAAGGTCGCCGTCGCCGCACCCGCCGCCTGCGAGTGGTCGTCGAGCAATTCCACCCGGTAGGCATCGACCACCGTGTCCTGCGTCGCCGAGGCCAGTGCCACGGCAAAGGCGAGCACGGCGGTGGTGAAGGCATCGATGCCCGGCTGGGTGGCGCCGAGACCGAACAGCGTTGCGATCAACGCCAGCTGCGTCGCCAGCGCCCAGCCGCGGCGGCGGCCGAGCCTTTTCCCCAGCAGCGGCAGCGGCAGCCGGTCGGCGAACGGCGCGAACAGGAACTTCAGCGAATACGGCAGGCTGACCAGGGCAAACAGGCCGATGGCGGTCTTGTCGAGGCCGGCGCCGGCGAGCCACGCCGACAGCGGCTCGGCCAGCGCGCCGAACGGCAAGCCGCTGGAGAAGCCGATGAACAGCATCGCCAGCACCCGCCGGTCGCGGTAGACGGCGAGCGAATCGACCCAGGCGCCCAGCCGTCCCGGCCGCGGCGACGCGGGGGGCGACCCCGCGCCCGCCGCGGGAACCGGCGGCGCCGGCTCGCTCACCCGAGCTTCTGCCGCACGAGGTCGGCGAGCGAGGTCTCCGGGCGGGCGCCGACGTGGCTGATCACCTCGGCGGCGCACACCGCAGCGACACGGGCGCAGACCTCGACGCGCAGCCCGCGCGCCAGCGCCCACAGGAAGCCGGCGGCGTAGGCGTCGCCGGCGCCGGTGGTATCGATGACATGATCGACCGGCACGGCGTCGATGACGTGCACCGCATCGCCCGCCACCACCACCGCGCCCTTCTCCGAGCGGGTCAGCACCGCGATCGGGCAGTGGTGGCGCACCCGCTGCAGGGCGGCATCGAAGGCGTGCTCCTGGTAGAGCGAGACGATCTCGTCCTCGTTGGCGAACAGCACGTCGACGTGGCGCTCGACCAGCTCGAGGAAGTCGGCGCGGTGGCGGTCGACGCAGAACGGATCGGAGAGGCTGAGCGCGACGGTGCGGCCGGCCTCGTGGGCGATGCCGGCGGCGTTGATGAACGCCTGCTTCGCCCGCGGCCGGTCCCACAGGTAGCCTTCCAGGTAGGTGGTATGGGCGGTGGCGACGACGCTGACGTCGATGTCCTCCGGGCCGAGGTCGGAGCTGACGCCGAGGAAGGTGTTCATCGTCCGCTGCGCATCCGGGGTCACCACGATCAGGCAGCGGCCGGTGGCAAGGCCGTTGCTGGCCGGCTCGGCAGCGAAGGTGATGCCGAGCGAGACGATGTCGTGGCGGAAGATGGCGCCGAGCTGGTCGTTGCGGACCTTGCCGATGAAGGCGGCGCTGCCGCCGAGTGAGGCGATGCCGGCGATGGTGTTGGCCGCCGAGCCGCCGGAGACCTCGACGGCAGGGCCCATCGCGGCGTACAGCGCCTCGGCCTGCGGCGCCTCGATCAGCGTCATCGTCCCCTTGTTCAGCCCGTGGCGGATGAGGAACGCATCGTCCGCCTGGGCGATCACATCGACGATGGCATTGCCGATGCCGACCACGTCATAAAGGCTCTCCGCCATCCCCTCGCATCCTGTCGCTGTTGCGGAATCGGCGGGAGTATAACCGCGGCCGGCGGGGGGGCAAACGTGGGGGTTGGCCATCGTCCATGCCGCCAAACGCGATGCCGCTTCCCGCAACCCGGAAGCGTGTTGGCCGTGTAGGGTGGCGGTGAGCAAAGCGAACCCCACCATGATCACCACCGCCGCCGGGGCTTGTGTGTCCTCGCCGTTCGCGCCGCCCTTGCGCGCGGGGGCACCGCCGTGGATGGCCGTGACGAGCACGCCATGACCGACCGGGGGTTGGTTACCCGCGGATTTCGCTGCGCTCCCGCGCCCCCTTCCGCCACCGGTTGCTCCTCGCACACCGCGACCAGTGAGGCTTGCAGCGCGGCGCGGTTGTCCCGGCATGGCCGGAACCAAGGGGGAGAGGACGGCCGTGGCGTTCATGCCCGCGCATCTTTCGCCCGACGATGACGAAGCACACTCGGCGGCGTGCGTGTCGCATCCACAGCCCCCGATTCGCCGAGCGTCAGGGCCGTGCTTGTGTCATCGGAAGCTCCGGAAGGGCTCGAACAGGAGGAAGCGCCGCGTCCGATTGCCCCATCTCATGACCGCTTGTCTCGCCGCGTCTGTGCGGGAGGTCCTGCAGGATTACGGGCGTCCGATACCCCCATCGTCATGGCCGTGCTTGTCACGGCCATCCACGGGGCGGTTGCACGCCGATCCGGTCATCGCCATAAACACCCCATGGGGGGGATGGTCCCGGCGGGTCTGCTTATCCGACCGCGCGGCTACTGCTCCTGCACCGCGGCAAGCCGCTCCGCCAGTACCGTCCGATCTTTCGTCCACTGCCCGTTGCCGGGATCGAGAGCAACGAGACGCTGAATTCGTTCGAGGGCCTCGCGGTAGTAGGCAGCAGCCGTGGCCCGCTCGCCCCCGCCTTCGTATAACTGGCCGAACTTGAGCAGCAGCAAATAAAGATCGCGCGCTGCCTTGGTGTTCTCGAGATCGGCCGCTGCCAGACGCCTTCGGATTACCAGGCTGTCCTCGTAGACTTGCAGCGCCCCGGCGCGGTCGCCCGCCGCTACGCGCACATCGCCGATCCTTTGCAGGCTGATCGAAAGGTCCCGGGCCCATTCGACATCGCTCGGATTGACTGCCGCCCACTGCTGCCGGATTGCATAGCTCTCCTCGTAAGCCTGCAACGCGCCCGCCCGCTCACTGGCCCGCATTCGCAGATCGCCGATACGCTCAAGAAGGATCGCCATGTGGCGAGCCGAGATAGCGTTACGGGGATCCGCCGCGGTCAGCTCCCTCGCGAAGCGGAGGCTTTCATGGTACGCCTGAAGTGCGCCGGTGCTGTCACCCAGTTGCCTGCGCGCGTCACCTGTCTTTTGGAGGCTGATAGCGACCTCGCTGGTCCACGCCGTGCCATCGGGCTCCCGTGCCGCCAGCCTGCGGGCCACGTCCAAGCTTTCGTCATAGGCTTGCAACGCGCCCGCACTGTCGCCCATCGCCAGCCGTACGTCACCGATATTGTCAAGGCCGAGCCAAACGTCGTGTGTCCATACGAGGTTACCGGCGTCGGCCGCCGCCGATCGCCGGGCAGTCCCGAGGCTTTGCTCATAAGCCTGCAGTGCTCCGGCGCGATCGCCGTACCCCATGCGCAAATCGCCGATTCTCTCAAGGGTCACTGCAACATCACGGGCCTTCCACAGATCGCCGGGGTCGGCCGCCGCTATCCGCCGGAATATGTCCAGGCTTTCCTCATAGACCGTAATCGCCTCCGATCGGTCGCCTGTCGCTGCCAAAGCGTCGCCAAGCTCGATCAGGGCGGCTGACCGCGACCGGGCAGCTCCCGAGTACGCTTCCCGCCCGCCGAACAGGCTGAGGGCGCGAACTGCAGCATCTCTCGCAGCCGCGAAATCGCCGACACTTCCATAATAACGGGCAAAGAGGATCAGCAGCTTGCCTTGTTCCTCCAGCAGGCGGGGGTTGCCAGGAGCGAGGGCGACGACACCCGTCACCATGGCATCAGCGGCGCTGAGCAGCGACCTCGCCCTGCCACTGGGAACGGCTCCGCTTCGAGAGCCCGCCTCCACTTGTGCAGCGATCCTCGCCACCCCCTCGACGGCGACCAGGATTGCGGCTTCGGCGCGGCTGAGCTGGGCTTCCGCCTCGCGGGTGCGCTCGACGGCGCGCCAGGTGCTGATGCCGGCAACGATCGCCAGCACGGCGAACAGGGCGGCAATGGCGGCATTGCGGCGGGCGCGCGCCCGGGCGCGGGCGATCTCGCGGTCCTTCAGCTCGCCGAAGCCAAGGCCGAGGATGCCGGCGATCACCTTCAGCGGGCCGTCGTTCCAGCCGTCGCCCTGCGCGCGCAGGTCGGTGGCGAGCGGCAGGCCACCTTCGCCTTCGCGCAGCGCTGCCGGGAAGGCCTCCGCCGGCTCGCCGTCGACAAGGGCGGCGTGGATGCGCTCGCCGCGGCCAGAGCTGCGGAACATCCGGATCTCTTCGTTCACCCAGCCGCTGGCCGCCGCCGCCGGACTGCACACCACCACCAGGTGGTCCGAGGCGGCGAGGGCGCCCTCCAGCCGCCCCGCCAGTGCCGGCGAGGCGGACAGCTCCTCGCGGTCGCGAAACACCGGATAGAGCCGGGCCGGCACCGGCCCGAACGGCGTCTCGCGGCCGACCAGCGCCTTCGGCGGGCGGTAGCCGTCGAGGTGTTTGAACAGCCGGTCGCCGGCTGCCCGGTCACGGTGCGAATAGCTGATGAAGGCGCAATAGCGCCGCGCCGCTGCCCCCACCATCGCGATTTCCCGCCTTCTCTGGGCACTATTGTACCCGATTTGCGGAGACCCGGCATCAATCGCGGGTGGTGTCCCAGTGAGTGGTGTAGCTTGCGTGGCGGCTACGTGGTCTCCGGCGGGTCTGGCCGGGACGGTCAT
>JBDHSN010000147.1:0-8537 GCA_039808105.1 Rhodospirillales bacterium
ACCGCCGTCTGCCGCAGCAGCGCCTGGCCGGGGCCGGGAGCGCCGACGGTGACCTCCTCCCAGCGCATCTGCTCCGGCCCGCCGGTCTGGTGGATGCGGATCGCCTTGGTCATGACCTCTCCTCCCCGATCGCTGCGAGACTTGCCGGATGCGGCGCCGGACCGTCCGTCCAGGCGCCCTCCAGCCGCAGCAGTGCCCGCTTGGTGTTGATGCCGTCGCCGCCGGAGTAGCCGCCCATCGTCCCGCGCGCGCCGATGACGCGATGGCAGGGAATCAGGATCGGCAGCCGGTTGCTGGCGCAGGCGTTGGCCAGCGCCCGCGGCCCGGTGCCGAGGTCGTGGGCCAGCTCGCCATAGCTGGCGCAGGTCCCGTATGGGATGGCGGCAAGCCGGGCCCAGGCGCGCTGCTGGAAGGCGGTGCCGGCCGGCCGCAGCGGCAGGGTGAACTGGCGCAGCTCCCCGTCGAAGTAGGCTTCGAGCTGGCGGCGGGCTTCCAGCAGCAGCGGCGCATCATCCTCGCCCTGGTCGGGCCCCCTGCCCCACTCCACCGCGACGAGGGCGTCGGCGGCGGCGAAGACGGTGAGCGTGCCGAAGGGTGAGGCAACCGCGATGTACGACATGATCTTTTCTAAACCTTTGCAAGAGCCTGGCGCAAGCTGGCGGGATCGTGCAGCGGCGGCGAGCAGGTCTGGCCGGCACAGACGTACGCCGTCGGCCGGCCATCGGTCATTTCCTTGCCGGCGGCGGGATGGGCTGGCGGCAGCGCCTCGCCGCCGGGCGCGTACACGGAGACGACGATCGCCGGTGCCGACGGCGCCGTGCGCACCGCCCGCAGCAGCGCTTGCGTCTGGGGATCGCCCGGCTCGCCGGCGATGACCACCTGCGCGGCGCGCATCAGCAACTCCGCCGACATCAGCAGCCCGGGGATGCCGATCAGGTACTGCGGACTGTCGCCGGAGAAAAGATGCACCGCGGCGGCGGCGCGCTGCTGATAGCGGTCGTCGCCGGTCAGCATCCACAGCCGCGCCAGCACCTCGACCATGACGCCGTTGCCGGTCGGCACCGGGTTGTCGGAGATCGGCTTGGTGCGGACGAGGACGTCGGTAGTGTCGTCGGCGGAGAGGAACCAGCCGCCGTCGGCGACATCGAAATAATGCCGCTGCGCCGTCTCGACCCAGGTTTGCGCCTGCGCCAGGTAGGCGGCCTCGCCGGTTGCCGCGTGCAGCATCAGCGCGGCGCGCGCCATGTTGGCGTAGTCGTCGAGGATGCCGGGGTGGCGGGCATTGCCTTCCCGCCAGACGTGGTGGAGGCGGTCGCCGTCGGCCATGCGGGTGGCAACGAAGGTGAAGGTGGCGCGCGCCGCCTCCAGCCAGCGCGGCTCGTCGAACGCCGTGGCAGCGGCGACCAGGGCGCAGATCATCAGCCCGTTCCAGTCGGCGAGCACCTTGTCGTCCCGCCCCGGCGGCACCCGCGCCGCCCGCACCTCGCGCAGTTCGGCGCGGGCGGCGGCGAGGTGCGGATCGGCGAGGACGGCCGCGGCGTCGGGATTGCGGCTGAGGTTGAGGATGGTGCGCCCCTCCCAGTTGCCGTGCGGACGGACATCGTAGGCGCGGCCGAAGGCGGCGGCCCCCTCCCCCAGCACCGCCTCGATCTCCTCGGCGGTCCAGACGTAGAATTTGCCCTCGACGCCCTCCGAGTCGGCATCCAGCGCCGAGGCGAAGCCGAAGGCGCCGTCGCCGTTGTCGCTGACCCGCATCTCCGCCAGCGCCCAGTCGATGGTCTCGCGGACGCGGGCGGCGTACAGCGGCGAGCCGGTCTCCAGCCAGACCTCGCTGAGCAGCTCGATCAGCAGGGCGTTGTCGTAGAGCATCTTCTCGAAGTGCGGCACCAGCCAGGCGGTATCGGTGGCATAGCGGGCGAAGCCGCCGCCGAGGTGGTCGTAGATGCCGCCCTTGCACAGCTCGTCGAGGGTCAGGGTCACCGCCTCGCGGAACATCGGCGCGCGGGTCCGCCGCCACCCCCGCCACAGCAGCCGGAAGAACACCGGCTGCGGGAACTTCGGCGCGCCGGAAGTGCCGCCGCGGATCGGATCGACGAGGCGCAGCGCCATCGTCGCCCCCTCGTCGAGGCTGTCGGGGGTGATGCCGTTGCCCGGCTTCGGCGTCGCCATCTTGACGAGGCCGTCGCGCAGCGCCGCGACGTTCTTCGCCACCGTCTCCTTCTGCGCCTGGTAGACGTGGGCGACGCGTTGCAGCACGTCGCTGAACGCCGGCTTGCCCCAGCGCGCCACCGGCGGGAAGTAGGTGCCGCCCCAGAACGGCTCGCCGGCGGGGGTGAGGAACATGGTGAGCGGCCAGCCGCCGTGCTCGCCCATCATCTGCAGCGCCGCCTGGTAGATGCCGTCGATGTCGGGCCGCTCCTCGCGATCGACCTTGACGTTGACGAACAGCTCGTTCATCAGCCCGGCCGTCGCCGTGCTCTCGAAGCTCTCGTGGGCCATGACGTGGCACCAGTGGCAGGCGGCGTAGCCTACCGACAGTAAAATCGGCCGGTCGAGCCGTTTCGCCTCGGCCATGCTCGCCGCTCCCCACGGCCGCCAGTTCACCGGGTTGTCCTTGTGCTGCAGCAGATAGGGGCTGGTTTCTCCGGCCAGCAGGTTTTCGGACATTCCTGTTCTCCCTTGCAAAGAAGTCGGCGGCGGCGGGGGGTTACGGCGCGATTGCGGATTACCGCATGCTTGCTTACGTTGGGGCTGACGCCGGGGGCTACAACCGCGGCGCACCGGTGGACCCGGGGACAAAGGGGCGGCGTGGTGGGGTGGCCGCGCACGAACGAGAAGGCGAAGCGATGAAGATTCACATGGATGTAGACCTGACCCCGGACGAGGCCCGCACGCTGTTCGGCCTGCCGGACGTAAAGCCGATGCAGAAGGCGCTGATGGCCGACATGGAAGCGCGGATGAAGAAGGCGCTGACCGCGATGGAGCCGGACGCGCTGCTCAAGATGTGGCTGCCGGCGAGCCTGCAGAGCCTGGAGCAGTGGCAGAAGTTCATCTGGTCGCGGATGACCAGTGCCGCCGGCTCGGCGATGCGCGGCAGCGACGACAAGGCGACCTGATCGGCCGTGGACGTCCCACCCCCCTACTACCGCTGTCATGTCTTCTGCTGCGTCAACGAGCGGCCGCCGGGACACCAGCGCGGGTCGTGTTTCCATCGCGGTGCGGTGCGGCTGCGCAACTATATGAAGGCGCGGGCCAAGGAGCTGGGGCTCACCGATGTGCGGATCAACGCTGCCGGTTGCCTCGACCGCTGCGAGCTCGGCCCGATGATGGTGATCTACCCGGACGGCGTCTGGTACCACTACGAGACCCGCGCCGACGTCGACGAGATCCTCGAACACCACATCATCGGAGGCAGGCCGGTGGAGCGGCTGATGCTGCGGCCCGAGGACGGGCCGGAGCATCAGCCCGCTGCGAGCGGTGCCGGCTGAACTCACCATCTATGCACCTGCGACCGCTACGGGTCGGGCCGGCGTAGCGGTCATCCGGGTCTCGGGACCGCGCAGCGGGGCGGCCCTGGCCGCCCTCGCCGACCGCACCTGCTTCGTTCCCCGCTGCGCCACCCGGGTCCGCCTGCGCGAGGCCGGGGGCGCGCTGCTCGACGATGCGCTGGCGCTGTGGTTTCCGGCACCCAGAAGCTTCACCGGCGAAGATGTCGCTGAACTGCACATTCACGGCGGCCGCGCGGTGATCGCTGCCGTGCTGACCGCCCTCGGCCGCATCGACGGACTGCGGCAGGCGGAGCCCGGCGAATTCACCCGCCGGGCGTTTGTCAACGGCAAGCTCGACCTGACACAGGTGGAGGGCCTGGCTGACCTGGTGGCGGCGGAAACGTCGGCGCAGCACCGCCAGGCGGTGCGGCAGCTCGATGGCGCGCTGGGCAGCCTCTACGAAGGCTGGCGGCAGCGGCTGCTGGCGACGATGGCGCTGCTGGAAGCCGTAATCGACTTTGCCGATCAGGATATTCCGGATGGCGTCGAGGAGCGCTGCCGCGCCGAGGTGCGGGCGCTGCGGGACGACATGGCCCGCCATCTCGCCCATGGCGGCCGCGGCGAGCGCATCCGCGAGGGCTTCTCGGTGGTTCTCATCGGACCGCCGAACGCCGGCAAGTCCAGCTTGCTGAACCGGCTGGCGGGGCGGGAGGCGGCGATCGTCGATGCGGTGCCGGGGACGACCCGCGATGTCGTCGAGGTGGCGCTGGACATCGGCGGGTTGCCGGTGGTGGTGGCCGATACGGCGGGCCTGCGCGGCGGCCACAGTCGGGTTGAACAGGAAGGGGTGCGACGGGCGCGGCAGCGGGCGGAGCGGGCTGACCTGAGGATCGCGGTGTTCGACGGTGCCACGTGGCCGGCGGTGGACGAGGAACTTGTGCGGTTGATCGACAAGGATGCCGTAATCGTCGTGAACAAGAGCGACCTTGGCAGGGTCGGCAGCGAGCCGGAGATCGCGGGCCGGGCGGCATTGGCCATATCAGCGCTGACCGGGAAGGGGTCGTCGCTCCTGGTGGCCGAGATCGGCCGGCGCCTGCAGGGGCGCTTCGATGCCAACGGTGCGGTGACTCCGACCCGGCTGCGCCATCGCGAGGGTATCGCGGCGTGTGTGGCGGCGCTGGATCGGGCCGGTGGCGAGGCGGCAGCGGAAGTGGTGTCGGAAGAGCTTCGCGGTGCCGCTTTGGCCCTGGGCCGGATTGTTGGCCGGGTGGACGTGGAAGAAGTCCTGGCCGCGGTGTTCAGCGAGTTTTGCATTGGCAAGTGAGGGGGTGCGCTTGCTGTTTCACGTGAAACGCAAGGTGGGGGAGGCGTAGATGCGTTTCGATGTCATCGTCATCGGTGGCGGGCACGCCGGCTGCGAGGCCGCAGCGGCGGCGGCGCGGATGGGTGCCTGCACGCTGCTGCTCACCCATGATCCGGCGCGCATCGGCGAGATGTCGTGCAACCCCGCCATCGGTGGCCTCGCGAAGGGGCAGATGGTGCGCGAGATCGATGCCCTCGACGGCGTCATGGCGCGGGCCATCGACCGGGCCGGCATTCACTTCCGCGTGCTCAACCGCTCCAAGGGTCCGGCGGTGCAGGGACCGCGCGCCCAGGCCGACCGGAAGCTTTACCGGCGCGCAATGCAAGCGATCCTCGCCGAGCACCCGCGGCTGATGGTCCGTCCCGGTGCAGCGGAAGCGCTGATTGTCGACCGGGCTGTCGTGCGCGGCGTCGTCACCGCCCGAGGCGAGCAGCTCACCGCCGGCGCGGTGGTGCTGACCACGGGCACGTTCCTGCGCGGCGAGATCCATATCGGCGAGGCCCGGTTTCCCGCAGGCCGCATCGACGAGCCGCCGGCGCTGGGGCTGGCGCAATCGCTGGCAGCCGCCGGGCTCCACCTCGGCCGGCTGAAGACCGGCACGCCGCCGCGGCTCGACGGCCGCACCATCCGCTTCGACGACCTGGAAGTGCAGCCCGGTGACGATCCGCCAGAGCCTTTCTCCTACCTCACTTCCCGGATCGAGGTGCCGCAGATCC
The DNA here is from genome assembly GCA_039808105.1 of Rhodospirillales bacterium. Lineage (GTDB taxonomy): Bacteria > Pseudomonadota > Alphaproteobacteria > Rhodospirillales > Defluviicoccaceae > Defluviicoccus. The sequence continues at coordinate 5,568 of JBDHSN010000147.1, forward strand.
CCTGCCATATCACCGGGACGACGCCGGCCTCGCACGCGATCATCCGCGGTAACCTCAGCCGGGCGCCGCTCTACTCGGGCCAGATCCGCAGCACCGGACCGCGTTACTGCCCGTCCATCGAGGACAAGGTGGTGCGCTTCAGCGATCGCCAGCGCCACCAGATCTTCCTGGAGCGGGAGGGGCTGGACGATGACACCGTCTATCCCAACGGCATCTCGACCTCGCTGCCGGAGGATGTGCAGCGGGCGCTGGTGGCCAGCATCCCCGGCCTCGAACAGGCACGGGTGCTGCGGCCCGGCTACGCCATCGAGTACGACTTCGTCGATCCGCGGATGCTGCACCCGACGCTGGAAGTGATCTCGCTCGCTGGCCTTTATCTCGCCGGCCAGATCAACGGCACCACCGGCTACGAAGAGGCGGCGGGGCAGGGGATCATCGCCGGGACCAACGCGGCGCTGCGGGCCGGGGCCGGCGGCAGCTTCGTTCTCGACCGCACCGAGAGCTACATCGGCGTGATGATCGACGACCTGGTGACGCTGGGGACCGAGGAGCCGTACCGGATGTTCACCTCGCGCGCCGAATACCGGCTGGCGCTGCGCGCGGACAACGCCGACCAGCGGCTGACCCCGAAGGGCGTCGCCATCGGGCTCGTCGGGCGCGACCGCGCGGGCGCTCATCAGCGGAAGCAGGAGGAGCTGGACCGGGGCAGGGCGCTCCTGGAGGAGGTGAGCGCGACGCCGCAGGAATGGCGTCGGTTGGGTATCGCGGTGACCCTCGACGGCGGCAGGCGGTCGGGGTGGCAGATGCTGGGATATGACGGCGTGACGGTGACACGGCTCGCCGAGGTCTGGCCGGCGTTGCGGGCAATTGCGCCCGCGGTGGCGCGCCAGTTGGAGAACGATGGCCGGTACCAGTTCTACCTGCAACGCCAGGAGGCGGATGTGGCGGCGCTGCGCCGCGACCAGGCGCTGCGTCTCCCCGCCGACCTGGACTATGCCCGGGTGCCGTGCCTGTCGACGGAAGTGCGGACCAAGCTGGAGGCAGCGCGGCCATCGACGCTGGCGGCGGCGGCGCGGGTACCGGGGGTGACGCCGGCGGCGCTGACCGCACTGCTCGGCTACGTCATCCGCACCGAGCCGGGTCGGGGCGAGCGATCGTCCGCCTGATCGACCGCAACGCCCGCCGGTGTTTCACGTGAAACAGACGCCGCTCGATGCCGCCGGATTCGCTGCCGCCACCGGCGCCCCGGCCCAGCAGGTCGAGCGCCTCGCCGCCTACCTCGAGCTGCTGCGCCGCTGGCAGGCGCGCATCAACCTCGTCGGCGCCAGCACGCTCGCCGACGCCTGGCGACGCCACGTGCTCGATTCCGCCCAGCTCGTCCCGCTGCTACCAGCCAGCGCGCGCAGTCTCGTCGATCTCGGCAGTGGCGCCGGCTTTCCCGGCCTCGTCATCGCCATCCTCACCGACGTGCCGGTGACCCTCGTCGAATCCGACGTGCGCAAGGCGGCTTTCCTCGCCGAGGCGGCGCGGCTCACTGCGACCCGCGTCGCCATCCGCATCGGCCGGGCCGAATCGCTTGCGCCGCAGCCGGCCGACGTCGTCACCGCGCGGGCGCTGGCGCCACTGCCGCAGCTTCTCCAATACGCCGTCAAGTGGCTGGCGCCGAACGGGATATGCCTGTTCCCCAAGGGCCGCTCGGTGGCAGCCGAATTGACCGACGCCGGGCGAAACTGGAAGATGCGCACAGCCCTGCTGCCGAGCCAGACCGACAGCGAGGCGGTGATCCTTCAGATCGACGAGATTTCGCCCCGCGCATGACCGCCGAAGCAGCTTCGCCCCGCGCCCGCCCGCGCATCATCGCCATCGCCAACCAGAAGGGAGGCGTCGGCAAGACCACCACCGCCATCAACCTCGCGACGGCGCTCGCCGCCATCGACCAGCGCGTCGTCGTCGTCGATCTCGACCCGCAGGGCAATGCCTCGACCGGTCTCGGCATCGGCCCCGGCGAGCGCCGTCCCGGCGCCTACCAGGTGCTGATCGGCGAGGCCGACGTTGCCGACAGCCGCCGGCAGACCGTAGTGCCGGGTCTCGACGTGGTTCCCTCCGGCGTCGATCTCGCCGGCGCCGAGGTCGAGCTGGTCGGGCAGGAGGGCCGGGAGCAGATCCTGCGTCGGACGCTGCGCGGCCTCGCCGGCTCGTGCGAGTACGTGCTGATCGACTGCCCGCCGGCGCTGGGCCTGCTCACCCTAAACGCGCTGGTTGCCGCCGACGCGGTGCTGGTGCCGCTGCAGTGCGAGTTCTTCGCCCTGGAGGGGATGAGCCACCTGATGCGCACCATCGAGCGGGTGCGCCGCGCCTTCAATCCGCGGCTGGAAATCCAGGGCATCGTCCTGACCATGTTCGACAAGCGCAACCGGCTGTCGGATCTCGTCGCCAGCGACGTCCGTGCCCACTTCGGCGAGAAAGTCTACGAGACAGTCATACCGCGCAACGTCCGCATCTCCGAGGCGCCGTCGCACGGCCGGCCGGTGCTGATCTACGACGTCGGCTGCGCCGGCTCGCGCGCCTACCTGCACCTCGCCGGCGAGGTGCTGCGGCGCGAGCGCGCCGTCGCCTGATGAGCGCCGATCCCAAGCGGCGCAGTCTCGGCCGCGGCCTCTCGGCGCTGCTCGGCGAGGAGCCGCTCGACGACGCCCCGGCGCCCGCCGGTGGTGCGGCCCGCGCGCCGCGGCTGCTGCCGATCGAACAGCTTCGCCCCAGCCGCTTCCAGCCGCGCCGGCTGATGGACGAGGAGGGGCTGCAGGAGCTGGCCGCCTCGATCGCCGAGCGCGGCGTCCTGCAGCCGGTGCTGGCGCGACGCCTCGACGGGGAGGACGGCTACGAGATCATCGCCGGCGAGCGCCGCTGGCGGGCGGCGCAGCTGGCGCAGCTGCACGACATTCCGGTGCTGGTCCGCGACTTCAGCGACCG
>JBDHSN010000148.1:0-8510 GCA_039808105.1 Rhodospirillales bacterium
CCAACTTCGCCGTCGGCGGAGCGCGCAGTCACGGCCGGCCGACGGACATCCGCGGCCAGCTGCATGCCTTCCTGACCGACTACCCGGGCCCGCCGGACGCCGCCACCCTGTTCATCGTCTATGGCGGCGCCAACGACCTGCTTGCCGCCGGTTGCTCCGGCGAGGAGACGGCGGCGAGGACCGCTGCGGCGGCCATTGCCGCCACCGCCGGCGACCTGGCCACGGCCGGTGCCACCGCCATCCTCGTTCCCAACCTTCCCGATCTCGGCGCCGCGCCGATCGTGCGGCTGCAGGGGGCGGACTGCGCCCGGCGGGCGCGGCAGATGACCCGCGTCTTCAATGCGGCGCTGGAGCAGCAGCTGCGCCGGGTCGAGCGGCGCTCGGGCGTGCGCATCGTCCGCGTCGATGCCTACGCGATGGCCGAGGAGATCCTGGCCAACCCCGGCCGGGCCGGATTCACCGACGTCCGCACCCCCTGTCAGCCGGGCTCGTGCGACGGTTTCCTTTTCTGGGATCAACTGCATCCGACGACGCAGGCGCACGCGCGCATGGCGGCGGTGGCGCTGCAGGCGCTGGACGGGCCCGGCGCGGCGAAGTAATCGCCGGGCATGCGGATCAGGCGCGCGCGGCGGCGAGCGGTGCCAGCGCCGCCACCTGGGCAAGGTCGGCGACGAACGCCTGGTACTCCCGGGTCCGCGCGTCCTCGTCCGGCAGGCGCAGCAGGTAGGAGGGATGCACCGTCACCTGCAGCCCGGTTCCACCGTCTAAGGTTAAGCGACGGCCCCGACTGGCGCCGATACGCAAGTCGCGGCCGGTGAGGGCTCGGGCGGCGGTGGCCCCCAGCGCGACGACGACCTGCGGTCTGACGACGGCGATCTCCCGCTGCAGCCAGGAGCGGCAGGCGTCGATCTCGATGGTGTTCGGCTTCTGGTGCAGGCGCCGCTTGCCGCGCATGACGAACTTGAAATGCTTCACCGCGTTGGTGACGTAGATTGCCCGCCGGTCGAGCCGGGCCTCACGCAACGCTTCGTCGAGCAGCATGCCGGCGGGCCCGACGAACGGCCGTCCGGCGAGATCCTCCTGGTCGCCCGGCTGCTCGCCGACCAGCATCAGCAGCGCCGGCACCGGGCCCTCGCCGAACACCGTCTGGGTGGCGGTGGCGTAGAGCGGGCAGGCGCGGCACCCGGCGGCATCGCGGCGCAGCGCGTCGATGTTCTCGACTTCCGGTTCGAACAGCATCGTCGGGCCCTCCTTCGGCCCGGGCTCCGCCGCCGTGGCGAGCCCGGCAAGCGCTGCCGCCTTCACCATCGCTGCGGCGCGGGCGGGGGCGTTGCGGCAGAGCGATGGGATCAACGCCGCTTCCGAAAGATTGTGCCAGTAGCGCTGCGGCATCTGGCTGCGCATCGCTTTCGGCTTCAGCCGGGCCGGATTGAAGATGCTGGCGTAGTAGCATCGCCACAGATCATCGATGGCGTCATCGCCGGCCGGCTTGCCTCCGGCTCGGCCGGGAGCAAAGGACAGGGTTTGGCCATCCCAGTGGGCGCAGCGGCGGGGAGTGAGGATGGACCAGCGCATCCCGGTGAAGCGCCGGACGAAGAACGGCGCCGCCTTCTCGACGATGTGGTGGGCCGGCTCGAACCAGGCTACCGACATCTCGCCGTCGTCATCCGCCACCGCCCGGAAGCGGACGAAGGCGTGCATCTTGTGAATGTCGCGGCGCACCGCCGCCGCCATGGCCTCGAGACGCCGCAACAGCGGGTCGGCCGCCACCGCCAGCAGCCGCGGCTCGTCGTGAGTAAGCCGCCACAGCAGATGGTAGAGAATGGCGAAGCGCACCGGATCGCTGTGCAGAATCGCGTCCTCGGCCAGCGCGACGAAGCGCCGCGGCACCGGCGGGCCGGGGTGGGTGGCGGCCTGTCTGGTCGGTGCCGCCCCGGCTTCCGGCTCTCCGCTGGCGCTGCCGAGCAGATCCGGCGCGCCGGTGGCGGTGCTCCACGCCACCTGCTCCGGCGGCACCGCTGCCGCCAGCAGCGCCCGCGCGTGCGCGCGCCAGCCGGCGAAGTCCGTCTCCGACGCCAGTACAACCGCATGCACGCTCATCGTCGGACGGCGAACAGGTCGAGCTGCTGCGGTGGCGGCGCGAGGCGGGCGCGCAGGTCGGCGTCGTCCAGCCGGCGCGGCACGCCATCGGCGCCGGCGGCGAGCACGAACGGCCGCACGGTACGCAGAGGCACCCGCAGTTGCTGCAGATCGTCGAGGCGGACGGCGTGGACACGGCGCATGGCGATGATCCGCTCGACGGTGCGCTTGCCGAGGCCGGGCACCCGCAGCAGCAGCGGCCGCTCGGCGCGGTTGAGATCGACCGGAAACCGGCCGCGGTGGCGCAGCGCCCAGGCGAGCTTCGGGTCGATGTCGAGGTCGAGCATGCCGTTGCTGCCCTCGGTGATCTCGGCGGTGGCGAAGCCATAGAAGCGCAGCAGCCAGTCCGCCTGGTACAGGCGGTGCTCGCGCAGCAGCGGCGCCGGCTGCGGCGGCAGCAGCGCCGAGGCATCCGGGATCGGGCTGAAGGCCGAATAGTAGACCCGCCGCAGCCGAAAGCGGTCGTAGAGCCGGCTGCTCGTGGCAAGGATGGTGCGATCATCGGCACCGTCGGCACCCACGATCATCTGCGTGCTCTGGCCGGCGGGCGCGAACCGCGTCGCCGCAGGTTCGGCGCGGGCGGCATCGATCCTGGTGCGCATGTCGGCCATGGTCTTCAGGATCGAGGCGCCATCCTTGTCCGGCGCCAGGCGGCTCAATCCGGCCGCGGTCGGCAACTCGATGTTGATGCTGAGCCGGTCGGCGAAGCGGCCCGCCTCAACCAGCGCCTCGGGCGAGGCGCCCGGCACCGCCTTCAGGTGGATATAGCCGCGGAAGCCGTGCCCCTCGCGCAGCAGTCGCGCCACCTGCGTCATCTGCGCCAGGGTGTCGTCGGGGCTGCGCAGGATGCCCGAGCTGAGGAACAGGCCCTCGATGCAGTTGCGCCGGTAGAACGCGAGGGTCAGCCGGACGACCTCCTCCACCCGGAAGCGGGCGCGCGGAACATTGCTGGACCGCCGGTTCACGCAGTAGAGGCAGTCGAAGGAACAGGCGTTGGTCAGCAGCAGCTTGAGCAGGGAGATGCAGCGGCCATCGGGGGCGTAGCTGTGGCAGATCCCCATGCGCTGGGTCGAGCCGATGCCGGAGCGGCCGGCGGCGCGCGGCGGGGCACCGCTGGACGCGCACGATGCATCGTACTTCGCCGCATCGGCGAGGATCTCCAGCTTCTTCGCCAGAGGCATCGGCATCGGAGCGCCTCTTCCGGCAAGGGCGGTCGGGACGGGAGTGGAGTCAAATCGTTCCTGTCTTGTTCCAGATGAGCGTGACGGCGGTCACAAACAAGGGGAACAAGAGCGGCTTTTCGAACAAACATGGGGCGTTTTTGCCTGGAACGTTTGGTGATCATACGAGTCCGCGCTCGCGAGCCGGCCGGTTCGGTGCCGGAGTTCCGGCGCCGGGATGCTTTCGGCGATCGGGCTGTTCGCCGCTTGCGCGGCCCCGGACAACCGCCGGTCCGTCCCCCGGGGGATACCAGGTGGGCGCGGGCAAAAGGAGCGGGAAGATGAGCGCGACTTGCGGAACCGGTCACCCGGCCGGACGTTCTTCAGGCTCAAGAGAACCTGAGGAGTAGCAATAATGGCGTCAATGAATCCGAGCGAGGGCTACGGCTCACGAGAGAACTTCGACGTTATCGCTGCGGATAAGGTCGAAGGGACCAGCGTCTACAATATGACCGGCGAAAAGATCGGCAGCATCCACAACGTCATGATCGACAAGCTCTCTGGCCGGGTCGTGTACGCAACTCTGGCCTTTGGTGGTATCCTTGGGATGGGTCAGAAGTATCATGCGCTACCATGGGATGTTCTGACCTACAGTATCGAGCTCGGTGGCTACCAGGTGAACATCGATCGCGACAAGCTGGAGAACGGACCGGCGGCCACCGAGGATGAACTGACTGGCAACTACCAGAACCAGGACTGGGGCCGCAAGGTCTACGACTATTACGGCTCCACTTGGCAGGCCTGACGACAGGGCGGAGCGGGATGCCGCAACGGCTGCCGGCGTCCCGCTGGGCGCGAGCGGCTATACTCCCCGCTGGGCTGGGGCCGTGCAGCGGCGCCGCGCGGCAGCGCGTGCGGCGCCCGCCGCGTTGACCGCGGCCGGGCGGCACGGCTGGTGGCGGACGCGCCGCTGGATGCCGTCGGCGGTGACTGCCAAGGCCGCCCGTGCCTCCTCTTCCTCTTTCAAGTGCTCCACCGCCAGCTGGTGATCGGTCTCGGCATCAAGGAAGGTGGACAGCCGCTGAACGACGGTGAGCTCCTCTTTTTCGAGGTGACGCATCAACTCGGCGATCAGGTCGGCGGCGGCGGTGCGGAAATCCGACCATTGCGCCGCATCGGCGGACCGGCCGACCAGCGCTTCTGCGAGCTGCCGCAGCCGCCGCGCCTTCGGCTCGATGCTGCCGTGCTCCTGGTGCAGCAAGGTCGCCAGATCGCCCTCGCCACCGCTGCGGATCAGCGGAAATACCGTATTTTCTTCAAAGGCATGATGCACGATCAGCTGTTTGAGGCTGAGCATCAGGCCTTGCAGCAGGGTGCGGTCGTCGCTCTCGGTGGCGTCCAGCGGGCGCTGCGCCGCCCCTCCGGAGATGCGGTTCTCCAGCCCGCAGATTGCGACCAGGATGCGGAAGTGTTCCTCGTGGAGGACTTGCCCCAGTTCGCTGAGCCCTGCCATCACCTGCCTCCACCATCCTGCGCCGCAACATCTTTGCTGCGATGCAATAGAGCAGGTCGTTCAATTTAACGCAATTGTCATGATGGCGGGGCGGGCATGAGTGACTGGGACAATCGTTCGCAGGGGTGGACGACCTTGGTCAGCGGCTGGGTGGCGCCATCGACGAACCAGTTCGCCCAGATCCGGCCCTGCTCGTCGAAGTCCAGCGACAGCCAGTTGCGGCGGGCGATGAAACGGTAGTCGGTCCCCGGAAACTGCTGCATCTGCAAGGTGATGCCGCGATCGAGCGTCCGCGGCTCGCGCCCCAGCCGCTCCAGCAGCCAGGGAACGATGCGCGACGGCGGCGGATGGACGATCGGCGACGAGGTGAGCTGGTTGATGATCCCGGCATTCAGCCACGCAGATGGCCGCCGCGTCGATTCGATCGTGCCGAGGGCGGCGACGTGGACGTCGCCGGAGAGGATGGTGACGCGGGTCCCGTGCGCCTCGGCGAAGTCCAGCAGCCGGTGCAGCAACCGCAACTGCTCAGTGCGGTGGTTGTAGGTGTTCCACTGGTCGTGCAGGTCGTCTTCCAGATCCTGCTGCCCGGGCAGGGCGTCGAGCGCCTGCTGCGCGAACGTCAGATCCGGGTGCACCACCGGGATGCTCGACATCACCAGCAGATGGCGCAGCTCCGCCGTTGCATCGAGCGTGGTGAACACCGCCTCCCAGCTTTCCGGCGAGAGGATCCGCTGCTGCGTCCGTTCCGAGCGCAGGTCGAGCACGAGCAGGCCCAGGCTGCCGAGGCGCAGCAGGGCGTTGAAACCATGCTGCCGGGGCAGCGCCGGCCAGCCCGGTGCGTCGGGGTCGGTGTGAAGCTGGAACAGCAGGAACGACCGGCGGGCGACGCGGAAGATCGTCTGCAGGACGTCCGAAGCCTGCTCTGCGTCGCTGTAGGAGCCCCAGCCGTCGAAGATGTCGTGGTCGTCCCACATCATCAGCGTCGGGATCGAGGCCAGCAGTTCGGCCACAGGGCTGGTGCCGAGGCGCCGGCAATAGGTGTCGGCATAGTAGTGCGCGAGCGCGGCCGGCAGCTCGGGTGAGGCGCGGATGTTTTGCCGCTGCGCCCGCGTCTGCTCGTTGAACCGGCCCAGCTCGTCGATGGCGCGCCAGAGTCCGTCCGCGTAGATCTGGTCGCCGCCGAGCAGCAGCAGATGGAAGGGAAGGCGCACGTGCTCGCCGGCGAGGCTGCGCCACGAGACGTATTTGTCCTCGGTGCGACGCATGTCGCCCGGAACCGAGAAGCCGTTGCAAGAAGCATAGGCGATGCGCGGCGCTTGTCCGCGTGCCGGAACGGTGAATGCCCAGCCGGTGCCGTCATCGGCGAGGGTATAAGCGACCGCCCGCGCGGCTTCCCGAAGCGGAACGGCGAGATTCCAGACGAAGATGCGAACATCGCCGGCCTGCCCGAGGGCCACCGCCGGGATCGATTGGCCATCGATGGACAGCGCCCCTGGATCACGGTCATCGTCCTGCGCGACCATGACCGTCAGCCGCCAGGTGCCGGCGTCCTCGCCGCGAAACCCCACGATCGGCCCGCATACCCGCGTCATGGCTCCGCTCCTCTCCGCCGCCCGCGACGTGCCAGGCGGCCAATCCGCCAAAGTCTCAGCGCACCAGCAGCACCGAGCAGAACAGCCGGCCGAGCAGGCGGCGGCCGACATCGCCGTCGGCCAGCGTTCGCTCGGCGTCGAGAACGAGCAGCCGGCTGCCGTGGTAGAAGGCGATCTCGGTGAGCGTCTGCAGGCTGGCCTTCGGCGCCGCGACGAAGGAGAGGTTGAGGTGGCTGCCGGCCAGCGCCGCGGCGATCTCTCGCCGCCAGTAGTCGAGCCGATCGAGCCGGCCGTTGAGCAGCACCACTTCGACCGGCGCGTCCTCCAGCTCCGCCACCTGGGTGCCGAGTGCCAGCGCGTGGCGCGCTGCATCGCTGCCATCGAAGGCGATCAGCACGCTGCCCTTCGCCGGCGCACCGGCGTGCAGCAGCAGCACCGAGCGCGCCCGGGCGGCCGCGAGCGCCTGCGCCACGACCGTCGCGGGTACGCTGGCGGCCCACGGCGGCGTGCGGCCGCCAGCCGCCCAGCCGACGACGACGAGGTCTTCATCGGTAGCAGCGCTCAGCGCCTCCGCCAGCAGCCGACCCTGGCGCACCTGGAAGGCGAGCTTGACCCGCCGGCGCAGGGCAGCCTGCTCCAGCTCGCGGCGCAGCCGCGCCACCTGCAGCCGCAGCGTATCGCGCAGATTGCCCGTCTCCAGCGGCCCAGCCGTCGCGGTGACGGTGCTCAGCGTGCTCACCGAGGCGAACTCGGCGAGGCGGGCGACGTCGGTATCCTCGACGTAGAGGGCCAGCAGTTCACCGCGCAGCCGCGCCGCCAGCGCGGCAGCCCGCTCCACCGTTGCCGGATCGCCGGAGGCGGTGCCCAGGGCCAGCAACACCCGGCGGAACCGGACGCGCGGGGCTGGCGGCGGTGCCGGCTCGATCATCGGCCCGGCTCCTCGTCGGTAGTCTCGTCCTTGCGGGATCCTCCCTTCTTCTTCGCGGCGGCGGCAAACTTCTGCGCGCTGCGCAGCAGTGCCGCGAGCCGTGCCTCGACCGCGTGGTTGACGCTGCCGAGGGGGAATTCGCCGGAGGCGTCGGCCTCGCCGGCGGGACGGCCGGTGAGCAGCGCGATGCCCTCGTCGATGGTGGTGATCGGGAAGACGCGGAAGCGGCCGGCGCGGCAGGCCTCGACCACGTCCTGGCGCAGCATCAGGTGGGGAACGTTGGTTGCCGGGATGAGGACGCCCTGGTAGCCGGTCAGGCCGCGGGCCTGGCAGACGTCGAAGAACCCCTCGATCTTCTCGTTGACGCCGCCGATCGCCTGGACGCGGCCCTGCTGATCGACCGAGCCGGTCACCGCCAGCGACTGCTGGATGGGGATCTCCGACAGTGCCGAGAGCAGGGCATAGAGCTCGGTCGACGAAGCGCTGTCGCCGTCGACGCCGCCATAGGACTGCTCGAAGACGAGGCTCGCCGACAGCGACAGCGGCCGCTCGCGGGCGTAGCGGCCGGCGAGGTAGGACGCGAGGATGAGCACGCCCTTGGAGTGCAGCGGCCCGCCCAGGGCAACCTCGCGCTCGATGTCGATCACGTCGCCCTTGCCGAGCCGCACCCGGCAGCTGATCCGGCTGGGCTTGCCGAAGGCGAAGCCGCCGAGCTGCATCACCGAGAGGCCGTTGATCTGGCCGACGCGCGCGCCCTCCGTCTCGATGAGCATGGTGCCGCGGCGAATCTGTTCCTGAATGCGCTCGCGCAGCCGGTCGGAGCGGAAGATCCGCGCCGCGATCGCCTCTTCGACGTGGCCGCGCTCGATCACCGCGGCACCGGCATCGCCCGCCCAGAAATCCGCCTCGCGCACCACGTTTTCCAGGGTATCCGCGTGGATCGCCAGCTTGGTCGCATCCCCGGCCAGCCGGGAGGCATGCTCGACGATGCGGGCGACACCGGAGCGGGCGAGGGGACGGGTGCCGGCGCGCGCTGCGATGGTGCCGATCAGGCTGGCGAACAGGCGGGTGTTGGGCTTGTCGCGATCAATGTCGGTCTCGAAGTCGGCGGCGACGCGGAACAGCTCGGCGAACTCGGTATCGAGGCCGCTCAGCGTATAGTAGAGGAACGGATCGCC
>JBDHSN010000149.1:0-8505 GCA_039808105.1 Rhodospirillales bacterium
CGCGAGCCGGGGCCGGTGCTGGTGCACGTCGTCACCAAGAAGGGCCACGGCTATCCGCCGGCCGAGCGCTCCGCCGACAAGTACCATGGCGTTGGCCGCTTCGACGTGGTGACCGGCGAGCAGGTCAAGGTCAAGGCCAACGCCCCCAGCTACACCGAGACCTTCGCCAAGGCGCTGATCCAGGAGGCGGCAAAGGACGAGAAGATCGTCGCCATCACCGCGGCGATGCCGGCCGGCACCGGCCTCGACAAGTTCGCGGCGAAATTCCCGGAGCGCTGCTTCGACGTCGGCATCGCCGAGCAGCACGCGGTGACCTTCGCCGCCGGCCTCGCCGCCGAGGGCTTCAAGCCGTTCACCGCCATCTACTCCACCTTCCTGCAGCGGGCGTACGACCAGGTGGTGCACGACGTGGCGCTGCAGCGCCTGCCGGTGCGCTTCGCCATGGACCGGGCCGGCCTCGTCGGTGCCGACGGCGCCACCCATGCCGGCGCCTTTGACCTGCCGTACCTGCTGTGTCTGCCCGACATGGTGGTGATGGCGGCGGCCGATGAGGCCGACCTGATGCACATGGTTGCCACCTGCGCCGCCATCGACGACCGCCCCTCGGCGGTGCGCTATCCGCGCGGCGAGGGAATGGGCGTCGAGATGCCGGAGACGGGCCAGGTGCTGCCGATCGGCAAGGGCCGCATCCTCAAGGAAGGCACGTCGATCGCCATCCTCAATCTCGGCACCCGGCTGAAGGAGGCGATGAAGGCGGCGGAGGAACTGGCGGCGCGTGGCCTCTCCACCACCATCGCCGATGCCCGCTTCGCCAAGCCGCTGGATACCGATCTCGTCCGCCGGCTGGCGCACGAGCATCCGGTGCTGATCACCCTCGAGGAGGGCGCGGCCGGCGGCTTTGCCGCCCACGTCATGCAGTTCATGGCGCTGGACGGCCTGCTCGACAACGGCGTGAAGTTCCGGCCGATGACGCTGCCCGACATCTTCCTCGACCAGGACAAGCCGGAGCTGCAGTACGACCTCGCCGGCCTCAACGCCAAGCACATCGTCGCCACCGCTCTCAACGCGCTGGGCCGCAGCAAGGAAGCCTCGGAAGCCGCGCGCGCCTGAAACCCTCTCCCTCTCGGGAGAGGGTGCGAGCGAAGCGAGCGGGTGAGGGTGGGCGGACACCCGGGAGCCGGGATTGGAACCCTCACCCTCCCGGCGCTGCCGCGCCGGGCCCCTCCCTCTCCCGCGAGGGGAGAGGGCTGTCAGATGAGCAAGTCGCCGCGGCAGCGCCTCGACCAGCTTCTCGTCGCCCGCGGGCTGGCGGAGAGCCGGGCGCGGGCGCAGGCGCTGGTGATGGCCGGCGTCGTCTTCTCCGGCGAGCGGCGGCTCGACAAGCCCGGCCTCGCCGTCGCCGCAGATTCGCCGCTGGAAGTGCGCGGCCGCGACCACCCGTGGGTGTCGCGCGGCGGCGTCAAGCTGGCCGCGGCGCTCGACCACTTCGGTATCGATCCGGCCGGCCTGGTCTGCCTCGACGTCGGCGCGTCCACCGGCGGCTTCACCGACGTGCTGCTCAGCCGCGGTGCGGCGAAGGTCTATGCCGTCGATGTCGGTGCCGGCCAGCTCGCCTGGAAGCTGCGCTCCGATCCGCGCGTCGTCGTCCTGGAGAAAACCAACATCCGCGCGCTGACCACCGCCCGCGTCCCCGAGGCGCCGGCGCTCGTCGTCTGCGACGTCAGCTTCATCGGCCTTGCGCTGGCACTGCCGCCGGCGCTGGCGCTGGCCGCCCCCGGCGCCCGTCTGGTGGCGCTGATCAAGCCGCAGTTCGAGGCCGGGCGCGGCGAGGTCGGCAAGGGCGGTATCGTCCGCGACCCGCAGGTCCGCGAGACGGTCTGCAATCGCATCGCCGGCTGGCTCGCGGCGCAGCCCGGCTGGCGGCTGCTCGGCCTGATCGAAAGCCCGCTCACCGGCGCCGACGGCAACGTCGAATACCTGATCGCCGGCGCGAAAGCGGCGTAGGGGCCGGCTCCCTCCCAGGACGACGCCTCAGGACGACGCCTCAAGACGGTGGCGGCGCTTCCTGCTCCAGGGTGTTGATCTGGCCGAGCAGGTCGATCAGGGCGTCGATGATCGCCAGCGCCCGGTCGGGATCGGAGCGGAAGATGCTGCGCAGTTCGCGGCGAGTGAAGGCGAGCACATCGCTCGCCTGATCGGCCCGGGCGGTCGCGGCGTAGGGCCGGCCGACCAGCGCCGACAGCCCGATCAGCGCTCCTTCGCCGGCGTGTGCGGCTCTGCCGTGGCGCTCGGTGGCGATGCGCCCGGCCAGGATGTAGAAGGCCGTCTCGCCGGGGTCGCCCTCCCGATAGAGAATATCGCCCTCGGCCAGCGAAATCCGGTGCATCGCCCTCATCCTTCCCGCGCGTCGCCATCGACGATGATGCCGGCGCGGCGCCGGCGCTGCAATCGTCAGGGCGAGCGGTTGCTGGGCTCAGGGGCTGTCCGCTTGCGCCGCGTCCCAGGCTTCCTGCGCCACCATCCAGTCCTCCTCGGCGGCGGCCAGGTCCTTCTCGATGCGGGCGAGGCGCTTGTGCAGCTCGGCAAGCCGGGCGCTCTCGCCCTCGTAAAGTGCCGGGTCGGCGAGCGCTTCGAGCAGCTTGCCGCGCTCGCCCTCCAGCACGCCGATGCGGCGCTCGGTCGTGGTCAGCCGCTTCTTCAGCGGCGCCAGTGCCTCGCGCCGCTCCGCCGCTTCCCGCCGCTGCTGCTTGCGGTTGGCCGCGGCGCTCTCACCGCCGCCAGCCGCGGTCCGCTGTTCCCCCGGCGCCGACGACCGGCCGGCGACGTGGGCGCGATAGTCGTCCATGTCGCCCTCGAACGGCGTCACCGTGCCGTCTTCGACCAGCCAGAAGCGGTCGGCGGTGAGCTCGATCACGTGCGGGTCGTGGCTGACGAGAACGACGGCGCCGGCAAAGCCGTTGATCGATTCCACCAGCATCTGCCGGGCGGAGATGTCGAGGTGGTTGCTCGGCTCGTCCAGCAGCAGCAGGTGCGGCCGGTGCGCCGTCATCAGCGCGAACAAAAGCCGCGCCTTCTCGCCACCGGAGAGATCGCCGATGCGGGTCTGCGCCCGCTCCTGCGAGAAGCCGAAGCGGCCGAGCTGGGCGCGGACCACCGTCTCGGTATCGCGCGGCCGCAGCCGCGACAGCGCCAGCAGCGGGCTGGCGTCGAGGTCCAGTTCCTCCGCCTGGTGCTGGGCGAAATAGCCGACGCGCAGCTTGCTGGAGCGGGTGATATCGCCGCCGAGCGGCGGCAGCCGGCCGGCCAGCAGCTTCATCAGCGTCGACTTGCCGTTGCCGTTGGCGCCGAGCAGGGCGATGCGGTCGTCGGCATCGAGGCGCAGCGACAGCCGGCCCAGCACCGGCCGGCCGTCGTAGCCGGCGGCGGCGCGGTCCAGCACCAGCAGCGGCGGCGGCAGCTCGTCGGGCTCCGGAAAGGAGAACGAGATCATCTCGTCCAGCGCCGCCGCTGCCACCGGCTGCATCCGCGCCAGCATGCGCATGCGCGACTGCGCCTGCTTGGCCTTCGAGGCCTTGTAGCGGAAGCGGTCGATGAACGCCTGGATGTGGGCGCGCTCCGCCTGCTGCTTGGTCCGCGCCTTCTCGTTGGCTTCGAGGCGCTCGCGGCGGGTGTTCTCGAAACGGTCCCAGCCACCGCGGTAGAGGGTGAGCTTGCCGGCCTCGATGTGGAGAATTTCGCCGGCGACGCGGTTGAGCAGGCCGCGGTCGTGGCTGACCAGAAGCAAGGTGCCGGGATAGCTGCGCAGCCAGTCCTCCAGCCACAGCGTCGCCTCCAGGTCGAGGTGGTTGGTCGGCTCGTCGAGCAGCAGCAGATCAGGGGCGTTGAACAGCAGCGCCGCCAGCGCCACCCGCATCCGCCAGCCGCCGGAAAAGGCGCTGCACGGCTGCCGCTGGGCGGCATCGTCGAAGCCGAGGCCGGCGAGGATGCGGGCGGCGCGCGCTTCCGCGGTGTGCGCCTCGACGTCGCGCAGCCGCAGGTGCACCTCGGCGATGGCGTGCGGATCCTGCGCCGTCTCCGCTTCCCGCGTCAGCCGGGCCAGCTCTTCGTCGGCGGCGAGCACCGTCTCCAGCAGCGAGCGGTCGTCGCCCGGCGCCTCCTGGCGGGTCATGCCGACCCGCCAGCGGGCGGGAATTGCGATGCTGCCGCCGTCCGGCTCCAGCTCGCCGGCGATCAGCCGCAGCAGCGTCGTCTTGCCGGCGCCGTTGCGGCCGACGAGACCGACGCGGTGGCCGGCATCGACGCTGGCGTCGGCCTGGTCCAGCAGAACACGGGCACCGATACGGTAGGTGAGGGCATTGAGGCGCAGCATGGCCGCCGTTTAGCACGGTGCCGGTGCGGTGCGGAACGACGGAAAGCCGTGGGCGCCCGTCAGACGCCCACGCACGACGGTTTACCTCACCGCGGTCATCCGCTCGAAGGCGCGGGTCAGCCGGCCGTTGCCGTCGATGATGGCATCGAGGAACTGTTGTCGCTCGCCACGGCCCATGGTCCGATTGTCGCGGAGGATCTCGGCTGCTGCCTGGATTACCGCAACGCAGGTCCGCCATTCGTGTTCGACCGCATGGCGATGGCTGGCGTCACACTCGCTCATCGATGGTTCCCACCCGCGCAAAGCGAAGTCCCTGGTTGGTGCAGCGTGCACCGTCGATAGCGTGGAGATGGGCATGTCTGGCGGCCCTGGCAACGGGCAAACCGGAAAGGGGCACGCAAACACCCCATTTTCACGCTTCAACTCCGCTGATGATAATGGCAAATCTGTGGCGAAGATCAAGCCGGAATTGGCGGCATACGCATTGTCGCTGGCGGGACTGTGATCGGTGGGACCCATCGCCGTTTGAACCGATGGGCGGGCTCCGCTATCCTGCCGGGCCATGAGCAGGTTCCGGTTGCGCTTGCTGATCTCGTTGCTGATCGTCTCGGCGCTCACCCTCGCCGGGGTGGCGCACGCGCCGATGGCGGCGGCCGGCATCGCCGCCGACGCTGCCATGGCGGCTGCGCCGGTCCCGCCTTCCTGCCACGACAGGGGCGAGCAGCACCAAGCGCCGGTGAAGGCACACCCGATGCCCGACTGCTGCCTGCTGTTCTGCACCAGCCTGCCGGCGGCGATGGCGCCGGCGACCCGGCCGCTTCTCTACGCCGCCATCACCTTCGTGCTGCCCCGCGAACTGCCCCTCCTTCCGCGCACGCTTTCCCCCGAACCCGGCCCGCCGCGCGGCTGACCGCCGTCAGGTCTTTCAATCGTTGAGAATGGCGCGCGTCCGCGGCTGTCGGGCGCAAGGGCGCCGCGCCTCCGGCCGGGCACTCCGTCCCGCCGGTCCGACGTGGCGTGGCGCAGAGGTGCGGGAGAAATCTGATCATGTTGAAAGTTGTGGGCTCAGTGGCCGGCGCGGCCGCGGTGGCTGTTGCGTTGCTTGTCGGGGCTGCCGGCGCCACGTCGTCGCCGGCGATGGCGGCCGGCCCGGCGTTCCGCCTGGAGGCGGTCGAGCCTTCGGTTCCGGTCGGCCGCGAGGCGCCGGTGGCGGTACGGCTGGTGGACGCGGCCAGCGGCGCGCCGGTGGCGAATGCCGTCGTATTCCGGGCGCGGCTCGACATGGGACCGGAAGGCATGAGCGACATGGCGGCGGAGCTGAAGCCGGCGGCCTCAACCGATCCGCAGGTCTATCGCTTCACCACGACGCTGACCATGCCCGGGCGCTGGCTGCTGACGGTGCAGGCGAAGGTGCCCGGCGTTGCCGAGACGGTGCGTGCCGAGACCATCATCACCGCCGTCGAGCCGGCGGTCGCCCCTCCGTCACACCAGCACCAGCACTGATGCGGCCCGCCCACGGCCGGGCGCTGGCCCGGCTGCTGCTGCTGGCGGTGGCGCTGGCGCCGCCCGGCATCACCTGGGCTCAGACGGAAGCGGAACGGGAGACGGCGGCACCGCTCGGTGCCGATGTCGATGCGCTGCTTGAGATGGGGCGCCGGCTCAACCCCGGCGTCGCCGCGGCAGCCCTGGAGGCCGATGCGGCGCACGCCCGCATCGGCGCCGCCGGCCGTTTCCCCGACCCGGTGTTCACCACCGAGATCGAGGACATCCGCGCCAGCGGCAGTACCGCCGCGCCGGAAAGCGTCGGCCGGGTGAAGTACACGCTCGCCCAGACCATCCCGCTGTGGGGCAAGCGCGGGCTGGAACGGGACGTGGCACAGGCGGAGGCGGGCGCGGCTGACCAGCAGCGGCGCACCGCCGAGCAGGAGCTGGCGTGGCGGATCAAGACGGTGTTCGCGCAAGGCTACGCCGCCGAGGCCGGCATCCGCATCAACCGCGAGCTGCTGGCGACGCTGGACAGCATCGCCCGGGTGGCACAAAGCCGCTACGCCCAGGGCCAGGGCAACCAGCAGGACGCGATCAGCGCCGAGGCGGAGAAGGGCCGCCTGCAACTCGATCTGCAACGGCTCGAGGCGCAGCGGCAGGCGGCGGCGGCGCGGCTGAATGCGCTGCTCAACCGGCCGGCCGGCACGCCGCTGGCGCCCCCGCAAGTGCTGCGGCCGGTGCCCGATGCCGCGGCGATGCCGCTGGAGGCGGTGCTGGCGCGGGCGCAGGACGCCAATCCGCAACTGGCGCAGGCGCGGGCGGAGATCACCGCCTCCGAGCGCAGCGCCGAGCTGGTGCGCCGCTCGTGGTACCCGGACGTCACCCTCGGGGTCACCGTCTACGACGAGGATGGCGACAGCGACCGCCAGTTCGGCGGCTACGAGGCGATGGTTTCGCTCGACGTGCCGCTGCAATGGGGCTTGCGGCAGGCGCGCGAGCGGGACGCGCGGGCGAAGCTGGCGGCGTCGCGGGCGCGCCGGGAGGACGCCGCCGCGAGCCTGGGTGGCGATATCGCCGAGGCGTGGTGGGCGCTGGAGGCGGCCCGGCGCAGCGAGGTCGTGCTGCGCCGCATCAACATCCCGCAGGCGGCGGTGATGCTGCGCTCGGCGATGGCCGGCTACGAGCTCGGCGGCGCCGATCTGCCCGGCGTGCTGCTGGCCGAGCAGGGAGTGCGGCGGACGGAGCTGGATTTCATCGGCGTGCAGGTCGAGCAGCAGATGCGCCTCGCCGACCTGGAGCGGCTGGCCGGAGGAGAGCTGTAGATGCGTGCACCGATGCTCACGCTGGCGGCGGTGGCCGTCGCTGCTGCCGGCACCGCCGCCGGCTTTCTCGCCGCCCGCTCCGATCTGTTCGGCGGGCCCGCCCCGGCGCCCACCGCGACGCCGGCCCCGGCGGCAGCGCCGGCGGCGCGGCAGGTGCTCTACTACCGGGATCCGAGCGGGCTGCCGGACTACTCGCCGGTGCCGAAGCAGGACGCCGCCGGCCACGACTATCTGCCGGTCTACGACGACCAGGAGGCGGACCTGGTGCCGCCACCCCCGCCGCCGGCGAAGGGGCGCGGCCGCATCCTCTACTACCGCAACCCGATGGGCCTGCCCGACACCTCGCCGGTGGCGAAGAAGGACCAGATGGGCATGGATTACATCCCGGTCTACGAGAACGAGGACGGCAACGACGCCGGCATCGTTGCCGTCAGCCCGCAGCGGATGCAGGTGCTGGGCGTGCGCAGCGAGGCCGTGCAGGAACGGGCGCTGGTGCGCGCCATCCGCGCCGCCGGCACCGTCGCCTACGACGAACGCCGCACCTTCGTCGTCACCACCCGGATGGGCGGCTGGATCGAGCGGCTGCTGGTCAATGCCACCGGCGAGACCGTCCGCCGCGGCCAGCCTCTGATGCAACTCTACAGCCCCGACCTGCTGCTGGCGCAGCAGGAGTACGCGGCGCTGCGCGAGGCCGCGGCCGGGGCGGACGGCGGCAGCGACGATGTTTCGAGGCGGCTGCTCGACGGCGCCCTGCGCCGGCTGCAGGCGCTGGATGCGCCGGAGGACGTGGTGCAGGCGCTGCAGCGCGGTGCAGCGCCGCAGCGGACCGTCACCGTGCGCTCGCCTTACGCCGGCACCGTCATCGACAAGCCGGCGGTGGAGGGGATGCGCTTCATGCCGGGCGATCCCCTCTACCGCATCGTCGATCTCGCCACCGTCTGGCTGATCGCGGACGTCTTCGAGCAGGATCTGGCCGGCGTCGCGCTGGGCGAGCGCGCCCTCGTGACGGTGAAGGCCTACCCCGGCCGCAGCTTCCTGGGCCGCGTCACCTTCATCTACCCGTCGGTCGGCGGCGATACCCGCACCGCCCGGGTACGCATCGAGCTGGCCAACCCCGACGGCTTGCTGAAGGAAAACATGTACGCAACGGTCGAGATCGCGGCGCCGGCAGGCCAGCCGGCGCCGGCGGTTCCCACTTCTGCGATCATCGACAGCGGCGCGCGGCAGGTGGTGCTGATCGACCATGGCGACGGCCGCTTCGAGCCGCGCGAGGTGCGGCTGGGCGCGCGCGGCGACGGCTATGCCGAGGTGGTGGAGGGGGTGCGGGCC
>JBDHSN010000150.1:0-8441 GCA_039808105.1 Rhodospirillales bacterium
ACCCACGAGGGACGGCGCCGTGGGTCGGGCTCGAGAACGGTGGGTCGGGCTTCAGCCCGACGCCTTGCATCGGATGTGGAGACGGTGTCAGCCCGGAGGCCGACCCGCGGTTCGGTGCGCTACCCGAGCCGCCACGCCCATCCGGCCTTGCGCCACTCGGCGGCCCGGACTGCCTGCTCTTGGGGCGTGCCCTCGTCCGAATCGGTGCGCCAGGGCGGATCTTCCAGGATCACGCCACGCGTCAGGTCGGGATAGAGCGCCGCGAAATCAAGATCGCGCCGCACGAAGACGATGATCCGCGTTCCCTGGTCGAGATGGATCGTCGGCGGAATCGCGATCGTGTTGCGGAGCGCGTCCTGCGCGATGTTGGTCAGGGTCTGCGAAACATTCTGCGCTGCGATCTGGCGCGCTTGCAGGCTGAGCTGGTTCTGGTTCACGCCGGTCTGTGTTTGGGTCACCACGCCCGTCGTCGGGTCGGTCGTGGTGATCACCGTGCCGTTTCCGGTGTTGCTATAGTTCTGACCGAAACTGCTGAGGAACTGCGCCGCACCGCCGACGAGCGAGAGCATGATCGCGGCGCCGAAGCGCTCGAGATAGTGGTTGTCGACGAAGCCGGCATGGCCGGCGCGGCCGAGCTCGTCCGCACCGTTCGAGCCGAGCTGCACCGAGACGCCGTCCGAGCGCAGCAACCGCGTCCAGACGATGAAGACGCGGGTCTGGCCCTGCGCGAGGCCGGACTTGTACTCGCCGACGAGGCGGCTGCCGGCGGGGATCAGGCGCCGACCCGCCTCAGTGAACTCGGGCGGGCGCTGGAACACACCTCCCTCTCCACCCGCCGGGCGGCGGCAGGCGTCCTGGCGCAGCTGGGCGATGCCGCCCTGCCGATCGCCGAGGCCTACCTGCAGTCGGAACGGGCGGAGGTGGCAGAGGCGGCGATTCAGGCCCTGGGCGGCATGAAGACACGGCGGGCGCAGCAGCTTCTGCGCAACCACCTGCGGCCGCTGTTCCGCCGGGCACGGGTGAACCTCGAAGCCCTGAAGGCGCTGCAGCGCATTGCCGATGTGTCCGATGAGCATCGCCGGGCGATGGCGCTCTGGCTCGTCGACAGCAACCGGGCGATCACGCGGCGGGCGCTGCTGGTCAAGTCGGCGCTCGGCAACCCCCGCGATATCAAGCTTCTCGACTCCCTGACACGCGCCCGGGAGCCGCGAACCCGGTCCGACGCCATCGAGGCGCTGGTCAACCTGCCGACCAAGCGGTTCATCCAGCCGCTGGTTCCGGTTCTGGAGGCGGGCACCGATCCGTGCGGCACCAATGATGGTGCGGAGCCCCGGGGAGGCGCCGCCAGCGCCGCCGCCAGATTGCGCAACGCGGCAACGGATGATCCGTGGGCGCGACTGCTGGTGACAAGACTGATCGATACGGAACACGGAGACAGCGACGCCATGACCGACGACGCCATGCTCGATCTCGTCCTCTTTCTGAAAACGTCCTCGCTATTTCGCGCCATTCCGCTGGAGGACATCGCCCGGGTGACGCGGCTGGGCGAGCCGGTGGCGCCCGGCGAAGGCGACTGGATCGCCCGCTCCGGCGATCCGCTGCACCACATCTTCATCGTCCGCAGCGGCACCATCGAGGTCCGGCTGGACGATGCCGTCGTCGAGACCCTGGGGCGGGCAGCCTGTTTCGGCGAGGGGGCGGTGTTCGGCGAGGATCGCCACGCCGCGTCGTTCCGCGCCGGGACGCCGGTGCTGCTGCTGCGCTTCCCGGCCAGCATCATCGCCGATCTCGTCGCCGAGAATCCGGAAGCGCTCGGGCTGATCGCGTTTGACCTGTCAAAGCGGCTCAACCGCCTGCGCGGGCAGCTGGCCGCGGCAACCGCGTCGGACATGCGCAGCGGCCCCGGCCCGCTGCCTCGTTCCCTGAGCCGCCTACCAGAGGGTTGCGTTGGCCGCGCTCTTTCCTCAAAATTACCCGATCGGAGCAGAGGAGCGCGGGTTGACCCCTACGGACTTGCCCCGGCTGGTCCTTAAGCGAAGCGCAGCGGTTTTGGGATAATAGTTCGAAAGTGCCTTATGGTTATTGCGCCAATGATGATCGTCAAGAATTATGTCGCGCCGAGTGCGATCCACGGCGTCGGGGTCTTCGCCGGCGAAGACATCAAGCAGGGGACTCGCATCTACGAGTTTATCGAGGCGGTGGATATCGTCATGACCCAGCAACAGGCAGCGAGCTACGGCGACGAGTTCGCCCGGTTCATGCGGATCTTTGCGTACGTCGAGCCATCGGACCGGACGATGGTGATCTCGGTCGAC
Organism: Rhodospirillales bacterium; assembly: GCA_039808105.1. Taxonomy (GTDB): domain Bacteria; phylum Pseudomonadota; class Alphaproteobacteria; order Rhodospirillales; family Defluviicoccaceae; genus Defluviicoccus. The sequence continues at coordinate 2,316 of JBDHSN010000150.1, forward strand.
AACTCCCGGTTCATGAACCATGCGCCGGAGCCGAACACCGGCTGGGATGATCGGTTCGGCTGGGCGACCCGGGATATCCTAAAAGGGGAAGAGATTACCTGCGACTACTACACATTCTGGTATCGGCCTCCCTTCGCCAACCCCAGCGAATAGCGGGCACATCATGCTGATACGCTCCGGCGGCGGTTGCGCTGGACCTGTCCTCCGGGCCCCGCGCCGGCGGCGCCAGGAAACGGGATGCGAGCGCCGGCGCAGGAGGTTGTCGCCGGGCCACCTCTCGCTCGTTGCCGTGATGCCGCTGAGCCTGTTGCTCGGCAGTGCCGCCGTGGCCGGCGAACCTGTCCCGCCTGCCGGCGCCGGCGCCGCCGACGTAGCGCAGACCGCCGACGCAGAGGCACCGGCGCCAGGCGAGGCCGCCGAAGACACTGCCGCAGAGCCGGACACCGATGGCGCGGCTAAGGACGGCGAGACGGAGCCGGACGCCGCAGCCGACGCGGATCAGGGCGTCGTGCCGGGCGAAATCTCGGGCGAGATCGCCCTCGTTTCCGACTACATCTTCCGCGGCATCACCAATACCGACCACAATCCGGCGATCCAGGGCGGCTTGTCCTACAGCGTCGATGTTGGCCTGCCCTGGGCGAAGCCCTACGTCGGCTTCTGGGGCTCGAATGTGGACTTCGACGACGGCGGCGAAGCCCACGTCGAGATCGATGCGATGTTCGGCCTCACCGGCACCATCGGCGCGGTCGAATGGGATCTGGGCGGCCTCTACTACGCCTATCCGGGCGCAAACTCGAACCTCGACTACGACTATTGGGAGGTGCCGCTCCAGGTCACCTACACGCTCAACGATCACCTGAGCTTTCAGGGCCAGTACGCGTACTCCCCCGACTTTTTCGGCGGCTCGGGCGAGGCCCACTACCTGATGGGCGGCGCCCGCTGGCAGCAGCCGATCGGGTCGACGACGCTCACTGCCGAAGCCACGACCGGGCACCAGTGGATCGAGCGCAATGCGGTCTACGGCACGGATGACTACCAGGACTGGCGCATCGCCCTGTCGCTGACGGTCATGGAGAAGATCACCCTGGGGATTGCCTACACCGATACCGATCTTGATCGCAGCGAGTGCTTCAGTGGCACCAACCAGTGCGGCCCCCGTGTGACCTTCTCGGTCGGAGCCTCGTTCTGATGCCGGCAGTGGCGCCCGTCTTGCGCCGGAGCAACCGCGCCCGTCGCCGCGCCGCGGAGGCGCGGTCGCGATGAACATCCGCAGCAAGACACTCGGCGTCATCGCCTTCTGCCTGCTGGTGACCGCGCTCACCAACTTCTTCGTCCTCAAGGTCCTGGTGTTTCCCGCCTTCCTCGAGCTCGAGCAGCAGGCGGCGGCCAGCAACATCCAGCGCGTGATCGAGGCGATCAACTCGGAGAGCGACGACGTCGACAAGACGCTGTGGGACTATTCGAGCTGGGACGACAGCTATGCCTACGCGAAGGGCGAATATCCCACTTATCCTGACGGCAATCTCGCCATCGAGACGATGCGCAACCTGCACCTCGATATCGCCGAGGTGCACAACGCCCGCGGCGACGTCCTCTTCGCTGCCGTGTTCGACCGTCGGCAAGACAGCCTGCGGCAGGTCGACTGGACGCTCGGCAACCTGGACGATGGCGCGCTGTTGACGATTCCGGATGACGCCGGCCGTCTCGCCGGCGTCATCGCGACGCCGGACGGCCCGGCCCTCGTCGCTGCCCGCCCGATCGTCAAGACCAACGGCGACGGACCTCCGGTCGGCACGTTCCTCTTCGGCCGCTTCCTCGATGATGGCCTCGTCGAGATGATCAAGGACAAGATCAAGGTCGAGTTTGCGATCACGCCGGTGGTCGGCCTGGTCGAGCCGGCGGCCAGCGCCTTGCGGCAGCTTCTCGATAGCGGCAAGGCCGAGTTCGTCGAGCAGAAGGACGATGATCAGCTCATCGCCTACGCGCTGATCCGGGACTTTCGCGGCGCCCCCCTGCTGCTGGTGTCGGCGAAGGTCAAGCGCGACATCTCCCGTATTGGTGAGAGAGTGCTGGTCGCTTCGGTCGGCGGCGTCGCGCTGACCGCCATTCTGGTGATGGCCGTCCTCGCCGCTCTGCTGCAGTGGCTGCTCGTCGGCCCGCTGGTCACGCTCACCGGGCGCGTCGTCGAGATCGGTGCCAAAGGTGCTCTCGACCGCCGCATCTCCCTGCAGCGGCGGGACGAGATCGGCATCCTCAGCCGCGAGTTCGATCGGATGCTGGCGAACCTTGCCGATGCGCACCGGCGTCTGGTCGATCACTCCTATCAGTCGGGCATCGCCCACATGGCATCCGGCGTCCTGCATAACCTGCGAAACCAGCTCGCTCCGGCGATGACGCGGATGGAACGGCTGCGGGAGAAGGCGACGGAGGTGCCGGCGAAGCAACTGAACGTCGCCCTGGCTGAATTTGCCACTGATGGCGTGGTGGCACCGGCCGACCGCAAAGCCAAAATCGCCACCTATATCGAGCTGTCGGTCCAGGAGCTGCGCGACCGGCATCACCAGCTGGCCGACGGCATCACCGTCCTGTCGCGCGACCTGCTGCGCATCGAGGGTGTTCTTGGCGATCTGGACCGCTTCAGCCGGGCAGGCTCGAACATCCAACCCATCTCCCTGTCGAACTGCGTGCGCGAGACGATCTCCTCGGTGCCGTCGTTCCCCGATGCGGCCATCGCGATCAATGTCGATGCCGGGGTGGAGGCACAGCCGCCGGTGGCAGCGGAAGGCTTCGTCCTGAAGCACGTTCTCCAAAACCTCATCGTCAATGCCGCGGAAGCGATCGTCGCCTCCGGCAAGGCCGCCGGTACCATCGATATCGGTGCGGCCGCCATCGAGCACGACAGCAAGGCCATGGTCGATCTGACGATCCGCGACGACGGGATCGGCATCACTGCCGAGAACCTCGCCTCCCTCTTCAAGCGCGGCTTCTCGACCAAGGACGGGACCAGACGGGGAACCGGCCTGCACTGGTGCGCCAACAGCGTCGCCGCCATGTCGGGCCGGATCTTCGCGGAGAGCGCCGGCCCCAACAGCGGCACCGTCTTTCATGTTCTCCTGAGATCTGCCGCTCCTCCAACCCCCGCCGTTCAGGATGCCCTGTCATGATCGTCCGAAAGGGAAGCACCGCTGGCGGGATCAGAATTCTCGTCGCCGACGACGAGCAGGATATCCTGGATGAGTACGCATCCATCCTCGCTGCACCGGCGGAGCATACCGAGCAGCGCGCCAAGCTCGCCGACCTCGAAGCCGAGCTGTTCGGCGGTACCGCGGACAGCCAGCCGGCCACCCCCGCGTTCGCGCTGTGCCTCTGCCGCCAGGCGGACGAAGCGGTGCAGGCGGTCGAGGCGGCCATGCGCGACGGCCAGCCCTTCGCCATCGCCTTCCTCGATGTGCGGATGCCTCCCGGATCGGACGGCGTCAACGCCGCCCAGCGGATCCGCAGCCTCGATCCCGACATCAACATCGTCATCGTCACCGGCTACTCGGACCTCAGCCCCGAGCAGATCGAGGCGCGGGTGCCGCCGGCCGACAAGCTGCTGTATTGCCAGAAGCCGATCCATGCCAACGAGCTGCGGCACATCGCCTGCACCTTGTCGGCGAAATGGACGGCGCATCGCAACCTGCAGGTCACCCGGCAGCGGCTTGAGCAGGTGGTGACCGCGACGCCGGTGATCATCTACAGCTCGGAGCCTGCCCGCGACCGCTCGCTTTCGGTGGTCAGCGAGAACGTCGCCCAGCATTTCGGCTGGGACGCCGCTTCGTTCCTCAGCGACCCGAACTTCTGGATCGACAAGGTGCACCGCGAGGACCTGACGCGGGTGCACGAGGCGCTGAAGCAGGTTCACGACCTGCAGGAAGTCTCGATCGAATACCGCCTGCGCCGGTCATCCGGCGACTATCGCTGGGTCAGCGACCGGATGAAGATCCTGCGCGACGCCGCCGGCAGGGCGACAGAACTGGTCGGCTGCTGGTTCGACATTACCGAGCGGCGCGAGGCCGAAACGCGGATCCGCCAGCTCGCCTACTTCGATGCGGTCACCGGCCTGCCCAACCGCCTGCTGATGGAAGAACTGCTGCAGCACGGCCTGGCTCTGGCCGAACGCTACCAGCACGGGCTGGCGGTGCTTTTCCTCGACGTCGACAACTTCAAACGGATCAACGATACCCTCGGCCACGACGCCGGCGACATCCTGCTGCGGGAGGTGTCGCGCCGGCTGCTATGCTGTATCCGCAAGAGCGACGTCCTCGTCGCCCAGGGCGAGGTGGAAAACCTGTTGGCGGAGCCGGGACAGGAGTCGGTATCGCGGCTGGGCGGCGACGAGTTCGTCATCCTGCTGTCGAAGATCAACGACTCCGCCGACGCCGGCCGCGTCGCCGCCCGCATTTCCGAGATGCTGGCCACCCCGATTGCCTGCGGCGAGGAAGAGGTCAGCGTCACCGCCACCATCGGCATCAGCGTCTTTCCCGAAGACGGCACCGATGCCACCACGCTGCTCAAGCATGCCGACATGGCCATGTACCATGCCAAGCAGCAGGGCCGGAACTGTCACCGCTTCTTCTCCGACACCATGCGCGTCGTCGCCACTCGCCGCTTCTTCATCGAACAGAAGCTGGGCAAGGCGCTGGAGTCCGGTGAGTTGATGGTGTTCTACCAGCCGCGCATCGACATCCGCTCGCTCGATGTCGTCGGTGCCGAAGCCCTTCTCCGCTGGCACCGGCCCGACGAGGGTTTCGTCCTGCCACAGGAATTCATCCCGGTGGCAGAGGAGAGCGGAATGATCCTCACCATCGGCGACTGGGTGTTGCGCGAGGCGTGCCGGCAGGCCGCCCGCTGGCACGCGCAAGGGCTGCCGCTGACCGTGTCGGTCAATCTGTCGGCGGTGCAGTTCCGCCATCCGTTGCTGGCGGAGCGGCTGGCGCAGACGATGGCCAGCACCGGGGTACGCCCGGCGTCGCTCGAGCTGGAGCTCACCGAAAGCGTCCTCATGGAGGATACCCGGCTGAGCGCCTCGCTGCTGTCGCGCATCGCCCAGCTCGGGGTTCGCATCGCCATCGACGACTTCGGTACCGGCTACTCTTCCTTCAGCTACCTGAAGCGCTTCGCGCTGCACACGCTCAAGATCGACACGTCGTTCGTCAACGGCCTCGCCAAGGACTCCGGCGATGAGGCGATCGTCAGCGCCATGATCGCGCTGGGGCACCAGCTGGGCCTGCGTGTCGTGGCCGAGGGCGTGGAGGATGCCCATCACCTCGACTTCCTGCGGTCGAGACGGTGCAACGAGGCCCAGGGCTTCCTGTTCAGCGCCCCCGCCGACCCCGTCTCGTTCGAGCACTGGGTGCGCGAGCGCAAGGGCGCGCTGCGCCAGCGGGCCTCTGTCGGCTGACCTCGGGGCAGCCGTCCCCGGCCTTTTCGCCAGAGACGCGGCGGATCCCGCGGTCGTCCGCGCGGAATCGGTTCGCTTAAGCCAGCGTGTGCTTGGCAAATCGCTCTGGCCGCCCGCACCTTCGGTGTGTATACTGTAACGTGTAAAAGCGCGCTAAAGCGCTCGATGTTCGGCTCACAACAGGTCGGGTCGAGGGAGGCATCGTGATTTCGCTGCGGTTTAGCTGGCCGTGAATGTCGAATTGCTGGATAGGAGCGCCCGGCGGGCGAGCGCTTTGCTCAAGGCCATGGGCAATCCACACCGGCTGGTCATTCTGCGGCAACTGACGAACGCTGAGCGCTCGGTCGGCGAACTGGAACGCATCGTCGGACTGAGCCAGTCCGCCCTGTCCCAGCATCTGGCCCGTTTGCGGCGGGATGGACTGGTGAAGACAAGGCGTTGCGCCCAGACCATCTATTATTCGCTGGCCGGCAACGAAGCCGCCACCATCCTCTCGTCGCTCTATCAGCTCTACTCGCCGGAGTTGAACTGCTGCGTCGTGAGCGAGGAATTCGCCTCCGCCGATCTCGGCGAGTAGCGGCAGCGCTGCCTCAGCAGTCGGGGGAGGCCAGCAGCTGGATCTCCCGCAGCCGGACGTCAAGCGAAAAATCGTCGAAGTGCTGGACGATGGCGTCGGCGATGCC
>JBDHSN010000151.1:0-8426 GCA_039808105.1 Rhodospirillales bacterium
GCCCGCACCGAGGTGCTGCTCGCCCGCAACCTCGTCACCAACGCCCGCGCCGAGGCGCTGGCCGACGCCGGCATCTACCGCGCCGCCGCCGGGCTCGCCCGCTCGCCCCGCGAGGGCGGCTTCCGCGGCAACGGCCAGGTCTACATCTGGCGGCCGGACGGGACCGACCCGGGCGTGGCCAGCGAGCCGATGGACGAGGTGCGCTTCACCGTCCGCGACGAGGGCGGCAAGGTCGACATCAACCAGGCGCCGGCGCCGCTGCTGCGTGAGCTGTTCATCGCCATCGGCGTGAAGCCGGAGAGCGCCATCGCCCTCGCCGATGCGATCATCGATTTCCGCGACGAGAACCAGGAGAAGCAGCCGCACGGCGCCGAGGCACGCGACTACAAGCAGGCCGGCCTGCCGTGGGGTCCGAAGAACAAGCAGTTCGATGTCGTCGACGAGTTGACCTATGTCCTCGGCATGACCCCGGATATCTACCGGCGCGTGGCGCCGCTGGTAACGGTGTGGGGTCTCGGCGAAGCGCCGCATCCCTACACCGCGCCGCCCGAGGTGCAGCGGGCGATGCTGGCGGTGCTGAGCGGCGGCCGCAAGGGTACCGACGACAAGCGCCCTTCATCCAGTTCCGCCGGCTCGGCCACCGGCGAGAGCGCGTTCGGCTCGGGCTCGCGGCGCAGCCTCGGCAGCGGCGGCAGTAGCAGCTTCGGCAGCGGCAGCAGTGGCTTCGGCAGCAGCAGCAGCGGCTTTGGCAGCAGTGGCAGCAGCCTGGGTAGCGGCAGCAGTAGCAGCCTGGGGTCGGGAAGCCTGTTCGACCGGGGCAGCAGCGGCCTCGGCAGCGGCAGCAGCGGATCTGGCAGCCTGTTCGGCAGCGGCAGCTCCACCGGGAGCAGCTCGCTGTTCGGCGGCAGCCGCTCGCCGTTCGGCAACAGCAGCCTCTCCGGCGACGGCCAGGGCGCGTTCGGGACGGATGACGACGAACAGACCGACCCCGATCAGCTCGAGCGCTCCGGCAGCACCACCTTCAGCGTCCACGCCGAGGCGCGGACCGCCGACGGCACCATCTTCGCGCGCGACGCCACCATCGATATGACCGGATCGGAAAACTCGGCGGTGTCGTTCCGCACCTGGCGGCAGGGCGAGCGCACGCTTTTCCCGGCCTCGTAGCCCGCTTCCCCGACCGCTGCCGTGCCGCCCCCCCGGACGGCAGCGGCTGACATTGGGTGGGGACGGGTCGGCCGGGCGACCGCCGGCTCGCAGCTCAGCCGGCGGTCGCCGGCCGGAACGCCTCGCCGGGCTGCAGCAGCGGCGTCTTCCCCTCGCTCCAGCGGGTGAGCGCCAGGACGATGCGCTCGGCGGCATGGCCGTCGCCGAAAGGGTTGGCGGCAGAAACCATGCGCCGATAGGCGTCGGGGTCTTCCAGCAGCCGCCCTGCCTCGGCGACGATGGTCTCGCGGCTGTTGCCGACCACCTTCGACAGCCCGGCGTGGAAAGCCTCGGGACGCTCGGTCAGCTTGCGCAGCACCAGCAGCGGCTTGCCCAAGGTCGGCGCCTCCTCCTGGACACCGCCGGAATCGGTGAGGATCAGATCGCAGCGGCGCATCAGGTTGACGAAGGTGAAGTAGTCCAGCGGCTCGGTGAGATGGATGCGGCCGGCCTCGCCGAGCAGCTCGATCACCGTCCGGCGAACGTTGGGATTGAGGTGGACCGGATAGACAACCTGGAGATCGGCGAAACGCTCGACCAGATCGCGCAGCGCAAGGCAGGTGTTCTCCAGATCCCGCCCCCACGATTCCCGCCGATGCGAGGTCACCACCAGCAGGCGGCCGCGGTCGAGCGGCAGGCCGGCGAGCGGCGTCGCATCGATGGCGAAGGGTTCGCGCAGCAGTTCGTGCAGGGCATCGACGACGGTGTTGCCGGTCACCACGATGCGCGCCGGATCGATCCGCTCCTGCTGCAGCTCCTCGGCGGCAAGCGGCGTCGGCGCCAGGTGGATGGCGGTCAGCACCGAGGTCAGCCGCCGGTTCATCTCCTCGGGAAAGGGGTTGCGCAGGTCGTGGCTGCGCAGCCCGGCTTCGACATGGCCAACCGGTACGCCCAGGTGGAACGCGGCCAGCGCCGTCGCCAGCACGGTCGTCGTATCGCCCTGCACCAGCAGCAAATCCGGCTGCAGGTCGCGCAATGTCGCGTCCATCGTCTTCAGCACGCGGGCGGCCAGCTCCGAGAGCGACTGGTCCGGCTGCATCAGGTCGAGATCGACGTCCGGGACGATGCGGAAGATCGCCATCACCTGGTCCAGCATCTGCCGGTGCTGGGCGGTGGCGACGACCAGTGTCTCGAACCGCTCCGGATGCCGGCGCAGGGCATGGACGACCGGCGCCATCTTGATCGCCTCGGGGCGCGTTCCCATGACGACGGCGATGCGCTTGCGCGATGCGCGCGGCGCCGGAGCAACGTTCACCATTGTGCAACTATTCCTGGCAAGTTCGGCAAGAGTTGACGCAAGCTAGCCCCCGATCTCGGCGGAGCGGCGATCGGCGAGGCGGCAGGCGCCCAACCGTCACAGTGAACGGCGCCAGGGTGCGATAGTATCTGATCGTGCGGCCGGCGCCTACATCGTTCGGTTGTGACCGATGACGGCAGCACGGGGAGCGCGCGGCGGCCCGCCAAGACGTCGCGATGCACCGCGATTCCGGGCCGGTACTTGTGAGTGGATCGCATTCTGAGTATAAGCAGGGGGTTATGGGGTATCGTCGCGGCATCCTTGCTGGCGATGAGCCCTGGAGGGGGACCGCACAGCTGCCTGACTGGCGAGGGGAAGGCGCTTCTTTCGCAGGCCGCCCGTAGCGGGTCACAAGCCCCCGGCAATCGGCTGCAAGCAGGCAGGCTGTCTCGCCAGAGGCGGGACGCGTGGCCGGCCGCACCCAGGCAAGGATAGGGCTCCATGCTGATCAAAGGCAGAGCTGGCAAGCCGGAAGGCCGGCGGGTCTCCGAGATCGTCCCGAACAGCGAAACCCACGGACTGAACCGGGTGCTGCGCACGCTGTGGCGCCGCAAGCCGCCGATCCTGCTGGCGGCGGCGCTGGCGGCGCTGCTCGCCGGCATCCTCGTCGGTCGCGTCCCCGCCCTCTACGAGGGCCGCGCCGAGCTGATCATCGATCCGCGCAACGTTCGCGCCTCCGACACGCAAGGCTCGGGCGGCAACGCCGCCGATGCGGAGATGCTGCAGAGCCAGGTCCGGGTGCTGCAGTCTCGCAATCTCGCCTACAAGATCGTCGAGGCGCTGGAGCTCGATCAGGACCCGGAATTCAACGTCACCCTGCGGCAGCCTGACGCCGTCGACCGGGCCTCGGCCTGGGGCCGCGGGCTGCTGACGCAGTGGGGGCTGCTCGCCCCGGAGGAAGAACCGGAGGCCGATCCGCTGACGCAGCCGGAAGAGGTGATGGCCGGCGTCGTCGACCGCTTCCTTGCCGCCCTCAAGGTCGACCTGCTGCCGGACTCGCGGGTGATCGTCACCCGCTTCACCTCGGCCAGCCGCGAGCGGGCGGCGCAGGGCGCCAACAAGACCGCCGAGATCTACATCCTCGACCAGCTCGACGCCAAGTACGAGGCGACGCAGCGGGCGACCCAGTGGCTCACCGACAAGATCGCCGACCTGCGCCGCAACGTCGCCGCCTCCGAGCAGGCGGTGCAGAAGTTCCGTGCCCAGTCCGGCCTGCTCGGGCCCGGCGGCACCATGGTCACCCAGCAGATCTCCGACCTCAATGCCCAGCTCATGCTGGTGCGCACCGCCCGGACCGAAGCAGAGACGCGGCTCGCCCGCGTCCGCCAGGCGATGCAGTCGGCCGGCGGCGGCGATGCCCTCGCCACCGCCTCGTCGCAGCAGCTCGCCGACCAGGAGGCCGCGCTGAAGCGCAAGATCGCCGACCTCAGCAAGGAGTTCGGCGACCGCCATCCGCAGATGGTCGCCGCCCGCGCCGAACTGGCCGAGGTGCAGAACAAGCGCCAGTCGGAGATGCAGAAGTCGGTCGGCGCGCTGGACGCCGAGGTGCGCGCGGCGCGCGGCCGTGAAGTCGCGCTCAACCGCCAGCTCGACCAGCTGCGCGGCAAGGTCGGCCAGTCGGCCAACGCCGAGAACCAGCTCCGCAGCCTGGAGCGGGAGGCCGACGCCAGCCGGGCGATGCTGGAGACCTTCCTCACCCGCTTCGAGCAGGCCACCGCCCAGCTCGACGCCTCGATCAACGAGACTGACGCCCGCATCATCTCCCGCGCCGATACGCCGCTGTCGGCGAGCTGGCCGCCGCGGGCGCTGATCATCGGCCTCGTCTTCCTGGTTGCCGCGGTCCTGGCGGCGCTGCTGGCGCTGCTGCTGGAGGGGCTCGACCAGGGCTACCGGTCGGGCGAGCAGATCGAGAAGGCGACGGGGCTGCGCTCGCTGGGGCTGGTGCCGTCGCTCGGCGGCGCGGCGCGCGGCAATCCCGCCGCCTACCTGCTGCGCCATCCGTCCTCGATGTTCGGGGAATCGATCCGCTCCCTCTACACCGGCATCCTGCTGTCGCCGGACCAGGAGACGCCGCGCAAGCTGCTGGTCACCTCGTCGCAACCGAAGGAGGGCAAGACGACGATCTCGGTATGCCTCGGGCGGATGCGCGCCCTGGCCGGACACCGCACGGTCATCGTCGAGGCCGACCTGCGGCGGCCGTCGGTACACGGCGTCGTCAACATTCCGCGCCGCCCCGGGCTGACCGAGGTGGTGCTGGGCGAGGCGAGCCTCGACGAGGTGCTGGTGGAGGACAAGGAATCCGGCGCGTTCGTGCTGCCGGCGGGCAAGATGGCGCCCGACCCCACCGAGATTCTCGCCTCGCCGAGGACGACGGAGATGCTGGACGAGCTCGCCCGCCGCTTCGAGCTGGTGGTCATCGATTCGCCGCCGCTGGTCGCCGTCGCCGACTCGCGGCTGCTGGCACCGCAGGCCGACGCGGCGATCCTGGTGGTGCGCTGGGCGGCAACGCCGCGGCAGGTGGTGGCGCTGGCGGCCAAGCAGCTCGCCGAGGCTGGCGCCAACATCTCCGGCGTGGTGCTGTCGCTGGTCGACTCGAAGAAGCACGCCCGCTACGGCTTTGCCGACTCCGCCTACTACTACGGCCCGGTCAAGCGCTACTACACGTCATAACCGCCGTCTCTCGGCCCGCTAAGGACAGACCAGCTCATCTTTGCGCCTGCTTCCGGCAGACGGCGCAGCGCCGCAAACACGGCGATGATGTCGCCATTGCCGGCGCCGGTGCTGTTGGAGCGCAAAGGTGCGCGCAACTGCGGCAACACCTGGGAATACCAGTGATTTGCAGCGGCAGCGTGCGCTTGACCGAATCGAGGCATTCCTATACGCCCGAAACAGGTTTGGAAGCGGGGCAGCGTGCTCGATATCAAGTGGATCCGGGAGAACAAGGCGGCGTTCGATGCGGGAATGATGCGCCGCGGGCTGCCGGCGGAGTCCGACCGGCTGCTGGCGCTGGATGAAGCCCGCCGCGACGCGCTGAGCACGGCGCAGGACATGCAGGCGCGCCGCAACACCCTCTCCAAGGAGATCGGCCGGCGCCGCGGCCGTGGCGAGGATGCCGCCGACCTGCTCGCCGAGGTCACCCGCTGCAAGGACGAGCAAACCGCGCTCGACGCCGCTGCCGCCGCCGCCGACGCGCGGCTGCAGGACGCCCTCGCTGCCATTCCCAACCTGCCGGCTGCTGACGTCCCTGACGGGCCGGACGAGAGCGCCAACCGCGAGCTGCGCCGCTGGGGCGCGCCGCGCGATTTCGGTTTCGCGGCGAAGGAGCATGACGCGCTCGGCGATGCCCTCGGCCTGATGGATTTCGGCCGGGCGGCGAAGCTGTCGGGAGCGCGCTTCGTCTTCCTGCGCGGTGCCCTGGCCCGGCTGGAGCGGGCGCTGGCCGGCTACATGCTCGACCTGCACACCCGCTCTTTCGGCTATGTCGAGGTCAACCCGCCGGCGCTGGTCAACGATGCGGCGATGTTCGGCACCGGCCAGCTGCCGAAGTTCGGCGAGGACCTGTTCCACACCACCGACGGCCGCTGGCTGATCCCCACCGCCGAGGTGCCGTTGACCAACATGATGGCCGGCGAGATCCTCGCCGAGGAGGCGTTGCCGCTGCGCTTCACCGCGATGACCTGGTGCTTCCGTGCCGAGGCCGGCGCCGCCGGCCGCGACACCCGCGGCATGATCCGCCAGCACCAGTTCACCAAGGTCGAGATGGTCAGCCTGACGACGCCCGAGCAGTCGGAAGACGAGCACGAGCGGATGACCGGCTGCGCCGAGGCGGTGCTCAAGGAGCTCGACCTGCCGTACCGCGCCGTCGTGCTGTCCACCGGCGATATGGGCTTTTCGGCGCGCAAGACCTATGACCTCGAGGTCTGGCTGCCGGGGCAGGGCCGCTACCGCGAGATCTCGTCCTGCTCCAACTGCGGCGATTTCCAGGCGCGGCGGATGAACACCCGCTACCGGCCAGCCGGCGAGAAGGCCACCCGCTTCGTCCACACCCTCAACGGCTCCGGGCTGGCCGTCGGCCGCACCCTGATCGCCGTTCTCGAGAACTACCAGCAGCAGGACGGCACCGTCGTCGTCCCCGACGTCCTCCGCCCGTACATGGGTGGTACCGAAGTGATCGGGCGCCATGGCGCATCCGCCGCTTGATCCCGCGGCGCTGCGCGTCCTCATCGCCAACGACGACGGCATCCACGCGCCCGGCCTGAAGACCCTGGAAAAGGTGGCACGGCGGCTGTTCCGCGAAGTCTGGGTGGTGGCGCCGGAGAGCGAGCAGAGCGCCGCCAGCCATTCGCTGACCATGCGCCGGCCACTTTATCTGCGGCCTGCCGGCCGGCGGCGGTTCGCCGTCGATGGCACCCCGACCGACTGCGTGCTGATCGCCGTCCATCAGGTGCTGAAGGACCGCCCGCCCGACCTGGTGCTGTCGGGCATCAACCGCGGCGGCAATCTCGGAGAGGACGCGACCTACTCCGGTACCGTCGCCGCGGCGATGGAAGGAACACTGCTCGGCATCCCGTCGATCGCCCTCAGCCAGCTCTATCTCACCGGCGCCCAGGCGCCGTGGGCCACCGCCGACCACTGGTGCGAGGAAGTGCTGCGTCGGCTGTGCGCCTTCTCCTGGCCGCGCAGCGTGCTGCTCAACGTCAACATTCCCGCCGTCGCCACTGCCGAGGTGCGTGGCATCCGTGTCACCCGCCAGGGCCGCCACAAGATCGGCGGCTCGATGGTGGAGGGGGTCGATCCGCGCGGCCAGCCGTATTTCTGGATCGCCGGCGAGCGTCAGCAGGATCGGGAATTGGCCGGCACCGACCTTGCCGCCGTCGATGCCGGCTTCGTCTCGGTGACGCCGTTCTGCCTGGAGCTGACCCACGAAGCCAGCATGGACGCGCTGGCAACGCTGCTGCAGTGAGCCCTGACTCACGCAAAATCCGGCTGATCCTGGAGCTGCGTCGGCATGGCGTGACAGATACCAAGGTGTGCTCGGTGCTAGAGCGGCTGCCGCGCGAGCTGTTCGTACCGGCGGCGTTCCTCGATCAGGCCTATGAGAACACGGCGTTGCCGATCGGCTGCCACCAGACGCTGAGCGCCCCCATCGTCGTCGGCCGCATGACCCAGGCGCTGGAGCTGCACGAGCGGATGAAGGTGCTGGAGATCGGCACCGGCTCCGGCTACCACGCCGCCGTGCTGTCGCGGCTGTGCCGGCGCGTCTACACCATCGAGCGCCACCGCGAGCTGCTCGACGAAGCGCAGCAGCGCTTCCAGCAGCTCGGCCTCTCCAACATCACCTGGAAGGCCGGCGACGGCACGCTGGGATGGCCGGAGCAGACGCCGTTCGAGCGAATCGTCGTCACCGCCGCCGCCAACGACGTCCCGCCGGTGCTGGCGGAGCAGCTCGCCCCCGGCGGCCTTATGGTGGTTCCCGTCGACGATGGCGTCGGTGATCCGCGGCTGCTGCGCGTTCGCCGCGATGCCGAGGGGCTGGAGACGGAAGACCTCGGCCCGATCCGGTTCGTTCCGCTGATCGCAGATCCACACCGCCGGTGAACCTCGCGCCGCGGTCCGCCCGGTGATTGCGGCGAGGGGGGTGTTTACGCATAATCGCGGCATGCGAAAGAGTGTCGGTCTGGCCACGCCGTGTGCGGCGAAAGTCGCAACTGCACTGCTGCTGGTGCTGGGTGCCTGCACGGACATGGGGCCGTCGCCGGACCTTTACCGTCCGAGCACGCCGCTGCCCTCGCCGACACCGAGGCCGACGCCGCCGGCCGTCGCTCCGGGGGCGCCGACCGGCAGCACCCGCGGCCGGCCGCCGGTGTTTGCCGAGCGGTCCGAGGTCGCCGTCCACCGGGTGCGCCAGGGTGAGACCGTCTACGAC
>JBDHSN010000152.1:0-8379 GCA_039808105.1 Rhodospirillales bacterium
AGATTTGGTTCCGTGATGGACGGCTATTTCAGTAGCACTATTCTCGGTGGCGACGGAGACGATCAGATTACCTGTACTTCATCTGCATTTGGCGGGGGTTATGCTATCATAGATGGTGGGTCTGGACAAGATATAATAAACATAGATTGTCAACATATAAATATTACAGGTGGAATAGGAAATGATGAGATAAGTACAGAAAGCTCATTTTCTACTATTAACGGTGGTCTTGGTGACGATTATATCTATGTAAGGGGAGACTCATACAGCTTCACTGACATGGGAGTTGAGGTTGAGCAGCTTGTGGTTGGTGGTGATGGCAAGGATGTGATTTTTGTGGATGGCCAAGCTCTCGGGAATTACGTCGGAGTAGCGCATGCAACAGTTTTTGGCGACGCCGGAGATGATCGCATCGATGTCCACCTCGAATCCGGGTCTTGGTATGGAGGCAACAGTCTGAGTTCAATCGATGGTGGGAGCGGCAACGACGTCGTTACCGCGAACACATTTGCTGGAGATGGCGATTGGGAGGGCGGTCAGGGCCAAGCCAAGAACGTCGTTCAGGGAGGGTTAGGAGACGATTTTATCACTGCAAACGCGATCATAGAGGAGATCTCCGGGACGAACGAAGATGGCGGTCCGCATATTGCCCAGAACTTTCTCTACGGTGGTGACGGTAATGACCATCTCATCGCGCGGATTTCCTTCTCCAGTTATCGTGAAGGCATGATTGGGCACAATTACCTGGATGGCGGCACCGGCAACGACGTGCTGGAAGCATGGTCATCGCGGACGAATGAGCTTTACGGCGGGGCTGGCGATGACGTTCTGCGCGTCAATGGCTACGGCGATTCGACCCTCTACGGCGGCGCTGGCAACGACCGCCTGTACGGCGACGGTGGCGATACCACCTTCGTGCTGCGCCGCGGCGAAGGCCGCGACGTCATCTACGGCTACGATAGTGGTTACGGCGAGGATCACATCGCGCTCGGCGGCGGCCTTACCTTTGGCAGCCTTCAGCTGGTGGCGCAGGGCGGCGCCAATACCCGCATCCTCGCCGGTGGCGTGGAGATCGCGCTGGTGGTCGGCGTTACCCCCGATGAACTGAGCGCCGACGATTTCGTCCTGGTCTGAGCCGTCCCGCAGTTCCGCCCCGATGTTGCGAGGGCTGGGCGGCCCGTTCGCCACGGGATTTGGAGCGCTTGCCCGTGCCGTATAGAGTGGTCGGAAGGGAGCAGGCCAGCAGCATGTGCTTCGTCGTGAAGCCGCGCCGTCGCCGGGGCAGGCCGGCGGCGCAAGGAATTTCCGGCCGATGACCGCCGCCCGGCCGGGTGGCGGGCGGGTTCCCTGTGCGCTGATGCTGCAGGGCACCGGCTCCGATGTCGGCAAGTCGCTGCTGGTCGCCGGGCTGGCGCGCGCCTACAGCCGCCGCGGCCTCGTCGTGCGCCCGTTCAAGCCGCAGAACATGTCCAACAACGCCGCGGTCACCGCCGACGGCGGCGAGATCGGCCGTGCCCAGGCGCTGCAGGCGCGGGCCTGCGGCATTGCCGCCACCACCGACATGAACCCGGTGCTGCTGAAGCCGCAGTCGGAGATTGGCGCGCAGGTGGTGGTGCAGGGCCGCATCCACGGCAACGCCCGCGCCCGCGATTACCTGGCGCTGAAACCGCGGCTGCTGCCGCTCGTGCTGGAGAGCTTCGGGCGGCTCGCCGCCGAGGCCGACCTGGTGCTGGTGGAGGGCGCCGGCAGCCCGGCCGAAGTCAACCTGCGCGCCGGCGATATCGCCAACATGGGCTTTGCCGCCGCTGCCGACGTTCC
Source organism: Rhodospirillales bacterium (assembly GCA_039808105.1). GTDB lineage: Bacteria > Pseudomonadota > Alphaproteobacteria > Rhodospirillales > Defluviicoccaceae > Defluviicoccus. Next base: position 1,819 of record JBDHSN010000152.1, read on the forward strand.
CGTCGTGCTGGTCGCCGACATCGACCGCGGCGGCGTCATCGCCAGCCTCGTCGGCACCTGCGCCGTGCTCGAGCCCGGCGAGCGGGCACGGCTGCGCGGCTACATCATCAACAAGTTCCGCGGCGACGTCCGCCTGTTCGACGACGGGCTCACCATCATCGGCCAGCACACCGGCCTCACCGGCTTCGGCGTCGTCCCCTGGTTCGAGGCGGCGCGACGGCTGCCGGCCGAAGACGCGGTGGTGCTGGAGCAGGCCGCCGCGGCGGCAACCGGCGACCGTCCCATCCGCATCGCCGTCCCCCGCCTGCCGCGCATCGCCAATTTCGACGACCTCGACCCGCTGATCGCCGAGCCGGACGTGGCGGTGGTCTTCGTGCCGTCCGGGCGGGCTCTGCCCGGCGATGCCGACGTGATCGTGCTGCCCGGCTCGAAGGCGACCATCGCCGACCTCGCCGCGGTGCGCGGCGAAGGCTGGGACATCGACATCGCCGCCCACCTGCGCCGCGGCGGCCGGGTGCTCGGCCTGTGCGGCGGCTTCCAGATGCTGGGCAGCCGGATCAGCGATCCGCTCGGCATGGAAGGCCCGCCCGGCGCCGTCGCCGGCCTCGGCCTGCTGGCGATCGAGACCGAGTTCGGCGCCGACAAGACGCTGATCGAGACCGCCGGCATCGCGCTCGCCTCTGGCGCGCCGGTACGCGGCTACGAGATGCACGTCGGCCGCACCAGCGGCCCCGACCTGGCGCGGCCGATGCTGCGGCTGGACGGCCGCGACGAGGGGACGGTGAGCGCCGACGGGCGGGTGGAGGGCTGCTACCTGCACGGGCTGTTCGCCGCCGATGCGTTCCGCAGCGCCTGGCTCGCCGGACTGCGCGCCGGCCGCGCCGGCGGCCTCGCCTGGGAGCAGGAGGTGGAGCGCACCCTCGATGCGCTCGCCGATCACCTGGAAACCCACCTCGATCTCGACCGGCTGCTGGCTGCGGCAAGCCCGCTGGCCGGCGGCGCCCGCTCGCCGGCGCGCGCCTGATCGCCCATTGCACGCTCGGGTTCAGTCCTGCGGGTTCAGTCCTGCCGCAGCAAAGGATCGACGCGCTGGCGCAGGCCCAGCGCGTCGAACGGCGTCCGCCCCCCTACCGGCCGATCAGCCGGCGGACGCGCGCGATCAGCCAGGCGGTGGGCTTGCGCAGCAGCGGTATGTCGATCGCCAGCAGCAGCAGGCCCAGCGGCAGCATCCAGAAGCCGAGGATAGGCAGGAAGCCGAGCAGGCCGCCGACGATCAGCAGCAGCCCGGCCGGAATGCGAACCCACCGCGCCGCCGGTTCGCGCAGCTTCTGCAGCCAGCCGGCGTAGCGGCCGGGCAGCTTCTCCTGCAGGTCATCGAGATGCCGGTCGAGGTGTTGCTCACCGTCGGCGGAAGGCGTTGTGGGCACTCACGGAACTCCTCGCGGGGATCTGCGCTATCGACGCGCCGGCCGGCATTCCGGTTCCGTCGCCGCAGCAAGCGGACGGCCGCCGGCGCTTGAACCGGGCAGCGGCGGCGGACATATCGAGATGCATATGCGGCCATCCGGGTCCGCGAAGGAAGAGGGAGAAGTCATGGACGATACCGAACGGCAAGTAATCGACGAACTGTTCGGCAAGGTGAAGCAGGCGGAGGGCGGCTCCGGGCCGCGCGATCCGCAGGCGGAGGCGCGCATCCGCGAGCACCTCGCGACGCAGCCGGCCGCTCCCTACTACATGGCCCAGGCGATCGTCATCCAGGAGCAGGCGCTGAAGGCGACGCAGTCGCGCGTCGAGCAGCTCGAAGCCGAGCTGGCGCAGCGTCCGGCAGCGGGCGGCGGCTTCCTCGGCAGCCTGTTCGGCGGTGGCGCCGCGCCAGCGCGGCCGGCACCGCCGCGACGCGGCCCCGCCGCCGGCGTCGATCCGCGCCTTGCCGCCTACAACACCCCGCAGCAGCGCGCCGGCGGCGGCTTCCTCGCCGGGGCGATGCAGACGGCGATGGGCGTGGCCGGCGGCATGCTGGTCGGCAGCGCGCTGATGAGCCTGTTCACCCCGGATGCGGCGGCGGCGGCCGAGCCGGCGCCGGTCGAGCACGAGCCCGCGGTGGACGACGCCGCCTACGATGCCGCGCCGGAAGACGAGATGGACTTCGGCGGCTTCGACGAAATCTGACGCCGAGGCGCCCCCCGCACCGTAGGGTGCTGCTGAGCGCAGCGAAGCGCACCACCGTGCACCACCGCCGTCTCGCCACCCGATGGTGCGGTTCGCAAGGCTCACCGGCACCCTACGCCGGCCCCGGTGCACCACCGTGCACTACCGCCGTTTCGCTACCCGGCGGTGCAGTTCGCGAGACCGCGGCGCCTCAAGCCTCGCCGATCACCGTGACCTCCACCGCCCGGCGGCGGGCGTGGATGTCATGGTTGATCAGCACCACCTGCTGCCACGTCCCCAGCTTCAGGCGACCGTCGCGGACCGGCACGACGACCGATGGCCCGAGCAGCGCCGCTTGCACGTGGCTATGGCCGTTGCCGTCGTGCCAGGTCATCTCGTGGTGGTAGGAGCGGTCGGGCGGCGCCAGCCGGCGGATCGCCTCCTTGAGGTCCTCGACCGCGCCCGGCTCGTACTCGATGGTGGTCAGCGATGCGGTCGAGCCCACCGCGGACAGCTGGGCGCCGCCTCGCCTGACACCCGACTGCACCACGATCCGCGCCAGCAGCGGCGTGACATCGGCGAGGTCCGGCCCCGCCCGCAGCGCCACTTCGAAACTGTCACAGTGGATCAACACCTCCGGCATCGTTGCGTTCTCCCGCCGACGTCACCCGGCTCCTCACCCTTGCAGCGGGCCGGCGCCGCCGGCTCCGGTCAGAAGTCGCGCCAAAGGATCGCCGAGATGGTGCCCTCGTCCTGGAAGACCGCGACGATGTCGTCGAAATCGTCAACGACGAGGTTGTTGACGACGAGCTGGTAGATGAGCCGCCGGCCGCTCGCGGCCTTGATGTATCCGCCGAACGCCTGTCCCCGCAAGACCAGCCGGTTGTTGATCTCGTCAGCGAACGTGCCGGTCTTCGCCCGCACCTTGCCGGTGGCGCCGGCGAGGCTGGGGTCTGCCTGGAAGTCCTTGACGATGGCGAGCGAGCCATCGACGCCGAGGATCGGCAACGCATCGAAGAAGGCGTGGAAGTCGCGCTGCCGGGTCATGATCCGCAGCCACTTCGTCACGGCGCTGCTTTTCGCCGTGGTCAAGCCGCCGCCGCTACCGTCGACGAAGGAAAAGTCGTGCCCGGGGATGCCGTATTTCGTTGTCAGCGCCTGCCTCTCGACCGCCAGCGCCTCGGGCATGCTGTCGGCGCCCTGGGTGAGTCCGAGGAGCGCGAGGGATGAATCGGCCCCGATGTTGTAGCTGATCTTGAGGATGAGTCTGGCGTGCTGGGCGTTGCTCGCCGAAACCAGCGAGGCCACCTTGGCCGATGCGGGGTAGGAATTCTGCGGCGGCAGCAGGCGGACGGGGTTCTTCGCGACACGGGGCGCGTCCACCTTGACGCCGGCCGCTTCCAGCGCCTCGATGAGCACGGTGCGGGCGTAGTTGGCCGGCTCGACGATGCGGAAGGTGCGGATCAGCGGAAAGGCGTCGGTGAACGGCGGCTGGAAATCCGCCGGGAGCTGGCCGGTGATCCGGGCGGTACAGCCGCGGGTGCCGATGCACTGCGGGAACTCGGGATCGAGCTCAATCGCCGCCTGCGTCCGCGGGGCGCTCATCGCCAGGGTTGAGGTCACATCGAGCGCTGCCGAGAGCGGCCGCCAGTTGACCGACGCGAGACGAGTCTTTGTCGGATTGATGCTCAGGTCGACGCAGTCGTCGTTGACGAAGATCGGCCTGACGTTGAACTGGCCGCGAAAATCGAACGGGACCCAGAGGCGGTCGTCGATGACGACGTCGCCCTTGATCTGCTTGAGACCCGACGCCGCGACCTGCTTGGCGAGACTGATGTAGCCCCGCAGCGGATTGGGCGCGGTGAGAATGGCATTGCCCAGGCTGTTCGCCTCGTTGTGGTCGAGGGTCGAGACGGCAATGGAGCCGTCGGGCCTGGTTCTGCCGCCCATCGTCAGGTCGCCGGAAGCGACGAGAATCAGATCGCCGTCGAGCACGCCGTCCTTGTCGATCTTGCCGCGGCGATAGATCGGCGTTACCGACCTGTGCTTGGCGCCGACTTCGTTCATCAGCGCGCCGACCGAGAAGATCTTGCGAACGGAGCCGATGAAGAAGTCATAATCCGGGCTGAGATCGATCAGCAGCTGGCCGGTCTTCTCGTCGATGACGCGCAGTCCCCACACCGACTTGCTGTAGCGCGGCTTGTCAAATATCGCCTTGATCGCCGGCGGAACATCGGTACTTTCGGCTTTGCTAATTTGTACGACCAGCGCGGTGGTGAATGCCAGGAAGGCAATAAGGAAGCCGCGCTTCTTCATCGTCTCTCGTCCCAGATAAAGTCGCCGTTTGCCGAGAGCAAGTAATAGCCGGTCGCATCAACGCCGTCGAGCCGCATCAACGAGACCTGCCGCCTCCCGTCGGTGGTTGCCCACGGCAAGCAGCGGCGCCCGGTCGCAGCGGAGCGGCGCGACGCATCGGCGTCGGCACTCCGGCCGTCGCGGTGACCACGTCCGCGATCCTCCGCGCCATTCTCCCCGCCGCGCGCAACAGCGGCGTCCGCTGTTGCACGCGCTCGCCGCCGGACCTAGGTTCGCGGCATGTCCGCTCCCGTCATCGGTATCACCCTCGACCGCGAGGAGCCCGGCGGCTACTCGAAGTTTCCCTGGCTGGCGCTGCGCGAGAACTACGCGCAGGCGGTGGCGGCGGCCGGCGGACTGCCGGTGCTGCTGCCGCCGCACGCTGACGGAGTCGAGGCCTACCTCGACCGGATCGACGGCCTGATCGTCTCCGGCGGCGCCTTCGACGTCGATCCGGCGCTGTTCGGCGCTGCCGAGCGGCACGCGACGGTGACCACCAAGGACGCCCGCACCGCCTTCGAGCTGGGCCTCACCCGCGGCGCCATCGCCCGTCGCATGCCGCTGCTCGGCATCTGCGGCGGCCAGCAGCTGCTGCACGTCGCCCTCGGCGGCACGCTGATCCAGCACATCCCCGACGCGATCCCGCGGGCGCTCGCCCACGAGCAGCCCAATCCGCGCGACGAGCCCGGCCACACCGTGCGCATCCTGCCAGGCACCCGGCTGCACGCCATCGTCGGCACCGACGAGCTGGCGGTGAACAGCGCCCACCACCAGGCAGCGAAGGACGTACCTGTTACCTTGCGGATCAGCGCCGTCGCCGACGACGGGGTGATCGAGGCGATCGAGACGCCGGGCCCGCCCTTCTGCATCGGCGTGCAGTGGCACCCGGAGTTCGAACTGTCCCCTGGCGACCGCAAGCTGTTCGAGGCGCTCATCGATGCCGCGCACCACTGAACCCGACGCCGCCGTCCCGGCGGACGGCGAGCGCATCGCCAAGGTGATCGCGCGGGCCGGCCTGTGTTCGCGGCGCGAGGCGGAGCAGTGGATCGAAGCCGGCCGCGTCGGCGTCAACGGCCGGGTCCTGACCAGCCCGGCGCTGAACGTCGAGGCCGGCGACGTGGTGACGGTGGACGGGGCGCCGCTGCCCGAGCGCGCCCGCCTGCGGCTGTGGCGCTATCACAAGCCCCCTGGCCTGATGACCACGCACAGCGATCCGCAGGGCCGGCCGACGGTGTTCGAACGCCTGCCGGCAGAGCTCGGCCGGGTGATCTCGGTCGGCCGCCTCGACATGCCGTCGGAAGGCCTGCTGCTGCTGACCAACGATGGCGCCCTCGCCCGCCACCTGGAGCTGCCGTCCACCGGCTGGCGGCGGCGCTACCGAGTGCGGGTGCACGGCACCGTCGATGCCGCGGCGCTCGCCGCGCTGGCAAAGGGAATTACCGTCGGTGGCGTCCGCTACGGCCCGATCGAGGCGACGCTGGAGCGGGTGCAGGGGAGCAACGCCTGGCTGGCGATGGCGCTGCAGGAGGGCAAGAACCGCGAGATCCGCAAGGTGCTGCAGGCGCTGCGCCTCGACGTCGGCCGGCTGATCCGCATCTCCTACGGGCCGTTCCAGCTCGGCAACCTCACCCGCGGCGGGATCGAGGAGGTGCTGGGCAAGGTCCTCCGCGAGCAGTTGGGCAAGGCCTGGCGATGATCCGCATCATCGCCGGCAGGCATCGCGGCAGGGCCCTGAAGGTACCGGCGGCAGGGGTGCGGCCGACCGGCGAGCGGGCGCGCGAGGCGCTGTTCAACATCCTCGAGCACGGCATCGCCTGGCCGGGCTTCGCTGGCGGCACCGTCCTCGACGTTTTCGCCGGCAGTGGCGCCTGCGGCCTCGAAGCGCTGTCGCGCGGCGCGGCGCACGCCACCTTCATCGATATCGACGGGGCGGTGCTGCACACCATCCGCCGCAACGCCGCCGCCATGGGCGAGGCGCGCGCCGTGACCCTGCTGAAGCTGGATGCCACCCGCCTGCAATCGCCGCCGGCGACGGCGCAAGCCCCCGGCATCACCGCC
>JBDHSN010000153.1:0-8311 GCA_039808105.1 Rhodospirillales bacterium
AACTGCAGGGCCTCTACGACCACCTCGAAGGTGAACTCGACGGCTGCGGCTTCCTGCGCAATGCCGAGAAGCGGCCCGGCATGGTGCGCAATCTGCGCAATCTGTTCGGCCGCGCCGGGCTCACCCAGCAGGAGGTGCGCACCCTGCGCGGCATCGTCACCTGCCTCGTCGAGGCGCGCCACGCGCGGCGCTGATCAGCTTCAGCTCAGCCCGGGGCGGCTTCCTCCGGGGAGGTGGTGGCGAGGCTGAGGGCATGCACCGGATCGCGCAGCTCCTCGGCCAGCACGTCGTAGACCAGCCGCTGGCGGGCGACGCGCGAGAGGCCGGCAAACGCGGCGCTGGTGATCTCGACGCGGAAGTGGGTCTCGCCCTGCGGGCGGGAGCCGGCGTGGCCGGCGTGACGGTGCGACTCGTCGATCACCTCGAGGCGGCTCGGCGCCAGTGCGCTGGTCAGCTTGCGGCGGATGCGATCGGCGACGGTGGTCATCGGCAGCGGGCCTCATCGGCGGCGGGAACAGGCACCGCGTTGTGCTAGCATCGGCGGGCGCGGTCAAGCCTGCCGCGCCCCCACCTGCGTGACGGAAGGGACGATGTCCAGCGAAGAGAGCACCGGCCGGGCAGCGCTGCTGCTCGGGGTCGTCATCATCCTGTGGGGGATCAACTGGCCGATCATGAAGGTCGGCCTGCACTACCTGCCGCCGCTGTGGTTTGCGCTTGCCCGCGTGCTCCTCGGCACGCTGACGCTGGTGCTGCTGCTGCTGGCGCGCGGTGAGCTGCGCGCCCCGTCGCGCGGAGACCTGCCGATCGTCCTGTCGGTCGGGGTGGTGCAGGTCGGCGCCTTCCTTGCGCTCACCCACGTTGCCCTGCTCTACGTCGACAGCGGCCGCTCCGCCATCCTCGCCTACACCACGCCGCTGTGGGTGGCGCCGCTGTCAGCGCTGTTCCTGGGAGAGCGCCTGGACGGACTGCGGCTGCTGGCGGTGGCGGCCGGCCTCGCCGGTGTCGCCGTGCTGTTCAACCCGCTGGCCGTGGATTACCGCAACCATAATGCGATGCTCGGTAACGGCATGCTGCTGGCTGCGGCCTTCCTATGGGCATTGACCATCGTGCACGTCCGCGGCCACCGCTGGCGGGCGACGGCGCTGCAGCTGATGCCGTGGCAGCTGCTGTTGGGGGCCGTCGTGCTGCTGCCGCTGGCGCTGCTGGTCGAACCGTGGCCCGAGGTGGTGTGGGGATGGCCGCTGGCGGCGGTGCTGGCCTACAACGGCCCCATCGCCTCGGCCTTCTGCTACTCGGCGTTCGTGACCGTCAACCGGGTCTTCAGCCCGACGACCACGGCAGTCGGCTCCCTCGGCGTGCCGGTGGTGGGCGTGCTGGCGGCGACGGTGGCGCTGGGCGAGCCGCTCACCGCGGCCAAGCTTGCCGGCCTCGGTCTCATCGCCGCCGGCGTCGTGCTGCTGAGCATCGCGGCCACGCGCCGCCGCTGATCGTCTGGCGCGGATGAGGGTGCCTTGCACGGTCACGGCCGAGTATCCATAGTAGGGACATGCGCACCTCCGACCGGCTGGCCCGAGCTTTCGGCAAGGCGCCCGCCGGGGGCGGGATCGGTCAGCGCTGTTGCGAAAGCCCGGGCTGCGATCAGGATGGCGCCTACCGCGCGCCGCGATCGCCCCAGCAGATGACGGAATACCGCTGGTTCTGTCTGCAGCACGTTCGCGAGTACAATGCTGCGTGGAATTATTACGCCGGCATGAGCGACAACGAGGTCGAGGCGGACATCCGCCGCGATACTGTCTGGCAGCGGCCGTCGTGGCCCCTCGGCACCGCGCCGGGGCATCGCGGCTGGCACGCCGGCCGCATGGCCGATGGCTTCGGCATGTTTGGTGCCGACGGACGGCCGCCGCCGCGGCGCGAACCGGAGACTGCCGAGGAGCGCGCCCTGCTGGTTCTGGAATTGCAGGCGCCGGTCACTGTTGCCGAGGTGAAGTCGCGCTATAAGGAGTTGGTAAAGCGCCATCATCCCGACGCCAATGGCGGCGACAAGGCGGCGGAGGAACGCTTCAAGCAGATCAGTGAAGCGTACCGGACGGTGATGGACAGCCTTGCCCCATGAGCCGGTGCAGTGCCATCTCTGACGATAGGGGTGGGATGAGGGCCGCGGCGGCTCGCGAGGTGGAAGGCCGCGGGACAACTACGAAGGATAGACGATGACGGTGCATCACCCCTCGCAGGACGGCTCGGGTTGCGCGCTGAATGCGCCCGACATCAAGGTTTCGGTCCGCCAGACCTTCGGCATCGACAGCGACCTGGAAGTTCCCGGCTTCAGCGTTGCCGACGACCACGTCCCCGAGATCGACGAGACCTACCGCTTCGATCATGATACAACATTGGCGATTGTTGCCGGCTTTGCCTACAATCGCCGCGTGCTGGTGCAGGGGTATCACGGCACCGGCAAATCGACCCATATCGAGCAGGTGGCCGCGCGCCTCAACTGGCCGTGCATCCGGGTCAATCTCGACAGCCATATCAGCCGCATCGACCTGGTGGGCAAGGACGCCATCGTCGTCCGCGAAGGCGCGCAGGTCACCGAGTTCCGCGAGGGTATCCTGCCGTGGGCGCTGCAGCGGCCGAGCGCGCTCGTTTTCGACGAGTACGACGCCGGCCGGCCGGACGTCATGTTCGTCATCCAGCGGGTGCTGGAGGTGGAGGGCAAGCTGACGCTGCTCGACCAGAACCGGGTGCTGCGGCCGCACCCCTGGTTCCGGCTGTTCGCTACCACCAACACCGTCGGTCTCGGCGATACCACCGGGCTCTATCACGGCACCCAGCAGATCAACCAGGGACAGATGGACCGCTGGAACATCGTCGCCACGCTGAACTACCTGCCGCACGACGCCGAGGTGGAAATCGTGCTGGCGAAGGTGCCGCAGTACCAGGGCCGCGAGGCGCGCGAGAAGGTTTCGGCGATGGTCGAGCTGGCCGCGCTGACCCGCGCCGGTTTCGTCGCCGGCGATATCTCGACGGTGATGTCGCCACGCACGGTGCTTACCTGGGCCGAGAACGCGCAGATCTTCGGCAACATCGGCGTCGCCTTCCGGCTCACCTTCCTCAACAAGTGCGACGAGGTCGAGCGGCCGACGGTGGCGGAATACTACCAGCGCTGCTTCGGCGAGGATCTGCCAGACTCGGCGCTGCGGACGGTCGTGCGCTGACGTGTCCGGCAAGCGCAGCGAAGAGACCGGCCAGCTGCTGAAGCGGGTGACCGCAGCGACGCTGCGGGCTGTCGCCGGCAGGGCCGATGTCGGCGTCACCTACGGCGGCAACGACGCCGACGTCCGCGGCAACAAGGTCCGGCTGCCAAGCCCGGCGGCACGGGTCGGCGCCCAGGACGTGGCCCGGCTGCGCGGTTCGGCCGACGCCCTGGCGCTGCTGCTGCGCTATCACGACGCCGGCCTGCACAAGCGGCGCTCGCCGCAGACCCAGCCGGCCCGCGCCGTGTTCGATGCCGTCGAGCAGGTGCGGGTGCAGGCGCTCGGCGCCAAGCGCCTCGCCGGCGTCGCCGATAATCTTGCGGCGATGGTCGAGCATACCTGCCGCGCCAAGGGCTATGCCCGGGTCGAGGGGCGGGACGAAGCGCTGCTCGCCGACGCCATGGGGTTGCTGGTGCGCGAGCGGCTGATGGGAAGCCGGACGCCGGAGGCGGCGGCTTCGCTCGTCGACCCGTGGCGGCCGATGGTGGCGGAGCATTGCACCGCCTCGCTGCGGCGGATGACCGAGACGATCGGCGATCAGGCGGCCTACGCCGAGGCGGCGGCGCAGATGATCCACGCCCTCGGCCTGATCGACGATGACGATCCATCGCTCGATCAGGATAACGAAGAGCAGAACGACGACGACTCGCAGCAGCAGCAGAGCGAGGACAAGACGCGGACGCAATCCTCCGACAGCGGCGCCGAGGGCAGCCTGACCGCTGCGGGCGGCGCCCAGATGGAGGAGGGGCAGGGCTCGGACAAGTCCCCCGGCGACGAGGGCCCGCCGGAAGACGGCGGCGCCTCGCCGGCAGGTCCGTCCGGTCGGCGCAACCGCCGGCCGGAGCCCCCCACTGCGGCCACCAACGTCTATCATGCCTACACCACCAGCTTCGATGAGGTGGTCACCGCCGAGAGCCTGTGCGACGGCGATGAGCTGTCGCGTCTGCGGCACCAGCTCGATCAACAGCTCAGCAGCCTGGAAGGGGTGGTGGCGCGGCTGGCCAACCGGCTGCAGCGCCGCCTGCTGGCGAAGCAGACGCGCGCCTGGCAGTTCGACCTGGACGAGGGCCTGCTCGATGCCGGCCGGCTCGCCCGGGTGGTCGTCGATCCGGTGCATCCGCTCAGCTTCAAGGTGGAGAAGGAGACCGAGTTTCGCGACACCATCGTCAGCCTGCTGATCGACAACTCCGGCTCGATGCGCGGGCGCCCCATCTCGGTGGCGGCGATGAGTGCCGACATTCTGGCGCGGACGCTGGAGCGCTGCGGCGTCAAGGTCGAAATCCTCGGCTTCACGACACGCGCCTGGAAGGGCGGCAAATCGCGCGAGCGCTGGGTCGCGGAAGGACGGCCGAAGCTGCCCGGACGGCTCAACGACCTTCGCCATATCATCTACAAGTCGGCCGACCAGCCGTGGCGCCGTTCACGCCGCAACCTCGGCCTGATGCTGCGCGAGGGCCTGCTGAAGGAGAATATCGACGGCGAGGCGCTGCTGTGGGCGCACAACCGGCTGCTGGGGCGACCGGAGCACCGGCGGGTGCTGATGGTCATCTCCGACGGGGCGCCGGTGGATGACGCGACGCTGTCGGCGAACCCCGGCAACTACCTCGAGCGTCACCTGCGCGATGTCATCGGCTGGATCGAGACGCGTTCGCCGGTGGAACTGACCGCGATCGGCATCGGCCACGACGTCACCCGCTACTACCGGCGGGCTGTCACCCTGGTCGACGCCGAGGAGCTTGGCGGGACGATGATGCAGAACCTCGCCGACCTGTTCGATGAGGACGCCAAGGTGCCGCAGCAGATGACGGTACGGCCGACGGGCCGCGTCGCCGGCCGCGCCCGCTGAGGCTCCGCCGCGCGATGGTATGATCGCGCCGCCGTCATTGCGCGCCCGCGGGCGCGCAATCCAGTGTCAGATGCGGAAGGGCACTGGATTGCTGCGCTGCGCTCGTGATGACAACGGCAGTGGCTGCGGGCTAGAAGAGCGCCGGCGTTGCGAAGTTGTAGCCGAAGCCGACGCCGAAGAACCACGGGTTCACCGTGAGGTCGTCGGTCTTGTTGCCGCCGACGTGGGTGTTGGTCGGGTTCAGGAACCATTTCTTGACATCGAACATGGCGACCCAGCGGGTATCCGGGATCTTCACGTTGACGCCGAAGTTGACGAGGCCGCCCCAGGTGTCGTCCACCTCGACATGCGAGCCGATGTGCGACTGTTCTTCCCAGAACCACGCATACGTCAGGCCGGCGCCGACGTACGGTGAGACCATCTCCTTGCTGAAGAAATGGTACTGGCCGATGAGGCTCAGCGGCAGCACCCACTGGTCGGTCAGCTTGTTGGTCTGTCCGCCGGAGTGCAGGTCGACGCGGGCGTAGGGCACCGCCAGCACGGTCTGCGCCGCGATATTCTCGGTAAAGAAATAGGTGAGATTCAGCGCCGGATTGACGGTGGGTGATCCACTGTCAAAGTTGGTTCCGCCTTCGTTGCCAACTCGACCACTGGCATCCGGGTAGAACCCGGCAATTTCGCCTTGGAGAAGGAAGTCACCGGCTTCGTAAGCTTGGACAGGACCGGAGTTGCAAACTACGGCGGTCGCCAGGGCACAACCCAGCGCCATCGCTTTGGTCTTCATTTCGTCGTTCTCTCTTCCTTTTCTGGCGCGCCTTGCTTGCCTTGCCTGATCCAGCCTGATGGGAGTCGGACACGCCTTTCATCAACTTTGATTCCCATAGATAAACTAGGGGTGTTTCGTCAATCACTAGACGCCCTTGGCGTGATATCAATCACATTTGTGTGTTGATCATGCAACGGATACGCCGGGATGCGGCGGCGATCCCAAGGCGGCCGAAAACCTCCGCGGCGAATCGGAGCGGGCAGCGCGACGGCGGCCGCGCTGCCCGGTTGATCGCGGAGACGGCCAGTCAGGCGAGGTTGGTGCGCAGGAAGGCGAGGGTTCTTTTCCAGGCGAGCGCCGCGTCTGCCTCATTGTAGCGGGCGCCGGTCGGATTGGCGAAGGCGTGGTCGGCGTCGTACCAGTAGACGGTCAGCGACCGGCCGGCCTCCTTCATTGCCTGCTCGAAGCCCTCCACCATCGGCCGGTTGATGAAGGTATCGCGCGTGGCGAAGTGACCCAGCACCGGCCCCTTCAGCCGGGCCAGGCGGTCAGCAGGCTGATCGACCCGCCCGTAGTAGATGACCGTCGCGTCCACCGGCGTCGCGATCGAGGCATTCAGCGCCCAGCCGCCGCCGAGGCACCAGCCCATCACCCCGACCTTGCCGGTGCCGCCGGGGCGCTGGCGCAGCCAGCCCACCCAGGAGACGAGGGTGTCAGTGGCGACGGCGGGATCAAGCGCCTGCATCAGCTCCTTGGCCCTGTCCGGCTCGCTCGCCGAGTGGCCGCCGTAGAGATCGATGGCGAGCGCGGCATAGCCTTCGCGGGCGCACTCGGCGGCGACGGCCTTGATCTGATCGTTCAGGCCCCACCACTCGTGGATCAGCATCAGCGAGGCCGCCGGCTGCGCCGCTGGCAGCGCCAACGCCGCCTTCACCGCGCGCCCGCCGTCCGTCTTCAGGCTCACCTCCTCCAGCCCGGCGGCAGCAGCGCGGGCGAGGCCGGGATCGGCAAGGGTGGCGGCCAGCGGTGCGGCAGCGGCGAGGGCGGCCATCAGCTCGCGGCGGGTGGGCTGCATCGTCATCCTTGTCCTCCCGATGGGCTTGTCAGCAATTGTTGATGGCGACGTGGCGATGCGGGCGGCTGGTTGAAAGGGGCGAGCCCGTGACGGCGTTGCGTCTGTTAGAGTGCGCCCCGGTCTGTCGGCCAGAGGATCCGAACGATGATGAGGCGCCTGCTCGTCTCGCTGGTGGCGGTTGCCGGCTGGTGCGCGCTTGCAATGCCCGCCAGCGCCGATGCCATCAGCGTGCGGGCGAAGCCGCTGGTGCTGGACTATGCCGATCCCGAGCGCTCGCGAGTGGGCCGCCTGGAGTGGCGGGGCGGGGTCGAGCTGACATCGGACGATCCGCGCTTCGGCGGGCTCTCGGCGCTGCGCATCGCCGCCGACGGCGTCCGCTTCGTTGCCATCTCAGATTTCGGCTGGCGTGTGGAGGGCCGCCTGGTGTTCGATGCCGGCGGTCAGCTCGCGGGGGTGGAGCAGGTGACGCTGGTGCCGCTGCGCTCGCGCCGCGGACGGCCGCTGCCGGAACTCGGCAAGCATGAGAGCGATGCGGAATCGCTGGTGCTGAACCCCGACGGCGGCATTCTCGTCGGCTTCGAGGGCGATGATCGCATCGTCCGCTACCCGCCGGGTGGAGCCGCCTCCAATGTGGCGCCGCCGCCGGGCCTGCGGCAGGCACCGCGCAACTCCGGGCTTGAGACGCTGGTCCGCCTGGATGACGGCCGGCTGCTGGCGATCACCGAGGGACTGAAGGTCGACGACGGCGTGCGCGGCTGGGTTTCCGGGAAAAAGGGCGCGTGGCTGCCGTTGGTCTGGCGGACGTCCGGCGGCTTCGTGCCGACCGATGCGACCCAGCTGCCGTCGGGCGATCTGCTGGTGCTGGAGCGGCGGTTTCCGCCGGTTGGCGCCCGGCTGCGGCTGCTGCCGGTGACGGCCATCAAGCCTGATGCGGTCCTTGACGGCGTGGAGATCGCCCGGCTGGAAGGCTCGCTGCAGGTGGATAACATGGAGGGGATCGATGCCCGGGTCGGCCCCGAGGGCGAGACCGAGATCGTGATTATCTCCGACGACAACTACAGCTTCCTGCAGCGCACGCTGCTGCTGATGTTCCGTCTCGCCGACTAGCAGCAGGCGCAGCGCGCGGGGCGAACGCGATCCCCGGGCGCTGCTCCAGGCGGGCGCGGCTACTCGGCAGGCTCCTCCCGCGGTGGGGCAGGTGGCACCGGTGGTGCGGGCGGTTGCTTGGCGTTCTTCTTGGCGATCCGGCGCTCGCTGAACCCCTGCATGACGATGTAGAAGACCGGCACGAACGGGATGGCGATCAGCGTCGAGGCGAGCATGCCGCCGACGACGACGGTGCCGAGCGCCTGCTGGCTGGCGGCACCGGCGCC
>JBDHSN010000154.1:0-8215 GCA_039808105.1 Rhodospirillales bacterium
ACCATCGCCTTCGGCGCCCACCTGCTGGGCAGCGATGCCGTCGCCATCTACGACGGCTCGTGGGCCGAGTGGGGTAACCGCGACGACCTGCCGGTCGCCGCCGGCGAGCAGCCCGGCGGATGAACGGCGATGAGCGCGACGACGCCCGGACCCCGGCGGCAACGCTGCTGAGCCACGTCGGGCGGGATCCGTTCGCCAACCACGGCATCGTCAACCCGCCCGTCTACCACGCCTCGACCATCCTCTACCCGACGCTGGCGGCCCTGGAGCAGGCCGACCACACGCCCTACGACGGCACCCGCTATGGCCGTCGCGGCACCCCCACCACCTTCGCCCTGGAGGAGGCGGTGGCGGCGCTGGAGGGGGGCTACCGGTCGATTGCCCAGCCGTCCGGCCTCGCCGCCATCACCACCGCCCTGCTCGCCTTCCTGCGCGCCGGCGACCACCTGCTGATGGTCGATACCACCTACGGCCCGGTCCGCCGCTTCTGCGATACCATGCTCAAGGGCCTCGGCATCGCCACCACCTACTATGATCCGCTCGCCGACATCGCCCCGCTGCTGCGCCCGGAAACCCGCGTCGTCTACCTGGAGAGCCCGGGCTCGCTAACCTTCGAGGTGCAGGATATCGGCAAGGCCGCCGCGGCGGCGCGTGCGGCCGGCGCCGTCAGCATCCTCGACAACACCTGGAGCGCCGGGCTGCTGCTGCGGCCGTTCGAGCTCGGCGTCGATGTCTCGATCCAGGCGGCGACCAAGTACATCGTCGGCCATTCCGACGTGATGCTGGGGATGATCACCAGCAACGAGGCGACCTGGCTGCGGCTGCGCCGCGCCTCGGCGATGCTGGGCGGTGCCGCCGCACCCGACGACTGCTACCTCGCGCTGCGCGGCCTGCGCACGCTGGCGGTGCGGCTGGCCCGCCACCAGCAGACGGCGCTGACCGTCGCCGGCTGGCTGCAGGACCGCCCGGAGGTCGCCCGTGTCCTCCATCCTGCCCTGCCGTCCTGCCCCGGCCACGACGTCTGGCGGCGCGACTTCTCCGGCGCCAACGGGCTGCTGTCGGTGGTGCTCCAGCCGGCCACCCGCGCGCAGCTGGCGGCGATGCTGGACGGGATGCGCCTGTTCCGCATGGGCTATAGCTGGGGCGGTTTCGAGAGCCTGATCATCCCTTTCGATCCGCGCGCATCGCGGACCGCCACCGCGTGGGCGGACCCCGGCCCCTGCCTGCGCCTGCACTGCGGCCTGGAAGACGAGGGCGACCTGATCGCCGACCTGGAGGCCGGCCTCGCCCGGCTGGGCAGCGACCGAACCGGCTGACCGCACCCGACCGGCCGCGTCGGTGATTGCGGTCACAGACTTGCGCGCCGCACGACCTATAGTAGAAGCCGCCATCGGGCGAACACGTTCGCTTTATGGGGGCTGGCCGGGGAACACGTGGGCGATGATGAAAGCCGGCGCCGATCAAGCTGTCGCCGCCGCCACCGCGGAGGAGGAGCGGCTCCGCTGGCTGGCTGAAACCTCGCTGTTCGCGATCTCGGTCGAGCGCGCCGGCAGGCCCCTGTTCGTCAACCAGGTCTTCGCCGAGATCTTCGGCTATGCGGATCCCGCCGAGGTCCTGGCCCTTGGTAGCCTCGACGTTCTCTACCCTTTGGGCGAACCGCAGCGGCTGGCGCAGCTGTGCAAGCGCTCGCCGGACGGACGCCGGCCGTCCCAGCACGAGATGCGCGGCATCCGCAAGGATGGCTCGGTGGTCTGGCTGCATGTCCACAGCCGGATGGTGCCGTGGGCCGAGGGCACGGTGCTGCAATCGACGATGATCGACATCACCTTGCGCAAGCGCTACGAGGACCGGCTGCAGTATCAGGCGACCGTCGATCCGGTAACCGACCTGCCCAACCGTTCGCTGGCGCTCGATCGCCTGATCAGTGCCATCGAGGCCGCGCGGCGGCGGGCGAGCGGCGTCTCCGTGCTGTTCATCGACGTCGATCACTTCAAGCGGATCAACGACGGCCTCGGTCATGCTGGCGGCGACCGCCTGCTGCGGCAGCTGGCGCAGCGACTGAAGGCGGCGGTCAGGCAAATGGATACCGTCGCCCGGCTGGGCGGCGACGAGTTCGTTGTCATCCTCGGGGATGTCCACCTGCGCGACGACGCCGCGGCCGTCGCCAGCAAGATCGTCGAGACCTGCTCCCGGCCGTTCCTGCTCGACGGCAAGGAGATCTTCGCCACCCTCAGCATCGGCATCGCCTCGTTCCCCGAAGACGGCGGCAATGCCGAGGAATTGCTGCGCAGTGCCGATGCGGCGATGTACGTCGGCAAAGAGAACGGCCGCGGCCAGGTCCACTTCTTCACATCCGAGCTGCGGCAGCGCAGCCACAACCGGCTCCGTCAGGAGGTTGCCCTGCGTCACGCCCTCGAGCGCGGCGAGCTGGCGCTGCATTACCAGCCGCTGATCGAAATCCGCACCGGAGCCATTGTCGGCGCCGAGGCGCTGCTCCGCTGGTGCGATGCGGAGCATGGCAGGACAGGCTCCGACGCGTTCGTCCGGCTCGCCGAGGACACCGGCCTGATCGTCCCGATCGGCGAATGGGTGCTCGCCACCGCCTGCCGCGACCTGCGGCGCTGGATCGATGCCGGCCACGATCGCCTCGGCTTGTGCGTGAACGTCTCGGCACGGCAGTTTCGCGGTGGCTCGCTGCCTGCGGTGATCCGCTCCCTGCTCGCCGAACATCGGCTGGATCCGCAGGTCCTGACGCTGGAGATTACCGAAGCCGTCCTCACCGACGACCCGGGCGAGTTCAAGGCGATGATGGATCGTCTCGTAGCCGACGGAATTCGCCTCGCCGTCGACGACTTCGGCACCGGCTACTCGTCGCTCAGCTACCTGAGCCGGGTGCCGCTGGACACCCTGAAGATCGACCGGTCGTACACCGGCGGGCTGCACGGCGACGTCGCCCGCTCCACGCTGGTCGATGCGCTGATCATCCTCGCCCACCGGCTGCACCTGCGCGTGGTCGCCGAAGGGGTCGAGACCGCCGACCAGCTCGACTTTCTGCGGGCCCGCGGCTGCGACCTGGCCCAGGGCTATTTCTTCAGCGCCCCCCTCGCGGCTGAGGACTTCCTGCAGTTGCTGGACGCGCGAGGCGCGATTGCCGCCGCCGGATGACCGATGCGATTCGCCGCTGCGCCGGCCGCGCGGCGGCGGCTTGCGCCTGCTGTGCCTTGGCTGCCAGCGTTAACCGCCGCGCCGTGGCCGGCGGGAACGGGCCATCCGGGCGGCCACGCCGTCAGCCGATTCGCGCGGTTCCGGCGATCTGCATGAGCCTGGCGCCGTCCTTGCCGCCCGCGCGCCCTGCTGCGGATGTTGCTTTTTCGCATCATAACGCTCTCGCGGCAACACCGGAGGTCGGCGGAGGGGTTGCAGTTGCGGTACCCTGGCACCGATCTTGCTGCAGGACAGCATCAGATAGATCGGAGTAGCTGGATCATGAAGATCGACATCCTGTTCGCGCTTCCCGGACCGCGCAATTCGCAGGCTCCCGACAAGCTTCTGGTGGTCGCTGCCGCCACCGAGCATGAAGACCCGCGCCAGCTCGCCGGAATTCTGAGCGACGTTGTCGATGGCGCGGTCGCCTCCGGTGCCTACAGCGTCGTTCGCAAGGTCACGCTCGAGCTGGATGAAAGCGTCGTGCTGTCGATGCTTCAGGACGAGCCGGTCCGCGTCGTCACCTCGATGCCGACCCCCGCCCGCCTTGACCGCAGCATGCTGCACTAGCTAGGGCAACCGGGACGGCGGCCGTCTTCCGTCCGGCCGCCAGCCCGGTCACCCCTGCGCTATGGTTGATTCGCCATTGATTCCTCAGCTCAACTGCGTGTCTTGCGTGGATCTCTGCTCGCTTTGATTGACAATAATCGCAATCGACGAGATTGCTTGAGCGGTATGGTCGGTCCTGCTATTTGTGCGCCGCGACATCAAAGGGATACGTGGGTAACAGGGGTGTGCTGGTCTCTCACCGGCCGCCGTTTTTTCTCGCGAAGTGTGAAGTTTTGCGCACAATATTCCTGTAAAGGGCCGTGAACAGGGGCCTGTTCCCCATCACGACACGGCTGTCGCTTTACAGGGTGATGGCGATTGCGTAGGGTGATCCTGCACAGGAAAATCAAAGCCATAAGTGCCGAGCTTAAATTGTGTGAGGCTCGATAAAATGCGCGTAGCGATTGTGCATGACTGGTTCGTGGTGTACGCCGGAGCTGAGCGAGTGGTCGAGCAGCTCCTGGAGGTATATCCGAATGCCGACCTCTTCGGACTGGTGGACTTTCTGCCGGCCAGCGAGCGCGGCTTCATCGGCGACCGGCCGGTCAAGACCAGCTTCCTGCAGAAAATGCCGTTCGCGCGCAACCACTACCGCGAGTACCTGCCGCTGTTCCCGCTGGCGATCGAGCAGCTCGACCTGCGCGGCTATGACCTCGTCATCTCCAGCTCTTACGCGGTAGCGAAGGGTGTCATCACCTCTCCCGACCAGCTGCACGTCTGCTACTGCCACTCGCCGATCCGCTACGCGTGGGATCTGCGCGAGGAGTATCTGGAAGAGCGCAACATCGCGACCGGGCTGCGCTCGATCCTGCCGCGCATCGTGTTGCACCGGTTGCGCACCTGGGACGCGCTGACCGCCGGCGGCCCTGATCACTATATCGCCAACTCCGAGTTCATCCGCGCCCGAATCCAGAAGTTCTACCGTCGGCCGGCGATCGTCATCCACCCGCCGGTGGACGTGCACCGCTTCCGCCCGATGGCCGACAAGGACGATTTCTATCTCACCGTCTCGCGGTCGGTGCCCTACAAGAAGATCCCGCTGATCGTCAGCGCATTCCGGCAGATGCCGACCCGCCGGCTGGTCGTGATCGGCGACGGCCCGGAAGGGGCCAAGATTCGCGCCGCCGCCGAGGGCGCCGCCAACATCGAGGTGCTCGGCTTCCAGGCCAACGACGTGGTCGAAAGCCACATGCGCCGGGCGCGGGCCTTCGTCTTTGCGGCGATGGAAGATTTCGGCATCGTTCCGCTGGAGGCGCAGGCGTGCGGAACGCCGGTCATCGCGTTCGGAGCCGGCGGCTCGCTGGAGACGGTGCGCGGTCTCGGCCATGCCAACAAGCCGACCGGCGTCTTCTTCGAGATGCAGACGTCCGAATCCATCGTCGAGGCGGTCAACCGGTTCGAGCTGAATGCGGAGATGTTCTCTGCCGAGCAGTGCCGCGAGCATGCGGTGCGGTTCTCGCCGGAACGGTTCAAGCGCGAGATCGCCGCGCATGTCAGCGCCTGGATGGGCCAGCACCAAGCGGACCGCAAGCCCGGCTCGATCGGCGAACAGCGTCTCGTCAACGCCTGAGCGGGCGCCTGCACTCACGCTCAGAGGGATCGTCGCGCAACACCCGCAACTGCGGCTCCTGCCCGCTCAGCGCTTGCGAAGGGCGTCGATTAGCTGCTGCTTGCTCATCGATGAGCGGCCGGCAATTTGCCGGCTGCGGGCGTGCGCGTAGAGGGTCTCGCGCGTCCACTTTTCGTAACGCGGTTGCCGCGGCGCCGGCTGTGCGCCATCACTCCCGCTCTCGTGGGGTGCTGCGTCGTGGTCCCGGTCACCGTCAGGCAGCGCATCACCGTGCTGCCGTCGCTGCTCCTTCACCATGTCCGGCCTCCGTCTCCGGAATGGTTTCGTCAACGCCGGTTGGGCGATGAAGGTTCCAGGCGAACGCCGTCTGCTGCCGCCGTGCCTCAGCCCGGACTCTTCCCGCCGATCCTGGGCTCGGTGCCGGCGAGCAGGCGGCGGATGTTGGCGTGATGGCGGGCGGCGGCGAGAACGGCCAGCACCGTGGCGAGAATGGCCTCCGATGCATCGCCGAACGCCAGCATCAGCACCGGCGCGGCAGCAAGAGCAATCAGCGCCGCCAGCGACGAGATGCGGAAGAGCACGGCGCAGCCCAGCCACAGCACCAGCGCGATCAGCCCCACCGGCCAGGAAAGTGCCAGCAGCACACCCAGGGTCGTCGCCACCCCCTTGCCGCCCCGAAAACCCAGCCACAGCGGGAAGTTGTGGCCGAGAACGGCGGCAAGGCCGGCCACCAGCGAAGCGCCAGCACCGCCCCACTGTGCCGCCAGCAGCGTCGGCAGCGCCCCCTTGCCGGCGTCGAGCAGCAAAGTCGCCAGCGCCAGCGGCTTGTTGCCGGTACGCAGGACGTTGGTGGCGCCGATGTTGCCTGAGCCGATGGTGCGGATGTCGCCGTGGCCGGAAAGCCGGGTCAACAGCAGGCCAAAGGGAATGGATCCGAACAGATAGCCGCCGAGGGCCGCCAGCAGGAGAGGGAGCATGTCAGCGGATCCGGATGCCCTGCGTTGCCATCGCCTCGCTCATCCGCCGAGCGCAAAGACCCGGCGGCCGTCGATGACCGTCATCACCACGCGCCCCTGTACCGGCCGATAATCAAAAGGCGTGTTCTTCGACTTGGAGTAGAGCTCATGCTCCCGAACCTGCCACGCCCGGTCCGGATCGAAAAGGGTGAGATCGGCGCGGGCCCCTTTCGTCAGCCGGCCGGCGGGCAGCCCCATCAGGTCGGCCGGACCGCAGGTGATCAGCCGCAGCACGTCGAGCAGCGAGAGGTGGCCGTTGTGGTACAGCTCCAGGCTGACCGCCAGCAGCGTCTCCAGGCCGATGCCGCCGAATGCCGCCTGGGCGAACGGCAGGCGCTTGGCATCCTCGTCCTCCGGCGCATGGTCGGACGCGATCGAATCGATGGTGCCGTCGACCAGTCCCTCGATCACCGCCAGCCGGTCGTCCTCCGCCCGTAGCGGCGGCGACAGCTTGGCGAAGGTGCGGTAGTCGCCGATGGCGTTCTCGTTCATCGCAAAGTAGGGCGGGGCCGTATCGCAGGTGACGGCGAGGCCGCTGCGCTTGGCCTGGCGGACGGCATCGATCGCCGCCGCCGTGGACAGGTGGGCGAAGTGCAGGCGGCCACCGGTCATCCGGACGAGATGGATGTCGCGCTCAACGATGATGACCTCGGCTTCGCGCGGTATGCCGACGAGACCAAGCCGCGTCGCCAGCTCGCCGGCGTTCATGTGGCCGCCGGTGGCAAGCGTCGGCTCCTCGGCGTGCTCGACGATGAGCAGGCCGTAGGTCCGCGCGTAAAGCAGGGCCTGGCGCATGACGCGGGCGCTGGGAATGGCCTTGACGCCGTCGGTGAAGGCGACGGCACCGGCCTCGGCGAGCATGCCCATCTCGGCGAGGTTGACCCCTTCCAGGCCGGTGGTGACCGCAGCGTAGGGGTAGACCTTGGTGAGCCCGAGCAGCCGGGCGCGGCGTGCCACGAACTCGACGACAGAGGTGTCGTCTATTACCGGATTGGTGTTGGGCAGGCAGACCATCGAGGTGATGCCGCCGGCGGTCGCCGCCCGGCCGCCCGACGCCAGCGTACCCTTGTGCTCCTCCCCCGGCTCGCGCAGCTGCACCCGGATGTCGACCAGTCCGGGGGCGAGGCAGTAGCCGTCGCACGCGACGACCTCGGCGTTGCCGGAGACGGCGTCGGCGGTCACGTGCGGTCCGAAATCGACGATGACCTCGCCTTCGGTCAGCACGCCACCCGGCGCATCGAGGCCGCTCGCCGGATCGAGCAGGCGCGCGCCAACGTAGGCAACCCCTCCCCCTGTCATGCTCCTGGCTGGTGCCACGGTGTTCAGTTCCTAGCCGGGACGGCGGTCATGGCGTGCGGGCGCCGGCACCGCGGCCGCCGCCGGTGAGCAGCTCGAGGCAGGCCATGCGCACGGCGACCCCCATCTCGACCTGCTCGCGAATGACGCTGCGGCCATAATCGTCGGCGACGAGTGAATCGATCTCGACGCCGCGGTTCATCGGCCCCGGGTGCATGATCAGCGCTTCGGCGCTGGCCCGGCCGAGCTTCTCGTAGTCGAGGCCGAAAAAATGGAAGTACTCGCGGATCGACGGAATATAGTTGCCCTGCATCCGCTCGGTCTGCAGCCGCAGCATCATCACGATGTCACAGCCGTCGAGGCCCTCGCCCATGTCGTGGAACACCTCGACGCCGAGACGCTCGACGGCGCGCGGCAGCAAGGTCCGCGGTGCGACGACCCGCACCCGTGCGCCCATGATGTTGAGCAGATGGATGTTGGAGCGGGCGACCCGGGAATGCAGGATGTCGCCGCAGATGGC
>JBDHSN010000155.1:0-8200 GCA_039808105.1 Rhodospirillales bacterium
GCAGAAGACGCCAAACGAGATCGCGCTCAACATCCTGCTGTGCGGGATGACGATCATCTTCGTCCTCGCCGTCACCTCGATCCCCAGCTTCGCCGCCTACGCCGGCGGCAGCGTGCCGGTGATCGTGCTCGCCGCCCTGTTCGTCACCTTGATTCCGACCACCATCGGCGCGCTGCTGTCGGCCATCGGCATCGCCGGCATGGACCGGCTGGTGCGGTTCAACGTCCTCGCCCGCTCCGGCCGCGCCGTCGAGGCGGCGGGCGACGTCGATACCCTGCTGCTCGACAAGACCGGCACGATTACCCTCGGCAACCGCCAGGCGACCGAGTTCCTGCCGCTGCCCGGTGTCTCCGAGCGCGAGCTTGCCGATGCGGTGCAGCTCGCCTCGCTCGCCGACGAGACGCCGGAAGGCCGCTCCATCGTCGTCCTCGCCAAGGAAAAATACGGCATCCGCGGCCGCGAGATGGCGCCGCTGCACGCCCACATGGTGCCGTTCACGGCGCAGACGCGGATGAGCGGCATCGACATCGACGGCCACGCCATCCGCAAGGGCGCCACCGAGGCGGTCGTCGCCTACATCCGCCAGGTTACCCGCGATCCCAACATGGAGACGCCGAAGGCGCTGCAGGAGATCGTCGAGCGGGTGGCGCGCGCCGGCGGCACGCCGCTGGCGGTGGCGCAGGACGACCGCATCCTCGGCGTCGTCCATCTCAAGGACATCGTCAAGGGCGGCATCCGCGAGCGCTTCGATGCGCTGCGGCAGATGGGCATCCGCACCGTGATGATCACCGGCGACAATCCGCTGACCGCCGCCGCCATCGCCGCCGAGGCCGGCGTCGATGACTTCCTCGCCGAAGCGACGCCGGAGGCGAAGCTGAAGCTGATCCGCGACGAGCAGGCCTCAGGCAAGCTGGTCGCCATGTGCGGCGACGGCACCAACGATGCGCCGGCGCTGGCGCAGGCGGATGTCGGCGTTGCCATGAACACCGGCACGATGGCGGCGCGCGAGGCCGGCAACATGATCGACCTCGACAGCGATCCGACCAAGCTCATCGAGATCGTCGGCATCGGCAAGCAGCTGCTGATGACGCGGGGGTCGTTGACGACGTTCTCCATCGCCAACGATGTCGCCAAGTACTTCGCCATCATCCCGGCGATCTTTCTCGCCCTCTACCCGCAGCTGGCGGCGCTCAACGTCATGGGGCTGGCAAGCCCGCAAAGCGCCATCCTGTCGGCGACCATTTTCAATGCCCTGATCATCGTCGTGCTGATTCCGCTGGCGCTGCGCGGCGTCAGCTACCGGCCGACCGGCGCTGCCGTCCTGCTTCGCCGCAACCTGCTGATCTACGGCCTCGGCGGCCTGATCGTGCCGTTCGTCGGCATCAAGCTGATCGATCTTCTCGTCTCGTTCCTCGGCCTCGCCTGAAGGAGCAAGCGATGCTCTCGCATCTCCGTCCCGCCCTCGTGCTACTGCTGCTGTTCACCCTTGTGACCGGCGTGCTCTACCCGCTCGCTGTCACCGGCATCGCCGCGCTCGCCTTCCCGGAGCAGTCCGCCGGCAGCCTGCTGCAGCGTCAGGGACGCGTCATCGGCTCGGCGCTGATCGGCCAGCGGTTCACCGCGCCGCGCTATTTCCATGGCCGGCCGTCGGCCGCCGGCGCGCAAGGCTACGATGCGATGGCGTCGGGCGGCAGCAATCTCGCACCGACGAGCGCGGCGCTGGTCGCACGTGTCCGCGCCGACATCGCCGCAGCCGACGCCCGTCCGGGGCCGATTCCGGCCGATCTGGTGACGGCGTCGGCCAGCGGCCTTGACCCCGACATCAGCCCGGCCGCGGCGCAGGCGCAGATCGCCCGGGTGGCGGCGGCGCGCGGCTGGCCGGTGGAGCGGGTCCGCGCCGCCGTGGACGGGGCCACCGAGCTGCCGCTGCTCGGCTTTCTCGGCGAACCGCAGGTCAACGTGCTGCGGCTGAACCTGGCGCTGGACGCCGCCCACTGACGACGGCGCCCGCCCCGGCCCGGCCGCAAAGCCGGCTGGCCTACTCCGGCATCGCCGGCGGATCCGGATCGTAGTCCCAGTTGTCGTCGGCCGGCGGGTACTTGGCGATCCACTCGCCGAGCAGGCGGACGTGCCCGGCCTCTTCCGCCGCGAACTGGCTGGCCAGCTCGCGGATGCGCGGGTTTGTCGTCGTCTCCGCCACCCCGGCGTAGAACGCGTGCGCCTGCCGTTCGGCCTTCATTGCCAGGGCCAGCGCCTGCGCCGGCTGCATCATGTAGTGCACCTTGTCCATCGACGGCGATTCCGGGCTCTCGCCGTCCTCCCACGAGTACTCCCACGGCGGGATGTGGGGCAGCTCGAGGCCGGTGGCCAGCTCGCGCACCTCGTCGGCATGCATCCGGCCGTACTTCGCCATCTGGAAGAACAGCCCGGCGACCTCCGGGTTGTTGTGGACCGCCATGCTGTCGCCGATCTCCTGGTAGCCGTCCGCCGCCTCGTTCTCCAAGGTCAGTGCGTGCGCCAGAAACAGCTCGACGGTATCGATCCTGGTGGTTTGCTTTGCGTCATCCGTCACGGTCATACACATCCCTGCCAGCGCCGGGCCCGCTGCCGGGCCGGCTGATTTCAGACGACGAAGCCGGCTTCCAGTTCGTCCACCGAGGCGCTCGCCTGCAGTTCCGGGCGATAGACGGGCCGGTTGCCGAGGTAGAGGACCCCGGTGCTGAGCCCGTCGTCCGCCATCAGCCAGCGCGCGGCGCGCACCGCGTCCTTGGTGGTGGTGACATCCGCCTTGCGGACGGTCGTCTTCCACTCCTTCTGGCCGGGCTGGTAGGTGACGCACTGGCTGAGGATCTGCACCATCGAGAAGCCGGGATGGCGCACCGCCTCGGTGATCACCCGGGCGGTGCCGTTGGGATCGCCGGCATAGCAGCGGGCGATGAAGTTGGCGCCGGCGGCGAGCGCCACCGCCAGCGGGTGGAACGGGCTGACGCCGGTGCCGTGCGGGGTCAGCTTGCTGCGGTCCCAGTCGGCCGGCGTCGTCGGCGACGCCTGACCCTTGGTCATGCCGTAGACCTGATTGTCCATGACCAGGTAGGTCAGATCGACGTTGCGCCGGCAGGCGTGCAGGAAGTGATTGCCACCGATGGAGTAGCCGTCGCCGTCGCCGCCGGCGACGATCACCGTCAGGTCGGGGCGGGCCACCTTCAGGCCGGTCGCCACCGGCAGTGCCCGGCCGTGCAGCGAGTGGAAGCCGTAGACGCTGGTGTAGGCCGGGAGGCGCGACGAGCAGCCGATGCCGGAGATCACCGCGACGTTCTCCCGCTGCACCCCGAGCTCGGCCAGCGCCTTGGTCAGCGAGGACAGCACCGAATAGTGCCCGCAGCCGGGACACCAGACCGGCCGGTAGTCGGACTTGTACGCCGCGGCAGTCAGGGCGGGGGTTTGTGCAAGGGCGGTCATCGGATCAGCTCCAGGCCTTGATGCAGTCGAGGACTTCGCCGGGGCGGATCGGCAACGGACCCGGCCGGCTGAGTACCCGCACGTCGCGGGGCAGGTCGTAGTGCGCCCGCAGGTAGCGGTAGAACTGCTTGGAATGGCTCTGTTCGACCACCAGCACCCGGTCGGCGCCTGCGAGCGCCGCGTCGAAGCGAGCCTCCTGCGCCGGCGCCAGCAGCCGCAGCGCGATCAGCCGGGTGGCGATGCCGAGGGCGTTGGCGCGGGCACGGGCCTCCCGCGCCGGCCCGGCGCTGGATCCCCAGGTGACGATGGCGAGCGCACCGTTGCCTTCCACATCCGCCCAGTGGTCGCCGTAGTCGTACAGCTCCAGCTTGCGCGCCCGCTTGTCGAGCTGCGCCGCATGGTCGTCGTTGCCGCTCGACGGCCGGCCGGAGACGGCATGCTCGAGTCCGTCGGCGATGTACTCGCCGCCGGGGATGCCGGGAATGGCCATCGGCGAAACGCCGGAGGCGGTCACGGCATAGCGCTGGTAGCCGGCGACGCCGGCGGCGGCGGTTTCCCGCCGGCCGATGAAGGCAAGATCGGCGGGGCGGTCGACGACCGCGCGTGACTGGCCGAGCGACTGGTCGGTGAGCACGATCACCGGCACCTGCAGCTGCTCCGCCAGATGGACGGACCATTGCGCGGTGAACTGGCAGTCGGCGATCGAGCGGGCAGCGGTGACGATGTGCGGCGCATCGCCGTGCAGGCCGTAGAGGGCGATGTTCAGGTCGCTCTGCTCCGACTTGGTCGGGATGCCGGTGGACGGGCCGCCGCGCATCACGTCGATGACGACGATGGGGGTTTCGGAGGCGACGGCGAGGCCGATCGATTCCATCATCAGCGCGAGGCCCGGGCCCGAGGTGGCGGTGAGGGCCGGCGTGCCGCCGAACGAGCCGCCGATGATCATGTTGATCGAGGCCAGCTCGTCCTCGGCCTGCACCAGCACGCCGCCCACCTTTTCCAGATTGGGCGCCAGCCATTCGAGGATCTCGGTGGCCGGCGTGATCGGATAGGCGGCGACGAAGCGGATGCCGCCGCGGATGCAGCCGAGCCCGGCCGCCTCGTTGCCGCTGATGTTCCAGCGCGGCGCCAGGGCCGGCGCGGCAGCGCCGAGCCGGCAGGCGGGCACGTCGCTGCCGGCGACCAGCGCCATGCCGGCGCGAACCCCGGCCAGTCCGGCGTCGAGCACCTCCTGGCCGCGCTTCTTCAGGCCCTTGGCGACGACGCCGCCGACCACGTCTTCCGGCAGGCCGGTCAATCCGGTGAGCAGGCCGAGGCCGAGCATGTTCATGCGGCCGCCGGCGAGGCTTTTCACCGTTTCCTGCAGCGGCAGGGGCACCAGCCGCGCGCCCGAGGCGACGATCCGCGCCGGCGCCTCGCCGGCATCCGCATCGCACAGCACGACGCTCGCCCGGTCGAGCACGATCTCGCCGGCGAAGCGCTCGACGTTCAGCCAGTCGAGCGCCACCATCACATCGAAACGATCGTCGAGGCATTCGACCGGCAGGGTGCCGAGGCGCAGGAACGCCGCCACCTCGCCGCCGCGGATCTGCGGCCCGGACGAGCGGGCCATCAGCCCGTAGAAGCCGGCCCTGGCGGCGGCGTCGAGCAGCATCTGCGCCGCGGTCATCACGCCGGCGCCGCCCGCCCCGGAAATCGCGATCGATACGGTATCGCCGGACACCTTTCCCTCCCCGTTTGCGACAGAACGCGTCGTCAATGCGACATCGTCGTCGTCTACCGCAACATTCGCGCGGTCGGCGCCTTGTTATGCACAATTCGTGCCGAAAATCCGCATGCGATCGGCCGCCGCGTGGCGGAATTTAGGCGAAATGGATACGCGTTTGCATTAGATACAACCGCCCCAGCCGTCGCAGGGCGAAGTCGAAACGCATTTCCAGAGAGACACGACGCAGACATGAATATGGAGAACCACAAATTGTACTGCCCTATTTGGACACACAACCGGGCAACGCGCCGTGCGTCGGGTCCTGCCGTTGCGGTGGCGACGGCGATTGCCGTCATCGTCGCCCTCGTCGGCACGGCCCTGAGCGTTTCGACGGCGTCAGCGGCCGATCGCGGGCGGGTCCGCGTTCTGAACGGCACGGTGGTGAGCGACCTCAACACGCCGCTGCGCGGCGCGACCGACACCCTCATCCAGGGAGTCGACCGGGACTGGGGATTCTGGCGCTATCTGCACGAAAAGCTCCACCTCAACGCCATCCGCTTCGGTGCCAAGACCAATGCGGCGTGGCCGATCGAGCAGCAGCTTCCTGCCCTGGACAAGGCGGTGAACGCCGCTGCCGCCAACAACATGTACCTGATGATCAACAACTCGACCAAGCGGGGAGAATATAACCTCGCCGAGCTGATCAAGTTCTGGAGCGTTGTCGCGCCACGCTACAAGAACAGAACCCATGTGTTCTACGAGATGACCAGCGAGCCGACGCAGGGCGGGCCGCACTGGGGCGACGCGGCGCAGTACACCGACAAGGTCCGCGCCGATCTGATGACGGTGTACCGGCTGATGCGGGCCGCCGCGCCGAATACGCATATCGTCATGTTCTCCGGCGGAAACCTCTATCCCGACTGCACGACCTATGCGGCAATGGTCGCCAAGATGCGCGGCATCGATTGGACCAGGACGTCGATCGGCTTCCACCATTATGCCGGTACGGCGAAGTTCGGCGAGCCGGGGCTGATCTGTCTGAAGAACAAATACCCGCTGATCATGACCGAGACCAGCTTCTGGATCGCGCCGTTCTATTTCCTCGAGTTCGCGCTCAACCGGTACGAGAAGCTGGGGATCAGCTGGTTTTCCCTCGACGGCAAGGCGGGACGGGCGAACCACCTGCGCGACGAGATCATCCCCAACCTGAAAGCCGCCGGCTACACCTGGCCGGTCGAGTAGCGCACCTCCCGCGCAGCGTAGGGTGCCGGTGAGCGTAGCGAACCGCACCATCGCGTCCCCCGTTCGATCGAGGCGCGGGCCGAAGGAGCGCCCGAGACATCGGGGGCAATTGGTGCGCTTCGCTTCGCTCAGCAGCACCCTACGCGCCGGTGCGTTTGCGGGTACACTGCCCCCGCTTGAGCCGGCGGGGGAGCCATGAACAAGGAGCAGAGCCTGGCGCTGTGGCGGCAGGGCCGGGACGCCTGGAACGCCTGGGCGAAAGCGATGCTCGACCGCCGCGCCGAAATGGAGCGCGACGGCACGTGGGCGTCGTACCGCAATATCCTCGGTGACGTGCCGAGTAACGAGGCGACGGGCGCGTGGATGAAGGAGGCCGCGGCCGACTTCCAGGCCCAGGTGTTCGAGGAGCCCGCCGACTTCTCCAGTTTCCTTTTTCCCGGATCTGCCCGGTTCGACCAGGCCACCTTCCAACAAGACGCGGGGTTCGACAGCGCGACGTTCAGCGGAGACGCGGGCTTCTACAGCACGACGTTCGGCGGAAGCGCGGATTTCAGCAACTTGACGTTCAGCGGAAGCGTAGGATTTAGTAGCGCGACGTTCAGCGAAGACGCGCGGTTCAACTGCGCGACGTTCAGCGAAAGCGGCGGAAACGCGTCGTTCGACAGCGCGACGTTCCGCGAATACGCGTGGTTCGACGGGACGACGTTTGGTGGATACGCGTGGTTCGGCAGAGCGATTTTCGGCAGAGAGGCGAGGTTCGGCAAGGCGACGTTCAACCGAGATACATGGTTCGATGAAGCGACGTTCGTGGGAAGCGCAAAATTCACCAGCGCGACGTTCAGCGGGAATGCGCGTTTCGAGGAGACGACGTTCGAGGCGGACGCATGGTTCAACAGGTTGATGTTCAGCGAAAGCGCACGGTTTCACAAAGCAAAGTTCAGAGCAGCGGGAAAGTTCGCGCAAGCGAGCTTCAAGGGCTATACGACCTTCTACCAGGGTCAATTTTACGGGGTCGCCGACTTTTCAGCGGTGCGGGTTGAGCGGACCTTCACGCTGGAGGGCGCGCGGTTCAACGAAGTACCCGACTTCATCCAGGCGCATTTCGAAGAGGCGCCGCGGCTCGACAACGTATCCATTCCCGAAGTGGGAGGTGTTGCGCGGTTTTTTCTGCCGATGCTACAGGGTGTTGACCCGAATTTTGACCTTTCCTCGTGCTATCGCGCGCTCAAGCGGCTGGCTATTGAGGCTCACGATCAAGCACGTGAACTGGATTATTCCGCAAACGAGTTGAAGTCGTTACGCGGTTATCCTGACCGCCCTCTGCCATGCCCGTTGAATCTTCTCCGCAAGGACGACAAAGGCCGGCGTCCGCCGCTCTGGCCGGGAGGGCTGCGCGGGACGATGCGGTTCTGGTTCGGCCTCGGCTACGAAGTGCTGTCGAATTTCGGCCGGTCCATCGCCCTGCCTCTCTTCTGGTGGGGCCTGGCGACCGCCGGCTTTACCTGGGCGTACCTTGAGCAAGCCATCTCTGCCGACCATTGCGCGATCGGCGAAAGCACACCGTGGAGCGCGGCGGTCGGGCTTTCGATCCGCAAGGCGCTGCCGTTCGCCGGCATCGCGTCCAGCGAGAAGCTGAACCAGATCTATGCCTGCCTCTACGGCATCCACGGCGAGAGCGGGCGCCTCGCCGTGCTGCCCGACCGGTTCACCCCGGTCATCCCCGATGCCGTCGATTACCTCGGCATGGTCCAGCTCGTGCTGTCGATCCTGCTGCTGTTCCTGTTCCTGCTG
>JBDHSN010000156.1:0-8193 GCA_039808105.1 Rhodospirillales bacterium
ACTCGACCTCACCGCCGATGCGCTGAAGAGCCGCGGCATCGGCGTCGACGTCGAGGGCTTCGACCGGGCGATGGCCCGCCAGCGCGAGGAAGCGCGGCGGGCGTGGGCCGGCTCCGGCGAGGCGGCGGCGGAGACGGTGTGGTTCGGCGTGCGCGACGAGGTTGGCGCCACCGAGTTCCTCGGCTACGAGACCGAGCGCTCGGAGGGCAAGGTGCTGGCGATCGTCGTCGACGGTGTCCGGGCGAACGAGGCTGCTGCCGGCCGCAAGGTGGCGGTCATCTGCAACCAGACGCCGTTCTACGGCGAATCCGGCGGCCAGGTCGGCGATACCGGCCGCATCACCAGTGCCGGCGGCTTGGTGCTGCGCATCGACGATACGCTGAAGAAGGCCGGCGATCTGCATGTCCATATCGGCGAGATCGAAGCCGGAACGCTGCGCGTCGGCGACGAGGTGCAGCTGGCGGTGGATCATGCCCGCCGGTCGGCGGTGCGGGCCAACCACTCGGTGACCCACCTGCTGCAGGCGGCGCTGCGCCGGCGGCTGGGCGATCACGTCACCCAGAAAGGCTCGCTGGTCGCCCCCGAGCGGATGCGCTTCGACATCAGCCACCCGAAGCCGCTGTCGGCGGACGAGATCGCCGCGGTCGAGGCGGATGTGAACGCGCAGCTGCGCGAGAACACCCCGGTCGAGACCAACCTGATGGACCCGGAGGCGGCCGTCGCCGCCGGCGCCATGGCGCTGTTCGGCGAGAAGTACGGCGATGAGGTGCGGGTCGTCTCGATGGGGACGCAGGACGGCGGTGGCCGCCGCTGGTCGACCGAGCTGTGCGGCGGCACCCACGTCGGCCGCACCGGCGATATCGCCCTGTTCAAGATCACCGGCGAGACCGCCCTTGGTTCCGGCGTCCGCCGCATCGAGGCGATGACCGGCGAGGCGGCGCGCACCTTGCTGGTCGAGCAGGAACGGGCGCTGAAGGACGCGGCGCACCTGCTCAACACCGCGCCCGGCGAGGTGCCGGGGCGGGTGGCGCAGTTGCTCGACGAACGGCGCAAGCTGGAGCGCGAGCTGAGCGAGGCGCGGCGGGCGCTGGCCACCGGCGGCGGTGCCGGGGCGGCATCGGCGGAGCGGCAGATCAGCGGCATCCGCTTCTCGCCGCGGCTGCTCGACGGCGTTCCGGCGCGCGAGCTGAAGAGCCTCGCCGACGACCTGAAGAAGCAGCTCGGATCCGGCGTCGTCGCCCTCGTCGCCACCAACGACGGTAAGGCTTCGGTGGTGGTGGGAGTGACCGCCGATCTGACCGCGCGGCTGAACGCCGTCGATCTGGTGAAGATCGGCGCCGCCGAGCTGGGCGGTGCCGGCGGTGGCGGCCGCGCCGACATGGCGCAGGCCGGCGGCCCCGACCCGTCGCGCGCCGAGGCGGCGCTGCAGGCGATCGAGCGCGCCCTTTCCGCCGCCGCTGAAGCCGCCTGAAGCTGCGCCGGGCGGCGGCTGCGAGCGAGGTGCGGGACGGGTTCGGACCACACCGCGATGCAAGCGGAAGTCCCGCTGGCCAGCGGCGCCCCGGGCGTGGAGGTATTGCCAATGGCGATGGTGGTTGCCTGCGCCGGCTACGAGAATGGCTGCCGGATCGCCGACCTCGACATTCACCAGAGCGGGTCCTTCGCCAGGGGAGCGGGCCGGTTCGTGTGGATCGGCCTGCACGAGCCCGGCGTCGAGATCCTGAGCAGCCTGCAGCAGCAGTTCGGGCTGCATGATCTGGCCGTCGAAGATGCCTTCGTCGCCCACCAGCGGCCGAAGATCGAGGCCTATGACGATACGCTGTTCGTGGTGCTGCGCACCGCGCAGATGGTGGGGGAGAAGATCGAGTTCGGCGAAACCCACATCTTCATCGGCAGCGGCTATGTCATCACCGTCCGCCACGGCGCTTCCTCCTCCTACGGCGAGGTCCGCGAGCGGGCCGAGCACATGCCCAAGTTCCTGCGGCAAGGCGAGGACTTCGTCCTCTATGCGATCATGGATTTCGTGGTCGACAACTACATGCCGATCATCGATGCGGTCGAGACGCGGGTCGAGGAGATCGAGGACGAGGTTCGCTGCGACCGGGGCAGCCGCGAGACCATCGACCGCATCTCGGCACTGCGGCGCGACCTGCTGCACCTGCGCCGCGCCGCCGTGCCGTTGCTCGACCTCTGCAACCGGCTGCAGCACATGGATCTGCCCTGCATCAACCAGGAGATCCGGCCCTACTATCGCGACGTCCACGACCACGTGATCAACGTCAACGAGAGCATCGACATTCTCCGCGAGCAGCTGGCGGCCGCCTTCGAGACCTATCTGCTGCTGGCCTCCAACCGGCAGAACGACGTCACCCGCCAGCTCGCCGGCTGGGCCGCCATCCTCGCCGTGCCGACCGCGGTCGCCGGCATCTACGGCATGAACTTCGAGCACATGCCGGAGCTGCATCTGGTCTGGGGCTATCCGGCGGTGCTGCTGGTGGTCGCCGGCGTCTGTCTCGCGCTGTACCTCAAGTTCAGGCGCATGGGCTGGATCTGAGGGTGATCATCGCGCCTCGCCGCTGCTGCAGCATGGGCAGCACGGGTGTTCGAGCGGTGCCCAGACGAGCGGCGCGCTGCTCGCAGGCGTCGCTGGCGGGACCCCGGCGGGGCATCGAGCGCGTTCCGTCGTTTGGCGCTGGGGCTGACTCTGGACGCCGGAACAGCAAGTGGCTTCCGAGCAAGAGGGAGGCAATGGCGATGCCCAAGAACACCATCTGCCTGTGGTACGATAAGGACGCCGAGGCCGCGGCCCACTTCTACGCCGAGACGTTTCCTGACAGCGCCGTGATTGCCGTTTACCGGGCCCCCAGCGACTATCCGTCGGGCAAGGCCGGCGACGTGCTGATGGTCGAATTCACCGTCGCGGGCGTTCCCTGCGCCGGCCTCAATGGTGGGCCCGCCTACCGACACAGCGAAGCCTTCTCCTTCCAGATCGCCACCGACGATCAGGAGGAGACCGACCGCTACTGGAACGCCATCGTCGGCAACGGCGGCGAGGAAAGCGCGTGCGGCTGGTGCAAGGATAGATGGGGAATCTCGTGGCAGATCACGCCGCGCACGCTGATGGAGGCGATGGCTGCCGGCGGCGATGAAGCGAAACGCGCCTTCCAGGCGATGATGGCGATGAAGAAGATCGATGTCGCCGCGATCGAGGCGGCGCGGCGCGGCTGACGGCGGCGGCCGCATCGCCGGCGGCCGCCGCGACTATAGACTGACGCTATAGACTAAAGCAGCGACCCCTGGCGGCCGTCGGCGGATCGGGTCCGAGACGGGCGCAGCGGTGCCGGGCGGCCGCCTTCGATGACCGCCGGGGCGGCGCCGTCGGCGAAGCGCAGCGAGACGCGCTGGCCCGGTCGCAACGCCGCCGCCGCGGTGATGACGCCGCCGTCGCCGTCGTGGACGACGGCAAAGCCCCGTTGCAGCACCTTCTGGTAGGAGACACTGGCGAGCAGGGCGGCGGCGTGTTGCAGCCGGCTACGCCGTTGCGCCAGCAGCGCCCGCATCGCCGCATCCAGCGCCCGCCGCTCGGCGGCGACGCGGCTGGCGGCCCAGGCGATACGCGGCGTTGCCGGGGCCAGCCGCGCGGCGATGCGGCCGAGGCGGTGGCGCCGCCGCTCGATTCCGACCTGTAGGCTGCGCCGCAGCCGCTCGTTCCAGTCGTCGAGGCGCTGGCGGGCGACGGCGAGCAGCGCCTGCGGCCGCGGCAGGCCGCGCTCCGCCGCCAGCAGCCGGCCGCGCCGTTCGGCCACCAGCCGGGAGGTGCCGCCGGACAGCCGCGTGCGCAGGGCGAGCAGACGCTGCGCCAGATCGACGCGCACCGGCACCGCCATCTCGGCCGCCGCCGTCGGCGTCGGCGCCCGCCTGTCGGCGGCGAAGTCGAGCAGCGAGGTGTCGGTCTCGTGGCCGACCGCCGAGATCAGCGGGATGGTGCAGCGGCCGGCGGCGCGCACCACCGTCTCCTCGTTGAAGGCCCACAGATCCTCCAGGCTGCCACCGCCGCGGGCGACAATCAGCAGGTCGGGCCGCGGCAGCCGCCCCCCCGGCGCAAGCCGGCTGAAGCCGTCGATGGCGGCTGCGATCTGCGCCGCGGCATCGACGCCCTGCACCGCCACCGGCCACAGCAGCACGCGTCGCGGGAAGCGGTCGGCGAGCCGGTGCAGGATGTCGCGGATGACGGCGCCGGTGGGCGAGGTGACGACGCCGATCACCTCCGGCAGAAATGGCAGCGGCTTTTTGCGCGCCGCTTCGAACAGGCCTTCCGCCGCCAGCTTGCGGCGCCGCTCCTCCAGCAGCTTCAGCAGCGCCCCCTCGCCGGCGAGCTCCAGCCGGTCGACGACGAGCTGGTACTTGGAGCGGTCGGGATAGGTGGTCAGCCGGCCGGTGGCGATGACGTCGAGGCCATCGGCGACGCCCATTGCCAGCCGGGAGGCGGCCAGCCGCCAGCACACCGCATCGATGCAGGCGTCGGTATCCTTGAGCGAGAAATAGAGGTGGCCGGACGGCGCGCGCTTGTACCCGGTAACCTCGCCGCGCACCCGGACGACATCGAAGCCCTGCTCGATCCAGCGCTTGACCGCCTGCGCCAGCTCGCCGACGCGCACCACCGGCAGGTTGTCGGCGCGGACGGCGGTGTTAGGATGACTGCTGCTCATAAGACGAATATGGACGAGGACGCCATTCGGGCAAAGCGGCGTCGGCGCGAGGGAGAACAAGAGCGATGGACGTGCTGGTGGTCGGATCGGGGGGACGGGAACACGCGCTGTGCTGGGCGCTGCGGCGCTCCCCGCTGTGCGGCCGGCTGCTGTGCGCGCCGGGCAATGCCGGAATCGCCGAGGTCGCCGACTGCGTCGCCGTTGCCGCCGACGATATCGCGCGGCTGGTCGAGCTGGCGCGGAAGGAGGACATCGACTTCGTCGTCATCGGTCCCGAGGCGCCGCTGGTGGCAGGCCTGGCCGACCGGCTGGGCGAGGCCGGCATTCTCGCCTTCGGCCCGTCGGCGCGCGCCGCCGAGATCGAGGGCTCGAAAATCTTCATGAAGGAGCTGTGCGAGCGCTGCGACGTGCCCACCGCCGCCTACGGCCGCTTCGACGAGCCGGAGGAGGCGAAGGCGTTCATCCGCCGCCATGGCGCGCCGCTGGTGGTCAAGGCGGATGGGCTGGCCGCCGGCAAGGGGGTGATCGTCTGCCACAACGAGAACGAAGCCTATGCCGCCATCGACCATATCATGATCGAGAGCGCGTTCGGCGACGCCGGTGCCCAGGTGGTCATCGAGGACTTCCTGATCGGCGAGGAGGCGAGCTTCTTCGCCCTCGTCCACGGCGAACAGGCGGTGCCGCTGGTTTCCGCCCAGGACCACAAGGCGGCGTTCGACGGCGATCAGGGGCCCAACACCGGTGGCATGGGCGCCTACTCGCCGGCGCCGATCGTCACGCCGGCCGTCGCCGAGGAGATCATGGCAAAGATCATCCGGCCGGTGGTGCATGGGCTGGCCGAGGACGGGCGGCCCTACGTTGGCGTCCTCTACGCCGGGCTGATGTTCACCCGCGACGGCATCAAGGTGCTGGAATTCAACGCCCGGTTCGGCGATCCGGAATGCCAGCCGCTGATCCTGCGGCTGAAGTCGGACCTGCTGGCGGCGCTGGTCGCCTGCGCCCAGGGACGGATGGCCGACATCGTCCTCGAGTGGTACCCGGAGCCGGCGCTGGTGGTGGTGATGGCAACGCAGGGCTATCCCGGCCATTACGCCCGCGGCTCGTTGATCGAAGGGCTGGAACGGGCGGCGGAGGTGCCCGGGGTCAGCATCTTCCATGCCGGCACGAAGCGCGACGGCGGCCGACTGCTGGCCGACGGCGGCCGCGTCCTCGGCGTCGCGGCGCGGGCGCCGACGGTGCCGCGTGCCCAGGAGCTGGCCTACAGCGCCGTCGACCGCATCACCTGGCCGGACGGCTTCTGCCGTCGCGACATCGGCTGGCGGGCCATCGGACGGAGCTGAGCCAGGGCGCACGCTGCTGCCCGCGGCCGCGTCCTCAGCCGGCGCCGCCACGCGGCTTCGGATAAAGGCGCTCGTCGAAGTCGGAAAGGCGCGGGAACGCCAGCGGCGTCGCGCTTTCCAGGTGCAACAGGTGCCGGCGCCAGTCCTCGAGGATCTGCGCGCGTGCGGCATGGCCGATGTAGGGGACATGCCAGCCGTAGAACGGCGGCAGCACGTCCATGCCGGTGTAGTAGAGCGTGCCGCGCAGCAGCGGCCGCAGCATCGTTTCGATCTCGCCGTGGATGGCCTCGGCGCCGAACATGTGCGGCCGCGCGCCCAGCGTCAGGCCGAGCGTGCCCTTCTTGCCGGCGAGGCCGCCGCGGTCGTAGAAGCGCTTGCCGCCGTAGGTCAGCCCGGAAATCAGCACCCGGTCGATCCAGCCCTTGAGGATCGCCGGCACCGAGAACCAGAACAGCGGGAAGGTCAGCAGCAGCAGGTCGCAGCGCTTCAGCTTCTCGATCTCGGCGGCGATATCGGGGGCAAGGGTGCCCGTCTCGTAGCCGTGCCGCTGCTCGAGGGCGTAGACGAGGTAGTCGGGGTCGGCGCGGTCGCCGAAGTCCGCCGCCGACGCCACCGGATTGAAGCGCTGGGCGTAGAGGTCGGAGACGGTGACGCTGTGCCCGGCCCGCGACAGTGTCTCCACCGCGGCGTCCTTCATCGCCGCGGTGAACGAGCGCGGTTCCGGATGTGCGTGGACGATCAGGACGTTCACGCCGTCTCCTTCCCTGGTGAGGCGCCCCCTGACGCCGGGGCCGCCGCTAGGTGGCGGCGGCGCGGCTGGCGACGACGTCGTCGGCGAGCTTGCCGGACAATTCCTGCAGGTGGTCGAACTGCCAAGCGAAGGTGCCGACGCCGAGGGTCGCCGAGCGCAGCTCGACGATCAGCCCGTGCATCTCCGCCTGCGGCAGCAGCACGCTCACCTCGTCCCAGCCGTTCCAGCCTTCCTTCGCCTCGAAGCCGAGGATCTGGCCGCGGCGGCCGCTCACCAGCCGCTGGATGCGCGAGGTGAACTCCGACGGGATGGCGATCCTGACCTGGAAGATCGGCTCCAGCAGCACCGGCTGGCACTTCGGCATGCCCTCGCGCATGCCGAGCTGCGCCGCCTTGCGGAACGCCATATCCGAGGAATCGACGGTGTGGTACTGGCCGTCGGTCAGCGTCACCGCGATATCGACGACGGGAAAGCCGAGCGGGCCGCGGACCAGGTACTCGCGGACGCCGGCCTCGACGGCGGGAATGTACTGCTTGGGCACGACGCCGCCGGAGATGGTGTCGGTGAAGACGAAGCCCGCGCCGCGCGGCAGCGCCTTGATGTCGATATGCACGTCGCCGAACTCGCCGTGGCCGCCCGATTGCTTCTTATGGCGGGCATGCTGGCTGACCTGCCCCTTGATCGTCTCCTTGTACGGCACCTGCGGCCGCTGCGAGACCACCTGAACGTTGAAGCGGTTGCGCAGCCGGTCCAGCGCAATGGCGAGCTGCATCTCGCCCTGGCCCCACAGCAGGAACTCGCCGGTATCCGGGTCGTGGCCGTAGGACAGCGACGGGTCCTCATCGACCAGGCGGGCCAGCGCCGCGGTCAGCTTGACCTCGTCGGCGCGCTCGCGGGCGTGCACGCACTGCGCGAACATCGGCTTCAGCGGCGCCGGCCAGTCGTCGCCCACCGCCTTGCCGGAAGGCGACAGCACCGCTCCGGTCTGGGCGCCGTCGAGCCGGCCCAGCGCCACCACGTCGCCGGCGCCGGCCTTCGCCAGCTTCTCCAGCTTCTGCCCGAGCATGCGGCTGACGCCGCTGACCCGCTCGCCACTCAGCGTCATGCCGTCGGTGATCTCGCCGGCGAACACCCGTGCCAGCGACAGCTTGCCGGTGTGGGCGGCGTGCAAGGTCTTGAAGATGCGGGCGCACGGCTCGTCGGCGAGGATGCCGAGGCGCTCCGCCGTCTGCTGCGGCTCCGGCGCTTCGTGGCGCAGCGCCTTGAGCAGCCGGGTGATGCCGTGCATGCCGTCGGCCGAGCCGAAGAACACCGGTACGATCAGGTGCTGCTGCAGGTCGCGGGCAAGGCCGGCGTAGATCTCGTCGGGATTGGGGACGACGTCTTCCAGCAG
>JBDHSN010000157.1:0-8183 GCA_039808105.1 Rhodospirillales bacterium
CTGGCGGAGGGACGGCAACTGGGATCAAACCTTCGCTGTTTTTCTGATTGTTTTTCAATGCCTTGTGGGATAGCAAATCGGCATTGGCAGGTTGTCGGCGCTCTTGGCGAGGTTGTGCCGCAGAGCCGGCCTCTTGATGCGCAGCGCTACTCCAGGCGAAACGTCGAGTGGCAGGCACGGCACTGGAAAGAAATCGTCTGCAGCGCCTCCATCGTCTTCTTCCAGTCGGCCGCGGTTGGCTGAGCCGGAACCGCATCGGCCACGTCGGCAAAATCAGCGGCGGCGCGATGCATGCCGAGGCCCATCTCGCGAAACTCAACCGGGAGATACCGTCCGAACCCCGCCCCCGAGCCAGGAACCAATTGCTCCCGCGCGACCTTGGCGGCTCCCTTAAAATCGGCGGCGGCAAGTTGCGCCATCGCGTCATCGAGTGAATCCATGTGATGACGCATGTGTTCGAGGAAAGCGCTTCGTACATCGGGAGGCATCTCGATCGGCGTGCGTGGATCTTCAGCCACGGCCGGCGTCGCCATCACCGCGGCAATGAGCGAGCAAAATGCAACGCACCAATGCATCTTCCCTCCCCATCGCAGATGCCGAGGCGCGCGAGACCACTCGCATACGCCATTGGCCACACGATCCACCAACCGCCATCCGTTCATGGAAACTTCGGTCATGAACTCTTTGCGACCGAACAGGTGCGGATACCAAGCAGGCGGTAAGCGGGGCACCAGCCGATCAGCGCCGTCGCCAACGGGATCAAACCGATCCAGCCCCAGGGCGTCTGAGGTCCGATGAAAACAAGAGCAATCAGGACCACGCCCGCGATGGCGCGCAGACTGCGATCGACACTGCCCACGTTCTTGCCCATAACCACTCTCCTTTTCTTGAGTTTGGTCTTCCCCGCTTCGCGGTTGATGCGCCTTCGCCCGCTCCCCGACGAGAGGTCACCAAGTTAACGTCTGGGTGCCGTCTTTGAACAGCAGAGCGCTGGTCATATCCGGGTTACCCACCTTCACGCCGTCGATCAGATCGCCGTCCTTGACGCCATAGTGCTTCATGCACACCGGGCAGGCGATGATCGTGGCGCCCTTGGTCATCAACTCGCTCAGCATCTTCTGTTGC
This sequence comes from Rhodospirillales bacterium, assembly GCA_039808105.1. GTDB lineage: Bacteria > Pseudomonadota > Alphaproteobacteria > Rhodospirillales > Defluviicoccaceae > Defluviicoccus. The sequence goes on from JBDHSN010000157.1 coordinate 1,126, forward strand.
TCGGCGAACTTGCCGACGTGCTCCCGGGACGCCAGCAGCACACCCTTGTCGTTCAGCCAGACGGTCAGCGGGTGGCCGCGCTCCATCATCGCCTTGGCGAACCCCATCGCCATGTCGGCGCGATGGTTTTCGTCGGTTGTCAGGTTGACGAAAAGTGAGCCGCCGGTATCGGCTGACGTCGGTGTTGCTGCGAGAAGCGCAAGCATCGCAAAGACCGCTAAGATCGTCCGCATCGTTTCCCGTTCCCCTATACTGTTAGCTTCGCAACGAAACTCATAAGTCGCGTTTTTTCATGAACATTCTCGGAAGCATCATCCCGATCGTGATGCTTGGTTCGTCATATTGTAGATGCGCTTGGCCAGGCCATAACCACCATGGAGGTTACGAACATTGGTCCACCCACTCATCAGCAGGATCTGTTGGGCGAGGTAGCTGCGATACCCGGTCCCGCACTGTAGGACAATCCGGCTTTCCCGCGGAATCTCGGCCAGACGATCGCGCAGTTCGTCCAGCGGAATGTTGATCGCCTGCGGCAGGTGACCCTCTTCAAACTCGCGCCGGGTCCGGACATCGGCGAGGAAAGGTGGCGTCTCGCTCGCCTGCTCGTGCAACAACGTGAGCGGCGAGGCACCCGGGCTGGTTCCGCGATAGGCATTGGCGGCCACGAACCCGGCCATCACCACGACGTCCTTTGCCGAGCCGAACGGCGGTGCATAGCAGAGATCGAGCCCCTCCAAATCCTCCACTGACATACCGCCCTGAATGGCGGTAGCCAACACGTCGAGCCGCTTGTCCACGCCTTCCTGACCGACGGCCTGGGCACCGAGCAGTCGTCCGTCGCCCGGCGCATAGAGCAGCTTCAACAGCATCAGCCTGGCGCCCGGGTAGTAGCCGGCGTGGCTTGGGCCGATGACGTAGACGACAGCGACATCGATGCCTGATCGTCTCGCCATCTTTTCACTGAGGCCGGTTCCTCCGGCGACGACCTCGCCGACGCGAACGATCGCAGTACCGAGCACGCCCTGCATGCGCAGACGCCCCGCGTCATTCTGCAAGGCGCCGGCAAGGTCCCTAGTGCACTGACTCATTCGGATAGTGCGCCAAAGCGGCAGATAAGCACTTGGCCGCCCTGAATATCCGATGAATCATCTGTCGGCGTCTGAGCACTAGCAGCATTCTGCCCGGCGACCCGTCCCTGCTTGTTGGCAGGGCCAGCGAGCGGGATATTTACTGCTTCGCCGGTTGGTACGAAGACAGCTTCGCAATTGTCGCCAGCCGCGAAGACGAAAGGATCGGACGTGCGCTGATACACGTCGACGGCAATCGCCCCGGTTTTGCCGAGCTGCAGACCGGCCGACTTAGCCAGTTCCACGTTGGGGCTTACGCCGGTGCCGATGATCGCTATATCGAACGTCACCTCACGACCGCTCTTCAGGACTGCTCTTGAGCGGTTGCCGGCGGCGTCGAGGCGACTCACGCCATCATTGAGAATAACCTCGACCCCCGCATCGCGCGGCTCCAGTTCAATCGGATAGGCGATCTCTTTGTCGAGCGGCCCCATGAGCTGGTCTTGCGCTTCCACGACAGTTACCCGAAAGCCCCCCTTCATCAACTGCTCAGCGCATTCCAGGCCAATGTACCCGCCGCCAATAATCAGCGCCTGGAAGCCGGCATCCTTCACGTTCAGGAACAGTCCGCCCTCCATTTCACGCGGCAGTAGCCGCGAAAGGCGCAGCATAATCGCGTCCACATCCGGCACTGTCCGGCAGTAGAAGACGTTCGGGCTATCGAGCCCCTCGATCGGTGGGACGATCGGAACCGTGCCGGTGGCGAGGATCAGGCGATCGTAAGCGAGTGTGGCATGACCGTTCTCAGGGTCGACGTAGGCCACAGTGCGCTCGCTGGTGCTGATCGCTTTTATCGCAGTGTTCAGCCGCACGTCCACGTTGAAGTAGCCGGCGAAGCGATCGGGGTTGCTCACAAACAAAGCATCTCGGGACGCGATTTCTCCACCTAGATAATAGGGCAACCCACAGTTTGCGTAGCTCATATATGGTCCACGATCGAACATAATGATCTCGACGGACTCGGTTGTTCTTCTTGCTTTCGCCGCTGCTGAAGCGCCGGCAGCGACCCCACCAACGATGACGATACGACCTGTCACGTGAATTCCTCTTCTTGCGCTGCGAATGGATTGCAGGTCATGAGGGGGCAGCACCAGGTGTTCGAGAGCGCCTGGCAACCGGGTGAGCACTGCGACGCTCAACCAAAACGCGATGCAGAGCCATGCCGGCGAGCATCGCGCCGACGAAGAGCCAAGTCTTCGCCGGTCCGAAGGCCAGTCCGGCGATGGCGGGTCCGGGGCAGTAACCGACGAGGCCCCAGCCCAGCCCGAAGGTCAGCGCCCCCGCGATCAGGCGGCGGTCGATGGGGCAATTGCGTGGGATTGCGAATGCGGGCGCCAAAAGCGGGGCTTGGCGGTGAAAAATCAGCGCATGGCCCGGTGCCGCCACCAGCAAGGCACCCGCCATGACATAGGGGGCCGGATCCCAGCCATCGTGCGTCACGGCAGCGAAATCGAGAAACGCGAGAACCACCGCCGGGTCGATCATCCGCGAGAGGCTGAGGCCCGCCCCGAACAGCAGGCCCGCGGCCAGGGCGGCAAGCAGGCGCATGTGTCTAGCCTCCGAGGACATTGCGGACGATGAAGACGACGCTGGCGCCGACCGTCATAAAGGTCAGCGTCGCCGCCAGAGATCGTGGCGACAAGCGAGCAAGCCCGCAGACCCCGTGGCCGCTGGTACAGCCATTCCCCAGCCGTGAACCGAAGCCAACGAGCAAGCCGGCAACCAGCACGACCGGAACGGAGGCATCGATGCCGATGTCCGGCAGCGATGCGCCGAACAGCGCGGCGGCGAACGGACCGGCAATCAGACCGCCGACGAAAGCGATCCGCCACCCGATGTCGCCTGCACCGTCGCCGATCAGGCCGCCGACGATCCCAGCGATGCCGGCGATGCGCCCGAGCGTCAGCATCAATAGGATGGCGGAAAGCCCGATCAGCACGCCGCCGGCAAACGCGACCCCTACGGTATTCATCGCTTCCTCGGTTGTGCGTCAGTGCACATTTGAAGATTTTCACAGCTATCTATAAAATCGATATCTACAAGAGCGCCCTAAACAAACGCGCCGTAGTGGGCAGGTATTCACCGGTTGCTAGCCAGCCGATCACCGCCGCCAGCGATACTCAGCGGTGCAGACCGTGATAAGCGGCGTTCGGCATCATGTCGAGGCCGTGCGCCATCCTGTTGGAGTAGTTGAGAAAGGCCACGACGTCGCAGATGTCGAAGATGTCGTCATTGGATAATCCGAGGTCGCGTAGCGCTTGCCGGTCGGCCTCGCCGATGTCGTGTGGGGCAACCGTCAGCTTCCAAGCGAAATCCAGCATGCAACGGCTGCGCGCATCCAGCTCGGCCACCCGGTAGTTCATCACCATCATCTCGCCCAGTTGGGGATCGCCGGAGAGCTCGCGTACTGCCTCGCCGTGCGCGACGAGGCAGTAGTAGCAGCGGTTCGCAGAGGACACGACGACGGCGATCATCTCCCGATCCAGCTTGCTCAGCCGCGTCGTCTCCTCGTCCAGCATCAGCAGGTTGTAGAAGGCGGTGAAAGTGCGGAACTTGGCAGGATGCCCCGTATAAGCGCGCAGGACGTTCGGCACCAAGCCAAGCTTCTCCGTACACTTGCCGAAGTACTTCAGGATGTCCGCGTCGAGCCCCTCCTGATTCGGCAGGTCGATGCGTATGATGTGATCGGGTTGTGGCATGGTCGACCTCCTTTTCGCTCGCGTTGCCGAGGGCTACACCAACGGGCGCAGACCGAGAGCGTGCGTGCGTTCTCGAACGTCGGTCAAAGAGAACGCGTTCTGGACGGCCGAGCGCACCTCCCGCGCGGATCAGCACGCCACCGGCAAGCGCGACCACCACAGCATTCATCGCGTCCTCGGTTGCCCGTCAGAACGTCACGCTATCGCCGTTGCCGAGAAAGGCGTGGCTGCCCTTCGCCTGCGCCGATCGCTTCGGATAGGTCAAGTAGGCGTCGGTGCCCGTGACGATCGGCACGCCGTGGCTCGCCGCCTTCTCCGCCCACATCCAGCCGGTGCAGTGATTGCACCCCATCTTCGCCATGCCGAGCGCCTTGACCTCCTCGATAATGCTGTCGAACTCCGGTTTCCAGGTATCGAAGATGCTCAGATGCAGCCCGCCGTAGCAGCCGTAGAGGCCCGGTGCGCTCAGATTGTCCTTGGCGAAGCCGAGCAGGTTCATGACCCCCGGATGGCCGCAGCCGGTAACGGTCACGATCCCCTTGTCGGCGACGTTGACGTAGAGGACGTTCTCGCCCCTCACCTGCAACAGCATCGAGGCGTCGAACATCCGCAATGCCACACCGGGGAGCAGCCGGTAGAGGCCGCTGCCGTCCTCGCCGCGCGTTTCGGTGAGGATCAGTTCGCCCTCATGCGGAACGTCGTTCTTGCAGATCGAGACGGTGCGGCCGCAGCTGTCCTCAACCTGGATGCTCCCCCTTTCCATCAACAGGACCCAGTCCTCGGCGCGCCAAGTCGCCGGGGCGTAAAGCTTAAGCCGCGGGTTGTGCTTCAGCGTCGACTCGATGCCCCAGAAGTGGTCGAGATGCCAGTGCGACAGCACCATGAAGTCGATCTCGCCCTGCTCCAGCATCTTGTCGACGCCGTGCCGGGCGAATACGTAGTCGATCCAGTCAGTGTTCCAGCCGGTATCCAGCAGGATCTTTCGTTGATCGCCGTCGAGGAGTGTCACCGTCAGCAGGGCGGCGTAGCCGCCGGCGTTGTCCCTGTCCCAGGCGATGCGATATTGCGTCTGCTCGCTGCCGCCGCCCGCGGCCATGTCCCGCTTGAAGCGCGCGTCGTCGAACCAGCCGGTTTCCGTTAACACGTCGATCCTCAGGCTCGCGACGGCGCCGATTTCCAGCCTGTTACTCATTGCTCCTCTCCCCGTCCGGGATCGCGGCATCGAGGATGCCGTAGTCCCGATGCAGCCCCGCTCATGCCGATCCATGCTCCGCTCCATCTCGGTGGCCGTGGGCCTGGGCGCGCTGGTGCCTCTGGCCATGCCCGTGTCTGCAATCGCGGGCCGTCCTGGCGGCGGTTTGGCCATCAGTCCGAGCTCGTGCCAGGTATTCCTTGACCGCTTCGATGGGATCGGTGAGCTCGGTGGCGACCACCACGATCCCGCGCGCTTGCATGCGGGCGGCAAAGCCCTCGCCGAACGATCCGGCGATCACCACATCGACCGCGTCGAGGGGATGCGGGCCTTCGCCATGGAACGCGTGCATCGACAGCTCTTTCGGAACATCGAGGCGACCGGCTTCCACCGGCTCACCAGCCGTCGGGGCGTCATAGACGAGGAACCGGCGGGTCCTGCCTGCATGCGGCGTAACGGTGCGGAAGTTTTGACTGGTAACGGCGATCTTCATCTTGGCTGAAAGCCTCGCACTTGAAGGGGCCCTAGGCTTGGGCGGACGCGCGAGCCGCGGTCGGCTTGAACGCGAGCATGGCTTGCGTTGACTTTCCCTCGCCTCGGTGCCGGTATTTCACCGCCAGGGACATGCCTACCGTGATCTCTTCAGGCCGCGTCGGGTCGACCTCGTCGATAAGAGCGACGACCCGGCCGCCTTCTTCGAGCTCGACCACCCCCGAGCAATAAGGGTTCTGGCGGTCATACCCCCAAGCCTGCATCGTCGGCGGAATGATGCGGATGCAGGTAAATGCAGCCAGCCGTCCCCGCCCGCTGTACTCGATCCATTCCAGCTCGGCGCTGTAGCACTTGGTGCATAGCGGGCGCGGGGGGACGTAGCGTGCGCCGGACGAGACGCACCGACAGCCCATCAGCTTTTCCTGATCAAGAAACCGCTGGTAGGAGATATCGTTGAAGCGTGCTTCGGGCATCGCCTTACCTCCTCTCCAGAATGGTGAAGGTGCAGGTTCCACCGGTGCCGCCCAGGTTTTGCGCGGCTCCGAAGCGCAAGTCCTGCTTGCGGACCTGCCGCTCGCCCGCCTCGCTGCGGAGTTGCGCCCACACCTCGCAGATCTGAGCGACACCCGTGGCGCCGACCGGATGGCCCTTGCACTTCAACCCGCCCGAGGTGTTGATTGGCATCGGCCCGTCCAGCCGGGTGGCACCCTGCTCGACCGCCTTGTACGCCTGGCCCGGTTTGAAGAAGCCGAGGTCTTCGATATGGATCAATTCGGCGATGGAGAAGCAGTCGTGCACTTCGGCGAACTGGATGTCCTCGGGCGCCAGCCCGGACATCGCATACGCTTCCATCGCGGCATAGCGATTGGCCTCGAATGAAGTCAGATCATCGCCGGCGTGCAGGCCCCGTCCGCTGCCCTGTCCGAGCCCGACGACATGCAGCGGCGCATCGGTGAAACTGCCGGCGAGTTCGTCTGCGACGAGCAGTGCGCAGGCCGCCCCATCGCTGATCGGACAGCAGTCGAACAGATGCATCGGCCAGGCGATCGGCGGATTAGCGGCGGGATCGCGCAGGAACTCCTTCGCGTCGCCCCACTGCGGGATCGGCTTGCCTTTCTGCCTGGCGCTCTCGACCTTGGCGTTCATGACGTCGCGGATCGAGACGTTGAACTGGGCGCCCGGATTGAGCTTGGCGTTCTCGTGGCTCTTGATCGTAACGTTCATCAGGTGCTCGCGGCGGGCACCGTACCTCGCGAAGTACGCCGTGGCGATCGCACCGAAAACCCCGGGGAAGGTGAAGCCGGCCCGAATTTCGTAGGGCGAAGCGGCGAGCGCCAGGCCTTCCGCCACGTCCTCGGTCGTGCGCTTCGACATGTCTTCGAGCCCGCCCACCAGCACGATGTCGTAGAAGCCGGATGCGACTGCGAACACGCCCTCTCGGAAGGCCTGCGAACTGGAGGCGCAGGCACCCTCGGTGCGGGTCGCGGCGCGAGGGACGAACCCGATCACGTCGGCTGTCAGCGGTCCCCAGTGCGATTGCCGCACGAA
>JBDHSN010000158.1:0-8156 GCA_039808105.1 Rhodospirillales bacterium
TAGCCGCGATGTTCCCCTACCTTGGGTCACCGGCTACCGCCTTCCCTGAGATCAAAGCGTGCGCTGCGCCAGCAGGTACTTGATCTCGGCGATGGCCTTGCCCGGGTTCAGATGCTTCGGGCAGGTGTTGGTGCAATTCATGATGGTATGGCAGCGGAAGACCCGGAACGGATCGTTGAGCTGGTCGAGCCGCTCGCCGGTCGCCTCGTCGCGCGAGTCGGCGATCCAGCGGTAGGCCTGCAGCAGCACGGCCGGGCCCAGGTAGCGGTCGCCGTTCCACCAGTAGCTGGGGCAGCTGGTCTGGCAGCAGAAGCACAGGATGCACTCCCACAGGCCGTCCAGCTTCTCGCGCTCCTCGGGGCTCTGCAGCCGCTCGCCCGCCGGCGGCGGCGTGTCCGCCTGCAGCCACGGCTGGATGAGCCGGTACTGGGCGTAGGGCACCGACAGGTCGGGGACCAGGTCCTTGATCACCGGCATGTGCGGCAGCGGGAAGATCTTCACGTCGCCCTTGATCTCGTCGATCGGCTTGGTGCAGGCCAGCGTGTTGGTGCCGTCGATGTTGAAGGCACAACTGCCGCAGACACCTTCCCGGCACGAGCGCCGGAACGTCAGCGTCGAGTCGATCTCGTTCTTGATCTTGATCAGCGCGTCCAGAACCATCGGACCGCACGCGTCGAGGTCGATGGCGAACGTATCGATCCGCGGGTTCTCGCCGCTTTCCGGATCCCAGCGATAGATGCGGAAGCGCTTCACCCGCTTCGCGCCGGCCGGCACCGGATGGGACTTGCCCTCCTTGATGCGGGAGTTGGCGGGCAGGTTGAACTCAACCATGGGGGTCCTCCTCGGGCGTCTTGTCGCTTCTGCGCCTTAGTACACGCGGGCCTGCGGCTCGATGTATTCGGCTTCGTTGGTGAGCGTGTACGTGTGCACGGGGCGATAGCCCAGGGTCACCTCGCCCTGGTCACTGACCCAGGCGAGCGTATGCTTCATCCAGTTCTTGTCGTCGCGTTTCGGGCAGTCGTCGCGGGCGTGGGCGCCGCGGCTCTCCTTGCGCGCCTCGGCCGAGTACAGGGATGCCTTGGCGCAGGTCATCAGGTTCTCCAGCTCCAGAGCTTCCACCAGATCGGAGTTCCAGATCATCGAGCGGTCGGCGACCTTGATGTCGGCAAGCGCGTTCCACACCTGGTCGAGCTTGGCGCAGCCCGGCTCCAGCACCTCCTGGGTGCGGAAGACGGCGGCGTGACTCTGCATGGTCTTCTGCATGTCGAGACGGATCTCGCTGGTCTTGCGCGAGCCCGACGCGTGGCGGAGCCGGTCGAGCCGCGACAGCGCCCGCTCGGTGCCGTTCTTCGGCAGGTTGGCATGCGGCGAGCCCGGCTTGATCTTCTCGGCCGCCCGCAGCGCCGCCGCCCGGCCGAACACCACGAGATCGAGCAGCGAGTTGGTGCCGAGCCGGTTGGCGCCGTGCACCGACGCGCAGCCACATTCGCCGACCGCCATCAGGCCCTGGCAGACGGCGTCCGGGTCCTCGTCGGTCGGCCGCAGCGCCTCGCCGTGATAGTTGGTCGGCACGCCGCCCATGTTGTAGTGGACGGTCGGCAGCACCGGGATCGGCTCCTTGGTGGCATCGACGCCGGCGAAGATCTTCGCCGTTTCGGTGATGCCGGGCAGCCGCGCCATCAGGATGTCGGCGCCGAGGTGCTCCAGGTGCAGCAGGATGTGATCCTTCTCCGGGCCGACGCCGCGGCCCTGCAGGATCTCCATGGTCATCGACCGGGAGACGACGTCGCGGGACGCGAGGTCCTTGGCCGTCGGCGCATAGCGCTCCATGAACCGCTCGCCCTCGGAGTTGGTCAGATAACCGCCTTCGCCGCGGGCGCCTTCGGTGATCAGGCAGCCGGAGCCGTAGATCCCCGTCGGGTGGAACTGGATGAACTCGTGGTCCTGCAGGGCGAGGCCGGCGCGCGCCGCCATGGCGTTGCCGTCGCCGGTGCAGGTGTGCGCCGAGGTGCAGGAGAAGAAGGCGCGCCCGTAGCCGCCGGTGGCGAGCACGGTGGTGTGGCCGATGAAGCGGTGGATCGAGCCGTCGTCGAGGTTCCAGGCGACAACGCCGTGGCAGGTGCCCTCGTCGTCCATGATCAGGTCGATGGCGAAGTATTCGACGAAGAACTCGGCGTTGAACTTGACGCACTGCTGGTAGAGCGTGTGCAGGATGGCATGGCCGGTGCGGTCGGCAGCGGCGCAGGCCCGTTGCACCGGCGCTTCGCCGTAGTTGCGCATGTGGCCGCCGAACGGACGCTGGTAGATCTTGCCGTCCTTGGTGCGCGAGAACGGCACGCCGAAGTGCTCAAGCTCCAGCACCGACGGGATCGCCTGGCGGCACATGTATTCGATGGCGTCCTGGTCGCCGAGCCAGTCGGAGCCCTTGACGGTGTCGTACATGTGCCACTGCCAGTGGTCCTCGGCCATGTTGCCGAGGGCGGCGCCGATGCCGCCCTGGGCGGCGACGGTGTGGCTGCGGGTCGGGAACACCTTGGTGATCGACGCGGTCTTCAGGCCGGCGGCGGCGAGACCCATGGTGGCGCGGAGACCGGCGCCGCCGGCGCCGACGACCACGACGTCGTAGATGTGATCGGTGATCGGATAGGCTGCGGGCATCGGATCAGCTCCTCAGGGCGACGAGGACGACCGCCAGCACGCAGGACGCGGCGAGCGACGCCAGAACGAATTTGACGACGAGCAGGGTGGCGATGCGCGCCGCTTCCCCGTGCACGTAGTCCTCGATCACCACCTGCATGCCCAGGTGCGCATGGTAGAACAGCACCAGCGCCGTCAGGATCATCAGCAGCGCATTGCCGAAGGTGCCGATCCACGCCTGGAAGACGGCATAGTCGGCGCCGATCAGCGAGATCACGGCGATGACGAACCAGATGCTCAGCGGCACCAGCGCGATGGCGGTGACCCGCTGCGCCCACCAGTGGCCGACGCCTTCCTTGGCGGAGCCGAGACCGCGGGCGCGGCCCAGCGACGATCGCAGTTCGGTCATGTCAGCCTCCCACCGTATAGGCCGCGATCAGCGTGACCAGCGTCGCGGCGACGGCGAATGCCACCAGGGCGATGCCGGACGAGCGCACCTGACCCAGCTCGAAGCCCCAGCCGAAGTCCCAGGCCAGATGGCGGACGCCGTTGCCGAGGTGATAGAACAGGGCGAAGGTGAAGCCCCAGAGCAGGAGCTGGCCGATCCACGAGCCGATGAACCCCTGAACAGTGGCGAACTGCTCGGGTCCATAGGCGGCCGCGACCAGCCACCATGTCAGCAGCAGCGTGCCGGCGACAAGCGCGACACCGGTGATGCGATGTGCGATCGACAGCACCGACGTGATCTGCGGCCGGTAGACCTGTATATGCGGTGAGAGAGGACGGTTCGGGGCAGCCATGGGCTTTTACCCTTGTCTTTGTCGTTGCTAACTCAGCGCGGCCCCGGCGTCTTATTCATCCCGGCGAGCCATTCGCCCATAGACGGTTACAACTGGCCTATTGCCGAGTCAACGTTCCGTGTTGCCGGACAGCCATGCGTTGACAGCGCAGCAACTCCCTCGCACACATGCATTTTTCAGAATGCATCGCGCTCGCGCCTCGGCGGGCGGCGTGGCGCCGGCCGGGTGCGCGGGAGACGGGCTCAAGACGGGAGGAAACCGATGCCGGGACGATACCTGGAAGACTACGCCGCAGGGCAAGTATTTGGCTCGGGCCGGATGCGCGTCGAAGCGGAGCGGGTCCGCAGCTTCGCCGCCGAGTTCGACCCGCAGCCGTTCCATCTCGACGCCGAGGCGGCGGCGCGCTCGGTGTTCCGCGGCCTTGCCGCCAGCGGCTGGCACACCGCGGCGATGAGCATGCGGCTGTTCGTCGACAGCGACATCAGGCCGGAAGGCGGCATCATCGGCATGGGCTTCGATGAGTTTCGCTGGCCGCGGCCGGTGCGCCCCGGCGACGAGCTGCGCCTGGAGAGCGAGGTGCTGGAGGTGCGCCCGTCGGCCTCGCGCCCCGGCCAGGGCCTGATCAAGGTGCGGACGACGACGCTGAACCAGAACGACGAGCCGGTGCAGGTCATGGTCGGCAACCTTTTGGTGAAGCGGCGGCCGGGATAGAGCGCCAGCCGGCAGGCGCTAACACCGGCCCCGCAAACGCGGTAGAATAGCCCCCAACCTGACGTGTTCGTTCGGGATGGGGGGCGGCAGATGGGACGGCCGGGATTTTCCCTTCGGCGTCGGCTGGCACGGCGGCGGCTGGAAGCGCGCGAGGCGCCCGAAAGCAGTGCGCCGGCCGCGAGCGGGCCGCCGCCACCGGGCTTCTGGGCTCGCTTCGAAGCCGGAATGGCCCGCGCCCGCTCGCTGGCGCTGAGTACTGCCGTCCTGCTGGTGCTCGGCGTCGTCGGCTGGTCGGTCACCCAGGAACTGATCCGCGATCCGGTGATCATCGAGCCGCTGGCGGTGCCGGAATCGCTGGCCAAGGCCGGCTGGACCGGCGAGGTGCTGGCCCGCCAGATCCGCGATGGCGTTCGCGAGATCAACGAGGGGGCGAAAACGCGGCGCCTGCGTGCGGACTACCTGTTTGACCGGGAGCAACTGGACATCGTGCTGCCGGGCGCGTCTTTGTCGATCCGTACGCTGGTGACGATCGTCCGGGGTATTCTCAACCGTCCGGCGCGACGCGTCGGCGGTGAGGTGGTCGAACTGGACGACCGGGAACGCCAGGCCACCTGCGGTGGGCCAACGCCCGCCGGAGTCCGCTACCGGCTCATCGGCCGGTTGAGCACCGGGTCGAGTCCCTGGACAGCCTGTGCCCTTGTCGTCGGGGATTTGCCGCGCGTGGCCGCAAGGGAACTTGTGTTGGCGACTACCCCTTACATCTATGCGTCCTTCCAGTATGAGCGCGATCCAGCGCAAGCGAAGGCGTTGGCCGAAGCCATCCTGGCCGATGGGAAAGTGCGGGCAGATCATCCCTATGCGCTGAACCTGCTGGGGATAATGCTGGCAGACAAGAAGCAGTTTGCCGAGGCGATCGGCAAGTACGACGAGGCGCTGCGCCGCGACCCGGAGTATGCCTTTGCGTACAACAACTGGGGGATCGCCTTGGTTGAGCTGAAGCGGCCGGAAGAGGCGATCGGCAAGTACCAGGAGGCGCTGCGGCACGACCCGAATTTTGCCGATGCGTACAACAACTGGGCGAGAGCCTTGGTTGAGCTGAAGCGGCCGGAAGAGGCGATCGGCAAGTACCAGGAGGCGCTGCGCCGCGACCCGAACGATGCCGGTGCGTACAACAACTGGGGGAGCGCCCTGCTTGACCTGAAGCGGCCGGAAGAGGCGATCGGCAAGTATCAGGAGGCGCTGCGCCGCGACCCGGACTATGCCTTGTCGTATAACAACTGGGGGAACGCCCTGCTTGACCTGAAGCAGCCGGAAGAGGCGATCGGCAAGTACCAGGAGGCGCTGCGTCGCGACCCGGACCTTACCCCTGCGTACAGCGGCTGGGGCACCGCCCTGCTCGTCATGAAGCGGCCGGTAGAGGCGATCGGCAAGTACCAGGAGGCGCTGCGTCGCGACCTGGACGATGCTGATGTGTACCACAACTGGGCCGTCGCGCTCACTGCCCTCGGGCGCGATGACGAGGCGGCGGCGAAGCGGGCGATCTACGACTGTCTTTCGGATGGCAGGACGAGCGGCGAATGCCTGGCTTCCGCCGATGGCGGCGCGTCCGCCGCCGCGAAGTAGCAGCACGCCCCTACAGCCAGGTGAACAGCTTGATCACCAGCGAGTTGGCGATGTCGATGAAGACGCCGCAGGTCAGCGGGATGACGACGAAGGCACGGTGGGCGCTGCCGTACTGCTTGGCCACCGCCGAGATGATCGCCATCGTCGTCGCCGTGGTGCCGAGGCTGATGCCGGTGAAGCCGGCGGCGAACACCGCCGCCTCGTAGTCCCTTCCCATCAGCCGGAAGACGACGAACCAGGCGTACGCCACCGCCAGCGCCACCTGGACGATGGTGGCGACGATGACGAACGCCAGGAACTCGCCCGCCGTCCATAGCTGCAGGCTCATCAGCGTCATCGAATAGAACAGGCCGAGGCAGACGTAGGAGAACAGCGTCAGGCACTCGTCGCTGCCCGGCCAGTTCAGCTTCGGCGACAGCCGCGACCAGACGTTGCCGAGCAGGATGCCGCCGATCAGGCAGGAGACGTAGAGCGGCATGATGATGCCGGCCTTGTCCAGCGCCGAGCTGAGGATCTGGCCGATCAGGATGGCGATGTGGATGCGCAGCAGCGCCAGGATGAAGCCGTGGTAGTCGAGCCGCGGCGTATCCTCGTTCTCCACCGCCGTGCCGACGTCGATGCTGCTGGCAGGACCGGGGGCGCGGAGGTGGTAGCGGCCGATCAGGAACTTGGCGAGCGGGCCGCCGACGCAGCAGGCGGCGATCAGCCCGGCGGTGCTGGCGGCGATGCCGAGCCGCGAGACGTGCTCCAGCCCGAGCTGGTCGCGGAAGAACGGCGCCCAGGCGACGGTGGTGCCGGAGCGCCCGGTGAACGACATCGAGCCGGCGACGATGCCGAAGTGGGCATCGTGGCCAAAGGCTCCGGCAAGGGCGATGCCGGCGATGTTCTGGAGGACGATGAACGCAGCCGCCAGCGCGACCAGGATGAACAGCGGCCGGCCGTTGGCGATCACCTGGGAGACGTTTGAGCGCAGTCCGAGGGCGGCGAAGAAGTAGACCAGCAGGATGTCCCGCCGCTCCAGATCGAAGGTGATGGTGACGTCCAGCAGGGAATGGACCAGGGCGATGACGACGGCGCAGGCGACGCCGCCAAGCAGCGGCTCCGGGATGCTGTATCTGCGCAGCACCGGCGAGCGCCGCAGGATGACGTGTCCGAGGAAGAACACGCACATGGCGATCGTCGTGGTGTTGAACACGTCGAGCTTTACGATCATCGGCCAGCAGTCCGGACGTCCTTGCCTCCTGTCGCGCTGCCGGCAACCGGCGCCGCGCGCCTCTTGTTAAGGCTCGCAGATGCAGCATGGCTACCGAAATCAGTGATGCCGCCTTCTCGTCCCTGCCGTTCCGGTCTGCGGCCGCCGGCCGGCTCTCCCCCGGACCTCCAGCCCTTGAACATCGCCGCGGAACTACCGGGGGATTTCGCGCATTAGCCGGTTCTATCGGGAGGACTGAGGAGACGATGATGAGAGCAACACCAGCGCTGTCGGCGGCCTTCGCGATGCTGGCGGCAAGCGCCCTGTCGGGACCGCCGGCTGCGGTTGCTGCAGCGCCGGAAGGCCAGCTCATTCTGGCCCAGGGCAGTGCGCCCCATACCGGCACCGGGCTGGGGAACACGGCACCGCCGGCGGAAAAGATGGAGGCACCGGCGCCGCCGAAGCCGCCCTCCAATCTTCCGGGTGGCGACGGGGTGCAGGGAACGGCGCCGCATACCGGCACCGGGATCGGCCGCGACGCCCCGCCGCCACAGACGACCGAGCCGCCGAAGACGATGCCGCAGGGCGGCAAGACCACCGAGGACAACGCCGGCGGTCGGGAGAAGCGGATGGGCGAGAAACCGGCTCCGTGAGGCTGGTGCCGGGCAGGCGCGGGTCTTTCCCGCGCCCTTGCCTCAGAAAGGCAGGATGATGTCCATGATCTGAGTGCCCCAGCGCGGCTGCTGCAGGTCGCTCAGCGTGCCGCGGCCGCCGTAGCCGACGCGCATCTCGGCGATCCGCTCGTGCGAGATGGAGTTGTCGGCCTCGATGTCCTGAGGTCGCACGACGCCCACCAGCATCAGCTCGCGCAGCTCGTAGTTCACCCGTACCTCCTGGCGACCCAGGATGGCCAGCGAGCCGTTGGGCAGGACCTGGGTGACCAAGGCGGCGAAGGTCAGCTCCAGCTTCTCGGCACGGCCGATATTGCCGTCGCCGGCGGTATTGGCCTTGGAGCCGAAGGCGAACAGGTCGGCATTGTCGACATCCTGTCCGAATATCTTCCCCAGCTTCGTCTCGTAGCCGAAGATGGAATCGATGCCGAGCGCCTGCTTGTCCTCGCGCTTGCGCTTGGTGAGGTTCTGCATCTTCGCGCTGTCGTCGAGGCGCAGGCGCACGGTCAGGGTATCGCCCAC
>JBDHSN010000159.1:0-7967 GCA_039808105.1 Rhodospirillales bacterium
GTTCCGCGCACCCATGTGGTGGTTTGCCTGCCGCAAGACGTGGGTGGCCGGGACAAGCCCGGCCATGACGGTACGTTGTAGTGCGTTGATTCCAAGCGGTTAATTTCGAGTCATCCTCTGGGATGCTGGCGAAGGCCCCGGCGTGCCCGTCAGATGCTGCGGGAGCGCACACCGAAACAGAGGCGCCCCCGCCAGCACCCGCCGGCTGGTCAGTCGACCTTGACGATGCGCGGCGGTGTCCAGGTGCCGTCGAGGATCGAGGGCTTCGTCTCCTTCGGCCAGTACATCCGGATCATCGGCAGGAACGGCCCCTTCGGCGCCGGCAGCCAGTTCGCTTCCTTGTCCTTGCCCGGCGATTCGTTCTGGAAATAGAGGGTCAGCGAGCCGTCGGCGTTGTGCACCGGGTTGTTGCGCGGGCTGACGGTGAACTTGTTGAGCGGATTGGGGACGAACCACCAGCCCTGGTCGATCTCGTACATGGTGATCGACCAGAAGCCGTCCACCGGCGGCTCCTGCCCCTTGGCGAAGGTCAGCGTATACTTGTGGGCGCCGGAGAGCTTCGCGCCGGTGCTGTCCACCTCGGTATAGGGATAGACCGCGTCCTTATCGAGATTGGCCGGCCAGCCGAACGCACCGACGACGGCCCGCTTCATATAGTCGGTTCCGTAGTCGCCGACCTCGCTGATCACCCAGCCGTCGGCGATCCTGCCGACGATGGCGCGATGCGCGGCGATGGTGTCGAGCGCCTCCTGCGGCAGCTTGTTCAGCGCGTCGCGCGTCGCCGGGTCGAACTTCGCGAGGTCGAACTCCTTGCACGGCACGACGCCGATCGTTGCCATCTTGGCGATGATCGGCGCATCCTCGGACGCCGGCGGCGCATCCTTGCACATCAGCCGGCCCATCATGTCGAAGTAGCCCTTGGTGCCGAGCTTCAGGATCACGTCCTGCGGCTTGTCCGTCATGGAGAAGCCCGGGTCGGGATTGACCGGCGGCGGGGTAAAGGTCCAGTCGTGCTTGCCGAACTGGGAGAGCGGCCGCAGCGAGAGCTGATCCTGCAGCGCGTTGACGGCTTCGTAATCCTGCTCGGTGCCGTCGGCATAGGTGCGCCCGAGAATCAGCATATAGCGCGTCGGCGACTTGACCCGCGTCATCCCCGCCGGAACGGTACCTTGCCACCCCGGTCCGGTGAGCAGGAATTTCTCCGCCTTCCCCCCCGTCGTGCGGGTGCCCGCCGCTTCGATCACCGGCATCCACAGGCTGTACATCGGAAACAGGTAGTAGCGGGACCCCATGTCGGGGTGGCTGAAGACCGTCGGCTCCTTGCCGAGATCGACCCAGGCGACCGAATAGAGCGTATCGGCGTTGGGCGCCGACACCCCCCGGTAGTCGGCCGGCGGGTAGCGCTTGACGTTCATGAACTGGCCCATCGGCCCGTGCAGGCCGTCGGCTTTGTCGACGTTCGTCATCTGCACCCGCGTGACCTCGGTGGTGATGAGCGAATAGCCATAGACGTAGGCGTCCATCGCGATCGCCTTCACCTCGTCGGGCGCCAGGGTGTTCGCCGCACCGGCTTCACCACTGACCGCCAGCCCCGACAGCAAGGCGAGCGCCGCCAGCTTGCCGTATTTCATGAAGACTTCCTCCACAATACTGTTACCGTCGGCGAAAGGGTGCCCACGACGGTCGATCACAGGAATGTCGGTACCGGCAAACACAGCCAGCCGCCGGTGCCCGCTTGCCGAACAAGCGACCGGCCCTTTGTCCGCATCATCGCGGCGATTATTCCAGGTTGTAGATCAGCATTCGCCCCGATGACGAACCATTTTGCGCCAACGGCCGGACGACCCGCGAATGGCTCTCGCTTTGATTCAATACCGGTCATCTCGATCACCGCTCTGGCCGGCATTCCGGCTTTCGTCCGCCACGCCTGGGGAGAGCGGCTCCTGCAGCGGGCGAATCGGGCGGCCATGCTCGACATCGAAGCGATCGAGAGCGAGGATTGCCTCATCCCACACGCAACGATGACCACTTTTGCCGGCGCCCTCGCCCGGCTCACCGGAGAGGAATATTTCGGGCTGCTGATCGCGCCGCACCTGACCATCGCCAGCTACGGCTGCTGGGGCGCCTATGTGCTCGGTGCCCCCACCCTCGGCGCCGCGATCGAGCGGGCGATCGCCACCATCGGGTTTCACAGCCGCGGCGACGCGGTGGCGCTGGCGGTCAGAGGCGGGCAGGCACGCTTCAGCTATGCGAGCGCCGCCCGCGGCCGCGAAGGATACGTTCAGGTGGCGTGCGGCGCCGCCGGCGTCCTGATCACCTCTGCCGGTCGTTCCTGCCACCGCAGTGGCGGCCGCAGCAGGTGGAGCTCGATATCCCGAGGTCCCGCCGGCCCATCACTTTCGAGGATTCGTTCGGCTGCCCGATCCTGTTCAACGCGCCTGGCGTTACCGTTTGTTTCGACGCGGCCCTGCTCCAAGCCGCCCGCATTCCCCATCCCGCCGCAACACTGATCACCATCGACGACCTCGCCCGGGCGCGGGTGGATTGCCGCAAGCTCAAGGGGTTTCGCGACGTGCTTGCCGAGCAGATCTGGTCGCAGGTGCTGTCGGGAAAGGTCTCGATCGAGAGCGCCGCGAGGTCACTGCAAACCAGCGTCCGCACCCTCCAGCGCGAGCTGAACCGCGACGGAACCGATTTTCGGACACTGACCGCCATGGTTCGCGCGCGCCGGGCGCTCGAACTGCTCCGTCACTCGGATGCCTCGGTCACGCAGATCGCGGCCGCTTTCGGCTACGCGGCTCCGGCCCATTTCGCCCGTGCCTTCCGCAAGGCGACCGGACTGAGCCCTCGCGAGTATCGCCGGTTTGCCAAATACGGCGACTGACTTCCTCGCCGAGATCGACGATTCCCGCCGGGACCTTCTTCCCGCGAACACCGGGCGGTGCGGCGGTCTCCGTTCAGGCAACCGCATCTGCGGGCTACCCGGGAACGGCCCGGCGCTCGCCACCGGCAGCGGCGCAACTCACGCCGCAGAGGATGGGTGCGCCGCCGCCTGCCGTTACTGCACCACCAGCGCGCGGCGCAGGCGGTCGGCGTCGGGATTGCTGACCTGGTGGTCGATGAGGATGGCAGACGGGGTAGCGGCGGGGTTCTGGTAGTAGGACTGGTTGAGCGCGGTCAGGGCGCTGACATAGGCGGTGGACAGCGCCGCGCCGGCGAAGATGCCGGAGCCCTTGGTGAAGCCGATGATGTCGGCACCCTTGAGGTTGGTGGCGCTGGTGCCGCCGCCGCCGATCTCGCCGAAGGTGGCCTGGGCGCCGATGGCGAACTGGGTCGGCGATTCGATGACCTTGCGCACCGCCTCATCGGTCATCAGCAGGAAGATGACCTCGGAGGACTGGGCACCGAGCTGGACGCCGAGGCTGCCGCCGGAGAGGCGGTAGAACGCCGGGTAGCCCCAGTCGCCGCTGGCGGCGCGGCTGAGCATGACGCCGGAGCCCCCTTGGCCGCCGACCCCGACCGCCAGCTCGAAGATGTCGGGGAAGATCAGGATGCCGCGCGCCTCGCGCAGCGCTGCGGTGAACAGCTGCGTCGAATCCTTCTGCCGCGACTTGAACAGCTCGATGGTGGCGTTGGACTGGTCGACCAGCGCCTGCGCCTGGATGTTGCGCGGCGCCCCGGCGGCGCAGGAGGTGATCCCGAGGACGACGATGAAGAAGAAGGCGACGCGGTAGGCGGTTCGCATGTCGGCTGTCCAAGCTCCGGCGCGGGGTAGGCAGACAAGGGAATCACTGAACGGGGGCGAGCGCAAGCGCGGCTAGAACTCAACCCCCGCCTGCGCCTTCACCCCGGAGCGGAACGGATGCTTCACCAGGGTCATCTCGGTGACCAGGTCGGCGGCTTCGAGCAATTCTTCCTTGGCATTACGGCCGGTGACGACGATGTGCAGGTCGTGCGGCTTGTCGCGCAGCACCTGCACCACCTCGTCCAGCGGCAGGTAGCCATAGCGCAGGACGATGTTCAGTTCGTCGAGGATGACCATCCGGAACGACGAATCGGCGATCATCTCCTTCGCCGCCTCGAAGGCGCGGCGCGCCGCGGTGATGTCGCGCTGCAGGTCCTGGGTATCCCAGGTGAAGCCCTCGCCCATCGCCCGCATCACGCACAGATCGGGGAAGGCGGCCAGCACCCGGCGCTCGCCGGTATCCCAGACGCCCTTGACGAACTGGACGATGCCGACCTTCATGCCGTGGCCGATGCAACGCATCGCCATGCCCATCGCCGCCGTCGTCTTGCCCTTGCCCTTGCCGGTATGGACGACCAGCAATCCGCGCTCCTCGGTCTTGCCGGCGATGATCTTCTCGCGCGCCGCCTTCTTCTTCGCCATCTTCTCGGCATGCCGGCGGACGTCCGCTTCGTTCAGAGCCGGTGCTTCATCCTCGCTGGTCATCGCGCTTCATCCTCCCCATTCAGGCGGGTTTCCGCCGTCGTTGCCCCGGGCTGGCTTTGGCCGGGCTGCGGTATCACGTATGCTGGTGCCATGACCAGCAACGCCCTGCGCGCGCTCGCCGAGCATGATGATCGCCGCCACCGCCTCAGCGTCGAGGATTATCACCGCATCGGCGAGGCCGGCATCCTTGCGCCCGACGCCCGCGTCGAACTCATCGACGGCGAGATCATCGACATGGCGGCGATCGGCACCCGGCACGCCCGGTGCGTCAACTACCTGAACATGATCTTCGTCGTCGGCGCGCACCGGCAGGCGATTGTGACAGTGCAAAATCCGGTGCGCATCGGCGATTTCACCGAAGTGCAGCCCGATCTGGCGGTGGTGCGGCAGCGGGCGGACTTCTACGGCAGCCGCCATCCCCGGCCGGAGGACACCCTGCTGCTGATCGAGGTGGCGGATACCACCATCCGTTTCGATGCCACCGTCAAGTTGCCGATCTACGCCCGCGCCGGCATCCCGGAGCTCTGGATCGTCGATGTTGCGGCGCGCGCCCTGCGTGTCTTCCGCGACCCGCGGGCCGAAGCCTACGCGGACGCCCAGGAGCTGCGGTCGGGAACCGTCTCGCCGCGGCTGCTGCCGGGCGTCGCCGTCGACGTCGCCGCACTGCTCGGCGACTAGGTGAGCGCGATGGGCCCAGCCCCGGCACAGGTCGAACGGCTGCACCGGCTCAGCGTCGCCGACTTCCATCGCCTCGGCGCCGCCGGCGTCCTCGACCCAAGCGCGCGGGTGGAACTCGTCGAAGGACAAATCCTTGACATGACGCCGATCGGCACCGTCCCCGCCACGATCGTCGCCGATCTGACGCAGCGCCTGGTGCTGGCGGCAGGTGCCCGCGCTCTGGTGTGGTGTCAGAACCCGATCGTCCTCGATGAGCACAGCGAGGTGCAGCCCGATCTCGCCCTGCTGCAACCGCGGCGCCAAGCCTACCTGCTGCGCCACCCGCGTCCGGCCGATGTGCTGCTGGTGGTCGAGGTTGCGGATACCAGCCTGCGCTACGACCAGCAGGTCAAGGTCCCGCTGTACGCCCGCTGCGGCATCCCGGAGGTGTGGCTGGTCGATACCGCCGCGGCCGTCCTCTCCCGCTACCGCACCCCCGCGCCACACGGATATGCGCAGATCGAGCGGATCGCCGCTCCCGGCATCGTCCGGCCGGCCGCGATGGACGAGATCGCCATCGACCTTTCCGGTCTTTTCGGAAGCTAGGGCGCTAGCCGTCGCAGGTCTCCCCGGCCAGGTCGCGCAGCTTTGCCCACGCGCCGTTCGATCGCGGTCGCCACAGGGCGCGCTCCTGCGCCTCGAGCAGCCGCGCGCTCATCTCGCGCAACGCCGCGGGATTGTTCTGCTCGAGGAAGTCGCGCACCTCGTCATCATCAACATAGGCGTCGTAGACCGCATCGAAGTGATGGTCGGCGACGCACTGCGCCGTCGCGGCGAAGGCGAACAGGTAGTCCACCGTCGCCGCCATCTCGAAGCCGCCCTTATAGCCGTGCCGCATGGCGCCCTTGATCCACTTCGGATTGACGACGCGGGCACGGACGACGCGGCCGATCTCGTCGGTCAGGGTGCGGATCACCGGGTTCTCCGGGCGGGAGTGGTCGCTGTGCCAGACCGCCGGCTGGGCGCCGGACAGCATCCGCACCGCCGCGGTCATGCCGCCCTCGAACTGGTAGTAGTCGTCGGAATCGAGGATGTCGTGCTCGCGGTTGTCCTGGTTCTGCACCACCCCCTCGATTCCGGACAGCCGCCGCTCGAACACCCCGTGCGCCGCCCGGCCACGCAACCCGCCGCCATAGGCGTAGCCGCCCCAGGCGACGTAGGCGCGGGCGAGATCGGCGTCGCTCTGCCAGCCGCGCTCGTCGATCAGCGCCTGCAGCCCGGCACCATAGGCACCGGGCTTCGAGCCGAAGACGCGGGCGCCGGCCAGCATCGCCGCTTCGTCGGGATCGGCGCCGGCCTCCACCAGCGCCGCCAGGTCCTCGCGGATGCGGCCGACCATCGGGTTGACCTCGGCGACCTCGGGCAGTGCGGCGACGGCGCGTGCGGCCGAGTCGAACAGATCGACAAGGTTGGGGAAAGCGTCGCGGAAGAAGCCGGACACCCGCAAGGTGACGTCCACCCGCGGCCGGTCGAGCACGCTCGCCGGCAGGATCTCGAAGCCGGTCACCCGCCGTGACGCCTCGTCCCACGTCGGCCGCACCCCCATCAGCGCTAGCGCCTGGGCGATATCGTCGCCGCCGGTGCGCATGTTGCTGGTTCCCCAAGCGGTCACCGCCAGCCGCTTCGGCCAGTCGCCGTGTTCCTGGGCGTGCCGCTGCACCAACAGCGCCGCCGACTTCCAGCCGAGCGTCCACGCCGCTGGTGTCGGCAGGGTGCGAGTATCGACGGAATAGAAGTTGCGGCCGGTGGGCAGCACGTCGGGCCGGCCGCGCGTCGGCGCCCCGGACGGTCCGGGCGGCACGAAGCCGCCGGCGAGACCGGCCAGCAGGCCGCGCATCTCCGCCCTGCCGCACGCCGCGACGGCGGGCCGCAATCGCCCGTCAATTTCGTCGAGCACCGCCCGCGTCTGCTTCCACGCCGCATCGCACGGGACGCGGCGGTCGAGCAGGGCGGCGGCCAGCGCCTCGAGCCGCTCCACCGTATCGCCCGCCGTCCGCCACAGCGCATCGCCGGCGAGCGACGCCGGGCGCGGCCCCCGCCACGGCGTCGCGAGGTCGGCGGCGAGCGGATCGAAGGCGAGCCGCAGATCGCCGGCGAGCGCCCGGATCAGCGAGGCATCGGCCGGCCGGCTGCCGCGCGGCGTCCGCGCCAACGCCAGCAGCAGGTCGCGCGCCTGCACTCCCTCCGGCGCGCTGCCGAAGACATGCAGGCCGTCGCGGATCTGCATCTCCTTCAGCTCGCACAGGTAGCGGTCGAGCTTGAGCAGCCCGGCCTCCAGGTCGTCCTCGGCGGTGATGCCGCAGTCGAGGTCGATGCCGGCGACCCGGGCGAGCGAGAGGATGTCGTCGGCGAGCACCCGCAACCGGCGGGGATCGACCGCCGACGCTTCGGCGTACTCGTCCACCAGCCGCTCCAGCTCGCGCAGCGGGCCGTAGCTCTCGGCGCGGGTCAAAGGCGGCGTCAGATGGTCGATGATGACCGCCTGGGCGCGGCGCTTCGCTTGCGTCCCCTCGCCGGGATCGTTGACGATGAACGGATAGAGGTGCGGCAGCGGCCCCAGCGCCGCCTCGGGAAAGCATGCCGACGACAGCGCGATCGCCTTGCCCGGTAGCCATTCGAGATTGCCGTGCTTGCCGAGGTGGACCACCGCGTGCGCGCGGAACTCCTCGCGGATCCAGGCGTGGAAGGCGAGGTAGCCGTGCGGCGGCGGCAGGTCGGGGTCGTGGTAGCTGGCGGCGGGATCGATGTTGTAGCCGCGCGCCGGCTGCAGGCAGACGGCGATATTGCCGCAGCGGAAGGC
>JBDHSN010000160.1:0-7782 GCA_039808105.1 Rhodospirillales bacterium
TGACCCTCCGCCGCTGGCAGGAGCGGTTCCACAACGCCTGGCCGCAGGTCCGCAGCCTCGGTTTCGATGATCGCTTCCGGCGAACCTGGGAGTACTACCTCAGCTACTGCGAGGCAGGCTTCCGTGCCGGCAGCATCGACGTCTGCCAGCTTCGCATCGAGCGTCGGGCGTAATGCCCACCGGTTTTCGGACGCCCGGCTCGCTCACACCCAGGAGGGATCGGAGAAGATATCGGTGCCGTCGAGCAGCCGCACCGGACCATCGACGACGACCAGACACATGCACCCGCTCTCGCCGTCGATGACCGGGTGATGGACGTCGCCCGGGTAGAGAGTGGCGAAATCCCCGCGGTTGTACTGCCCGTCCTCGTCGACGAAGCCGCCATCGAGAACCAGGATGAGCTCATGACCGTAGTGGCTGTGCGGCGGCACCGGGCAGGCGGGCATCAGCCGCAGCAGCGATGCCTTCTCGCCGCGGGACGACAGCGGCAGGGGTACTTCATCGAATATTCCGGCAATGCGGCGCCAGTCCAAATCGCCGAGGTTGCGCCCGAGGTAGCGGCGCAGCGGTGTCGGCAGCAGCTTGCAGGTCTCGACATCAAAGGCGGGCCGCGGCTGTGAGACCCGCTCCGGCTCGTCCAGGCGGGCCAGCAGGTCGGGCAGCAGGTGCGCCGCCACCGGCTGCTCGGCGGAGGTCAGCAGCAGTTCGCCCCCCACCGCTTCCAGCCTCGCCACCTCCGCTGCACACCTGCGGCACGACGCCGCATGCGTCGCCACCACCAGGGCAATTCCCGGAAGCGCGGAACCGCTGGCATAGTCCATCAGCAGCTCGCGCGGCGGATGGTGACGGATCATGTCTGCTTCTCCGGCAACAGCGCGCGCAGCCGCGTCAGTGCCAGCCTGATGCGGGACTTCACCGTGCCCAGCGGCAGCTTCATCTCGACGGCGATCGCCCGGTGCGTCTTGCCCTCGAAGTAAGCCTTGTGCAGCACTTCGATCTGCTCGGCGGGCAAGGTCAGCATGGCATGCTGCAGTGCGATGCCGTCCTGGTACGCGGCAAGGCAATCATCGGCGGGGCTTTCCCCGCTCGGGATTTCCGCGGCCTCGTTCAGGTCCGCTTCGGGATAGGTCTGACGCCGCAACATGTCGATCCTCTTGTTGCGGACAATGGTAAAAATCCATGTCGAGACAGTCGCTCGCGACGCATCGAACGTCGCCGCCTTTCTCCATACGGCCAGCATGGTCTCTTGGACCAGTTCTTCCGCACTCGCAGCATCAGCGCCGCTGCGCAGGCCGAAGCCCATCAGGCGGGGAGCGAAATAATGGAACAGCTCGCCGAATGCGCCGCGATCGCCATGCGCGGCGATGGCCTCGATGAGGCTGCGGAGCTGATCGTTGGTCAATGTCACCCTGACCGTCATGTGCCGCGCCGGGTAGCCCCCGGCGTTCTGATGCGCCCGGAGCAGCGCAGCCGAAGCTGGATCCAGACCGGAATCTGTATCCCCGCTCGCCCCGCCATGCAACGGCGCGCTGGCGGCTGGTGCAATCCGTCCCTTGCTGCCGCTATCTTGACGCCTCGGCCCATCCTGTCCAGGAGAAACCCATGGTCATTCAGCCTTACCTGTTCTTCGACGGACGCTGCGAGGAGGCCGTCGCCTTCTACCGCCGCGCACTGGGTGCGGAGGTGATCGAGCTGATGCGCTTCGATGAGGCGCCGGAGGCGGCCGGTTGCGAGGGGGCCGCGGATAACGGCGCGAAGGTGCTGCACGCCAGCCTGCGCATCGGCGAGACGATGGTGATGGCATCGGACGGCCGCTGCGGCGGCCAGCCGGACTTCCGGGGCTTCTCGCTATCGCTGACGGCCGCCGACGCGGCGGAGGCGAACCGGCTGTTCGCGGCGCTCGCCGACGGCGGCACGGTGCAGATGCCGCTCCACGAGGCCTTTTTCTCGCCGTGCTTCGGCATCGTCGCCGACCGCTTCGGCGTCTCGTGGATGCTCTACGTCGCCCCGGCCGACTGAGCAACCGCGGCCCGCAGTCGGGCGCTGCGAAACAATCGCCTGGAAGGTGACAGCGGTCGGCTTTATTCTCGCAGAAAAGGGGGGAGCCACCCCCGGGAATGAGATGCGGGGCGGCAAAACGACCCCACACCCGGTTCTTGAGGAGACTGTCCATGACGCCCACGCACGCGTTCCAGCAAGCGCGCGAGTTTCTCGTCCGTCATCGCGAGGATTACACCGCAGCCTATGCCGGCTTCCGCTGGCCGCAGCTGACGACCTTCAACTGGGCGATCGACTGGTTCGATCACTACGCCCGCGACAACGACCGGCTCGCATTGTGGGTGGTCAACGAGAACGGGGAGGAGACGAAGCTCTCCTATCGCGCGCTGTCTGAGCGCTCGAACCGGGTGGCGAATTTCCTGCGGGGCCTCGGCGTTAAGCGCGGCGACCGCATCCTTCTGATGCTCAATAACGTTCCGCCGCTGTGGGAGACGATGCTGGCGTCGATCAAGCTGGGCGCGGTGGTCATTCCGGCGACGACGCTGCTCGCCCGCGACGACCTGCTCGACCGCTTCGACCGCGGCGGCGTCCGCCACGTCGTCGTCGGCGCTGCCGACGCCGGCAAGTTCGACGACATCCCCGGCGACTACACCCGTATCACCGTCGGCGGCCCCCATCCCGGCTGGATCGCCTTCGAGGGCGCCTATGACGCCGCCGCCGACTTCGCCCCGGACGGCGCGACACCGGCCGACGACCCCATCCTGCTCTACTTCACCTCAGGCACCACGTCGAAGCCGAAGCTGGTCGAGCACAGCAACCAGAGCTATCCGGTCGGCCACCTCTCCACCATGTACTGGCTCGGCCTGCGGGAAGGCGACGTGCACCTGAACATCAGCTCGGCGGGGTGGGCCAAGCACGCCTGGAGCTGCTTCTTCGCCCCGTGGAACGCCGGGGCGACGGTGTTCATCTTCAACTACGCCCGCTTCAACGCCAAGGCGGTGCTCGATACCGTCGCCCGGTGCGGGGTGACGACGCTGTGTGCGCCGCCGACCGTCTGGCGGATGTTCATCCAGGAAGACCTCGCCTCGTTCCCGGTGAAGCTGCGCGAGGTGATCGGCGCGGGTGAGCCGCTCAATCCGGAGATCATCGACCAGGTGCGCAAGGCCTGGCAGCTGAACCTGCGTGACGGCTACGGCCAAACCGAGACGACGGCGCAGATCGGCAACTCCCCCGGCCAGCGCGTGAAGGAGGGCTCGATGGGCCGGCCGCTGCCCGGCTACAAGGTCGGCCTGCTCGACCCCGACGGGCGCGAGGCCGACGAGGGCGAGATCGCGCTGGCGCTCGACCCCCGTCCCACCGGCCTGATGCTGGGCTACAAGGACGATCCGGCGAAGACGGCGCAGGTCATGGCCGATGGCTGGTACCGCACCGGCGACGTCGCCTCGCGCGACGCCGATGGCTACATCACCTATGTCGGCCGCGCCGACGACGTGTTCAAAGCCTCGGACTACCGGATCAGCCCGTTCGAGCTGGAAAGCGTGCTGATCGAGCATCCGGCGGTGGCCGAGGCGGCCGTCGTGCCCAGCCCCGATCCGATGCGCCTTGCCGTGCCCAAGGCGGTGGTGATGCTGGTGGCGGGACAGGAGCCCAGTGCCGAGCTGGCCTCCGACATCCTAGGTTTCTGCCGCGCCCGCCTTGCGCCCTACAAGCGCATCCGCCGGCTGGAGTTCGCCGAGCTGCCGAAGACCATCTCCGGCAAGATCCGCCGGGTGGAACTGCGCCGGCACGAGGACACGATGCGCAAGGAAGGCGCGCGCGGCGAGCTGGAGTTCTGGGAGGAAGACTTCCCGGAGCTGAAGGTCACCGCCTGAGCCGCATCCGCAACGCTCGGCAGGCAAGAGACGTGGCGGCGGGCATTCCTGCCGCCACGACCGAAAATCCGCTCCTGGGGGTGGAGCACAACGTTATGGACGCGGGACGCGGGAACCGACCATGCAGCTGACCGAAGAACAGACGATGATCCGCGAGATGGCGCGGGCGTTCGCCAGCGAGCAGCTGGCGCCGTACGCCGCCGAACGGGACCGCACCCACGCTTTTCCGGCGGATGCCATCCGCCAGATGGGCGAGCTGGGCCTGCTGGGGATGCTGGTGCCGGAGGAGTGGGGCGGCGCCGGCGCCGACCACATCGCCTACGCGCTGGCCATCGAGGAGGTCGCAGCCGGCGAGGGCGCCTGCTCGACGATCATGAGCGTGCACAATTCCGTCGCCTGCGCCCCGATCCTGAAGTTTGGCACCGACGCGCAGAAGGAGCGTTTCCTGCGGCCGATGGCGCGCGGCGAACTGCTCGGTGCCTTCGCCCTGACCGAGCCGCAGGCGGGATCGGATGCGGCGGCGCTGCGCACCCGCGCGGTGCGGGACGGCGACGACTACGTGCTCAATGGCGTCAAGCAGTTCATCACCTCGGGCAAGCACGCGCAGGTCGTCATCGCCTTCGCCGTCACCGATCCCGCCGCCGGCAAGAAGGGCATCACCGCCTTCATCGTGCCGACCGATACCCCCGGCTACCTCGTCACCCGCATCGAGGAGAAGATGGGGCAGCGCGCTTCCGACACCGCGCAGATCACCTTCGAGAACCTGCGGCTGCCGGCCGACCTGCGGCTCGGCGGCGAGGGCGAGGGCTACCGCATCGCGCTCGCCAACCTCGAGGGCGGGCGGATCGGCATCGCCTCGCAGTCGGTCGGCATGGCGCGCGCCGCCTTCGAGGCTGCGCTGGCCTACGCCAAGGAACGCGAGGCCTTCGGCCGCCCGATCATCGAGCATCAGGCCATCGCCTTCCGGCTTGCCGACATGGCGACCGAGATCGACGCCGCCCGGCTGATGGTGCTGCGGGCTGCGGGCCTGCGCGACCGCGGCGAGCCGTGCCTGAAGGAGGCCTCGATGGCCAAGCTGTTCGCCTCGGAGATGGCCGAGCGGGTGTGCTCGGCGGCGATCCAGGTGCTCGGCGGCTACGGCTACGTCAGCGACTTTCCCGTCGAGCGCATCCTCCGCGACGTTCGCGTCTCGCAGATCTACGAGGGCACATCGGACGTCCAGCGCATCGTCATCAGCCGTGCCGTCGCCCACCAGTGAGCCGGCGCGCAGGATGCGCTCAGACGTCGCCGTAACCTGACTGCCGGCAGGCGCGCCGCCGCCGGCGCTGCTGGCCGGGGCGGCCTCGCGCCGCTGCCCGCAGAAACGAAGCCGCACGCGCCGCCACTCTCGGCTACGAGGAGCCTCAAACCTGGCCTGAGCCTTCGAGGTAGCCGCGCTTGCGGGTGTCCGGCATCCAGATCGAAGCGGCGAGCGCGACTGCCGCCATCACCGCCACGTACCAGGCAAACCACGCCTCGCGTCCCGACGCCTTGAACGACAGGGCGACATACTCCGCCGAGCCGCCGAACAGGGCGTTGGCGACGGCGTAAGGGAAGCCCACGCCCAGCGCCCGCACCGTCGTCGGGAACAGCTCGGCCTTCACGACGCCGGCGATCGACGTGTAGAACGAGCCGATCAGCAAGCCCGCCATGACCAGGAAGAACGCGGCAGAGGCGCTGGTCACGGTGCCGAGCGCGCCAAGCAGCGGCACCGCCGCGACCATGGCCAGTCCGGCGAAGCAGATCATCGAGTTGCGCCGGCCGATGACATCGGACAGGGAGCCGAATACCGGCTGCAGGACCATGAAGACCAGCAACGCCCCGGTCATCATCGCGCTCGCCGCCTTCGCATCCAGGTGCGCGGTATTGACCAGGTATTTCTGCATGTAGGTGGTGAATGTGTAGAAGTAGAGCGATCCCCCGGCGGTGAACGCCAGCACCATCAGCAGAGCCCGCCGATGGTGCAGCAGCGCGCGCAGCGAGCCGGCCTCCTTGCTGTGCATCGCGTCCGAGGACGCGCTCTCGGCAAGCGAGCGGCGCAGGTAGAGCGCCACCAGCGCCGCCAGCGCGCCGATGATGAAGGGGACGCGCCAGCCCCATGCCTTCATCTCATCGGTGGTCAAGAACTGCTGGAGGGTCACCAGGACAAGCAGCGCCAGCAGCTGGCCGCCGATCAGCGTGACATACTGGAACGAGGCGTAGAATCCGCGGCGGCCCTGGGTTGCCACCTCGCTCATGTAGGTTGCCGCCGTGCCGTACTCGCCGCCGACCGACAGCCCCTGCACCAGGCGCGCGAACAGCAGCAGCACCGGGGCGGCGGTGCCGATGCTGGCGTAGGTCGGCAGCACCGCGATGAGCAGCGAGCCGGCGCACATCATCAGCACCGAGATCATCATCGACGTGCGCCGGCCGTGCTTATCGGCGATCCAGCCGAACAGCCAGCCGCCCAGCGGCCGCATGAAGAAGCCGGCGGCGAAGATGCCGGCGGTGTTCAGCAGCTGGGTTGTCGCGTCACCCGCCGGGAAGAAGGCGCTGGCAAAGTAAAGCGCGGTGAACGAGTACGTATAGAAGTCGTACCATTCGACGAGGTTGCCGGATGAGGCCCCGACGATCGCGAAGATGCGGCGGCGGCTGTCGCCGGTTCGCATGTCTGCTTGCAGCGGAACCGGTGCGGCGAAGGTGCTCATCCGGACCTCCCCAACAGGGCGTGCCAAGCCAGTCTCCGTCAGGGGCGGCGGCAACGCAACTCACTTGCACTCTATTTCAACCAGGCTGGGAGATCAGTGCCCCGCCCGCCTCGCCGCACGGATGGGATCAAGCGCAAGCATCAGCCGGGGCGGCGCCGCTGGCGAGCGCATCCCGGGCAGCTTGCGGAGCCGGCGCCGGACGAAAGGGCGGCAGCCGGTCAGAAATCGAGGTCGGCGTAGGCCTCGACCGGCGGCATGCCGGGAATGGCGTCGGCGAGGATGGCGCGCAGGCTCGGCCGCGACTTGACCCGCGCGTACCAGGTCTTGGCTTCCTCGTAGGTGTCCCACGGCACGTCGCCCAGGTAGTCGATGCACGAGAAGTGGGCGGCGGCGCTGATGTCGGCGAGGGTCATCCGGTCACCGGCCAGCCAGTTGCGACGCTCCATCAGCCACGACAGGTAGTCCAGGTGGAAGCGGATGTTGGCGTGGCCGGCGCGGATCGCCGCGCTGTCGGGATGGCCGCGCCGGGTCAGCCGGCTCATCACCTTCTCGCCCACCAAGTTACGGGTCACCTCGGCGTCGAACTTGCGGTCGAACCAGGCGACGAGGCGGCGCACCTCGGCCCGCTCGGCGGGGCTGCCCGGGAGCAGCGACGGCTCCGGCACCGACTCTTCCAGGTATTCGCTGATGGCGATGGCATCGGCCAGCACCCGCCCGTCGTTCTCGACCAGCACCGGGACTTCGCCAGCCGGATTGAGAGCCAGCAACTCCGGCCGCTGCTCCCACTCCGCCTCCAGCCGCAACTCGAAGTCCAGCTTCTTCTCCGCGAGGACGATCCGCACCTTGCGGCAGGCCGGGGACAGCCATTGATGGTAGAGGACGCGCATGCTCTGGTAGATACCACCGAAGCGGGCCGGGCGGAAACAAGAAGCGGCGATGCGTCCTGCGGTTTCAGCGCTGCTCCAGCGCGGCGATGCGCGCCCGCGCCTCTGCCGCCTTCTCCGGCTCGCCGAGAACCTCCCAGGCCCGCGCCAGCCGGCGCCAGCCGTCGATATCATCGGGATTCTCCTGCAGCCGCGCGGCGAGCCGGTCGACCATGCCGCGAATCATCTGCGCGCGCTCCTGCGGGCTCATCTCACGGGCCGCCGCCATATCAGCGGCGCTGGGCCCCTGCGCCCCCGCCGCCG
>JBDHSN010000161.1:0-7557 GCA_039808105.1 Rhodospirillales bacterium
CCGTCCTCTTCCCTGCCCCTGCTCATCCTGCCTCTCCTGCCGCCACCGCCGAGACCGGCGCCACGACATAGCGCCCGGCGTCGAGGCGGGCAAGGAAGGCGCGCAGCCGCTCGATCGCCAGCGGCGCCGGTCGCAGCGCGGCAACGGCGACGAAGCGCTCGCGCGCCGTCGCCGCCAGGGCGTCGAGCTGACGGTCGATGCCGGCGGCATCGCCGGCGATGAGCGCATCGAGGCGGGCCCGCGGCAGGCCGGCGCGCTCGCCGAGGCGGAACAGCGGCGCGCCCTCGGCGGCAGCACCGTCGACCAGCAGCAGGCCGCGGCGCCGCAGGTCGCGCAGCAGCGGCTCCAGACTGGCGAAGCCGTCGGTAAAGGCGCCGCCG
Organism: Rhodospirillales bacterium; assembly: GCA_039808105.1. Taxonomy (GTDB): domain Bacteria; phylum Pseudomonadota; class Alphaproteobacteria; order Rhodospirillales; family Defluviicoccaceae; genus Defluviicoccus. Next base: position 381 of record JBDHSN010000161.1, read on the forward strand.
CCGCGCATCATCACGCCGGTGTAGCCGGTAAAGCCGCCGAGCACCGCCTGCGCCCGCTGCAGGTTGCCGTCGTCATTGGCGTCGGCAGCCACCGCCCGTGGCCCGGCATCCTCGCTGCTGGCCGCTGCCGCCTGCAGCGGCAGGTCGGCCAGCACCTCGTGGCCGGCGCGGCGGGCGGCGGCGGCCCACTGCTGCGGTTCGGCGGCGTAGGCATCGATGGCCACGGACACCGCTGCCGGCAGCCGGTAGATCGCGGCCTCGCTCGCCGCCCGGCTGAGACCGACGTCGAGGACGATAAGCACGAGGCGGGCGCGCCCGTCGCGGCGGTCGAACGGCCGCGCATACGCCTGCCACGGCTGCCGGCCGTCCGCCGCAATCTTCGGCAGCCCGGTACCGGCGACGCCACCCGGCTCGAGCAGCGATGGATCGGGGGCCGGCGCCAGCGGCGCTGCCGCCGGCAGCTCCGGGCTCGCGGCATAAGCCGCAGCGGTGGTAGCGACGACGAGACCGCCGTCGCTGCCGGCCCGCGCCGGCTCGGCCGGCGGGGCGGCCAACGGCGGCAGCGCCAGCACCAGCGCCGGCGCGGTTGCCGGCGCCCCCTGCCCGAGCAGCGATGTCGCCACGAACACGGCCGCGACCGCGAGGGCAGTGCCAAGTGCCGCGATCACCGCGGCGCGCCGGCGCGTCCATCCACGGGCGGCCGCCGCGGTCATCGCCCGCTCATCCCCGGATGCTCCCACTCATCCCCGGATGCTCCCACTCATCCCCCGCGCCTCCGCAGGGTCAGTGGGTGCCGTTGCCGGTCCGCGCCGAGAACATCGCCAGCCCGCGCACCAAGTCCATCGCCCGCATCAGCTGGTAATCGGAGGCACCGCTCTCCGCCTCGGCGGCGGTCAGCCCGGCCGGCGGCGGCCCCTCTGGGGCGCCCTGCGGGCTTCCCTCCGCGCCGCCGCCCTGCGGCGCACCCTCTTGCGGGGAGCCGGGATTGGCCAGGGCGCCGCGCAGGTCGGACTCGCGCCTTGCGTTCGGATCGGACTTCACCGTCTCGATCTTCGCCTGCTCGACGATGATGTCCGGCTCGATCCCCACCGCCTGGATGGAACGGCCCGACGGCGTGTAGTAGCGGGCGGTGGTCAGCCGCATCGCACCATGCCCGGACAGCGGCACGATGGTCTGCACCGAGCCCTTGCCGAACGACTTGGTCCCCAGCAGGATCGCCCGACCGTGGTCCTGCAGGGCGCCGGCGACGATCTCCGACGCCGAAGCCGAGCCGCCGTTGATCAGCACGACGATCGGCAGGCCGCCGGCGAGATCGCCCGGCTTGGCATTGAACCGCTGCGCGTCCTCGGTCTTGCGGGCGCGCGTCGAGACGATCTCGCCCTGCTCGAGGAAGTCGTCGGAAACCGCCACCGCCTGGTTCAGCAGGCCGCCGGGATTGTTGCGCAGGTCGAGGACGAACCCCTGCAGCTGGCCGCCCGCCTGCTTCTTCAGGTCGTCGATCGCCGCCTGCAGGCCGGCGTCGGTCTGTTCGCTGAACGAGCTGATGCGGATGTAGCCGACCTTGCCGTCCAGGCGCGAGCGCACCGACTTGATCTTGATCACCGAGCGGGTGAGGCTCACCTCGAACGGCTCGCGGTCGGCGCGGCGGATGGTGAGCTTGATGTCGCTGCCCGCCGGCCCGCGCATCTTGTCGACCGCATCGGGCAGGGTCATGCCGAGCACCTGCTCGCCGTTGATTTGGGTGATCAGATCGCCGGGCTCGATGCCGGCCTTGAACGCCGGGGTATCGTCGATCGGCGAGACCACCTTCACCAGCCCGCCTTCCATCGTCACCTCGATGCCGAGGCCGCCGAAGGAGCCTTGCGTCTGCACCTTCATCTCGTCGAAGCGCTTGTCGTTCATGTACCCGGAGTGCGGATCCAGCGACGACAGCATGCCGTTGATCGCCGCCTCGATGAGCTGCTCGTCACTCGCCTGCTCGACATAGTCGGAGCGCACCCGCTCGAAGACATCGCCGAACAGGTTGAGCAGCTCGTACGTGTCGACCTTGCTCTCCGGCTTGCTCGCGGCCGGCGTATCGGCCGCCACGGCCGGAGATGCCAGCAGCAGCGCCGCGACGGCGGCGGCGAGGCGACGTGGGATCATCCTTGTTCCTTCATCCGAATTTGCGCCGGAAACACCGGCGGTTGGCTCGCAGCGAGACCGGGTGTCCGAACATATCAAGAATATGCCGCAGGATCATCACCACGGGATACACGGGGGGCACGGGGATGCCCGGCGGACCGGCGCGCGCACCCGCCGCTTGCGCAACCGGGCAACCCCTCCGCGACCGCTGCAGTGAAGGATGGGGGAACGCAATCGGGGATCAAGGGGCGCCGCGGCCGGCGCCTTCCGCCGGGGCGATCACGATCGCGCGCCGACGCCTAGCCACGGCCATGGCCGCCCGGGCAACCCGTGTGTCGCCCGGGCGTGCTATCGGCGAGGAGCCGGCGCTCAGGCGCGCGCCGCCGAGGCCTGCGCCGCCACCGCCGCTGCCGCTGCCGCTGCCGCTGCCGGATCGCCGAGGTAGCGGTCGCTCAGCACATTGAGGTTCTCGTCGAGCTCGTAGGCGCGCGGAATGCCGGTCGGGATGTTGAGCTCGATGATGTCCTTGTCGGAGATCTTGTTGAGGTGCTTGACCAGCGCCCGCAGGCTGTTGCCGTGGGCGGCGATGAGCACCGTCTTGTTGTCGCGCAGGTGCGGCACGATGGTGTTCGCCCAGAACGGCATCACCCGGTCCAGCGTGATCGCCAGCGACTCGGTGGACGGCAGGATCACCGGGTCGAGGTGGGCATAGCGTCGCTCGAAGCGCGGATGCATCTTGTCGTTCATGTCCAGCGGCGGCGGCGGGATGTCGTAGCTGCGGCGCCAGATCTTCACCTGGTCCTCGCCGAACTTCTTCGCCGTCTCCGCCTTGTTCAAGCCCTGCAGGCTGCCGTAGTGGCGCTCGTTGAGCTGCCAGGCGCGGATCACCGGCACCCACATCTGGTCCATCTCGTCGAGGCCAATCCACAGCGTGCGGATGGCGCGCTTCAGCACCGAGGTGAAGCAGATGTCGATCTGGAAGCCTTCCTCCTTCATCTGCTGGCCGCCGCGCTTGGCCTCGGCGCGGCCCTTGTCGCTGAGGTCGACGTCGACCCAGCCGGTAAAGCGGTTGGCGAGGTTCCACTCGCTCTCGCCGTGGCGCAGCAAAATCAACGTCGACGTCATCCCCTCATTCCCTTTCGCTCTTGCATTGCCTGGAAAGTGCGCCGCGGCAAACCTGCTGGCGCACGGCGGGCGGCAGTCTATCGGGTTCCCCCGCGGGCTTCAAACGCCGCGGGCGCAGCAACCGCGCCGCGGATGGCCCGGGCCGGCCGCGGCGGATGGCGGTGCGCGGCTCTCGCATCAGCACCGGAGGGCGCGGGGAATCCCTCCGGCGCCGGTCGCGCCCCTCAGGTGATGACGGTCGGCTCGTTGCGCCCGGTCCGCTCCGCGATGCCGGCGGTGCTGCGGGCGATGGCGATCAGGTCGGCGAGCGCCTCCTGGGTATCGCGATCGTGCTTCGCCGGGTCGGGCTCGAAGCGCTCGACGTAGACGCGCAAGGTGGCGCCCTCGGTGCCGGTGCCGGACAGCCGGAAGACGATGCGCGAGCCATCGGCGAAGCCGATGCGGATCCCCTGCTTCGTCGTCGTGCTGCCGTCCACCGGATCGGTGTAGGCGAAGTCGTCGGCGAGGGAGACGGTATAGTCGCCAAGGCGGGTGCCGGGCAGCCCCGGCAGGCGGGCGCGCAGGTCGTCCATCAGGCTGTTGGCGGCGGCGCTGTCGATCGCCTCGTAGTCGTGGCGCGAGTAGTAGTTGCGCCCGAACGTCTTCCAGTGGTTCTGCACGATCTCGGAGACCGGCTGCTGGCGATGGGCCAGGACGTTCAGCCAGAACAGCACCGCCCACAGGCCGTCCTTCTCGCGGACGTGGTTGGAGCCGGTGCCGAAGCTCTCCTCGCCGCACAGGGTGGCGAGGCCGGCATCCAGCAGCGTGCCGAAGAACTTCCAGCCGGTCGGCGTCTCGTAGCAGCGCAGGCCCATCTTCTCGGCGACCCGGTCCGGCGCCTGGCTGGTCGGCATCGAGCGGGCGATGCCGGCGAGGCCGCCGCGATAGCCGGGGGCGACGTCGGCGTTCGCCGCCAGCACCGCGAGGCTGTCGGAGGGGGTGACGAAAAAGCGGTTGCCGAGAATCATGTTGCGATCGCCGTCGCCGTCGGAGGCGGCGCCGAAGTCGGGACCGTCCGCCTGCCACAGCTTCTCGACGAGGTCGTGGGCATAGACGAGGTTGGGATCCGGGTGGCCGTTGCCGAAGTCCTCCAGCGGCACGCCGTTGATGACCGTGCCGGCCGGGGCGCCCAGCCGTCCCTCGAGGATGGCATGGGCGTAAGGCCCGGTGACCGCATGCATCGCATCGAAGCACATGCGGAACTTGCCGGAGCGGAACAGCGCGGCGATGGCCTCGAAGTCGAACAGGCTCTCCATCAGCTCGGCGTAGTCGGCGACCGAATCGAACACTTTCACCGGCATGCCGCCGACGGTCTTGTCGCCCAGCCGGTCGAGGTCGATGTCCGGCGCGTCGGCGATCTCGTACGACTCGATGGTCTGGGTGCGGGCGTAGACCGCCTCGGTCACCTGCTCCGGCGCCGGGCCACCGTTGGCGGTGTTGTACTTGACGCCGAAATCGGCATTCGGACCGCCGGGGTTGTGGCTGGCGGACAGGATGATGCCGCCGACCGCCTTGTTCTTGCGGATGACACACGACGTCGCCGGCGTCGACAGGATGCCGCCGCGGCCGACGAGGACGCGACCGAAGCCATTGGCGGCGGCCATCTTCAGGATGATCTGGATGGCCTGGCGGTTGTAGTAGCGCCCGTCACCGCCGACGACGAGGGTAGCGCCGCGCTTGTCTTCGATGCAGTCGAAGGTCGACTGGATGAAGTTTTGCAAGTAGTGCGGCTGCTGGAAGACGGCGACCTTCTTGCGCAGTCCGGATGTCCCCGGGCGCTGGCCCTCGAAAGGCTTGGTTCGTTCAGTTGTTATGGTCATCTGCCTCTCCCCGCCCGCACGGACGAATCGCATTGGAAAATCGTGGCGGAACCTAGCAGGTCGGCAGGGAGGCGCCAACCGCCATGCGGACACCACCGGACCGCGAAAATGCTTGACAGGCAACTCCTTGCCACAGTGTGGCGCAGAACCCCGCGGTGATCTTTGACACGGGGTTAGGGGCACGGTAAGCAGATTGATGAACAATCAAAGCTGGTATCGTAGTGAAGGAGCGGTCGCTCCCTGGCGGAGTCTTCCGTTGGCGGTAACGGAAGTTGCTGTTATGGGAGCGGTGCGTATTCCTGTTACTTTTTGAAGTCATCCCTCTCGGCACGGAACAGCAGATGGGCAACACTGCGGAATCGGGCGCCGGCAGACGGCCGCTGACAAAGCGAATTGCAGCCTTCGTGGCGATCGTGTCTGTCGCTTTATTGTCATCCGTGCCGGCCCGGGCAAATTACGCCTCGCTGCTGATGGATGCATCTACCGGCCGGGTGCTGTACGAAGCCAACGCCGACCTGCCGCGCTATCCGGCGTCACTGACCAAGATGATGACTCTCTACATGCTGTTCGAGGCGCTCGACCAGGGCCGCGTCACCCTCGATCAGCCGCTGTACACCTCGGAGCACGCCTCGGCGCAGGCACCGACCAAGCTGGGCCTGCGGCCGGGCCAGCGCATCGTCGTCGAGGATGCGATCCTCGGTCTCGTCACCAAGTCGGCGAACGATGCCGCCGCGGTCGTCGCCGAAGCGCTCGGCGGCACCGAGGACAACTTTGCCTGGCAGATGACGACGCGGGCCCACCAGCTCGGCATGACCCAGACCTACTTCGCCAACGCCTCCGGCCTGCCCGACCCCAATCAGATCACCAGCGCGCGCGACATGGCCATCCTGGCGCTGGCGCTGCTGCACGACTATCCGCACTACTACCATTATTTCGGCACCGAGCGCTTCTACTGGGGTGGCAGCTCGCTCGCCAACCACAACCGCCTGCTCGGCAGCTACCCCGGCGTCGACGGCATCAAGACCGGCTATACCCACGCCGCCGGCTTCAACCTCGTGGCCTCGGCGATGCGCGACGGCCGCCGGCTGATCGGCGTCGTCATGGGCGCTTCGTCGTCCGGGACGCGCAGCCTGCTGATGACCAGCATGCTCGATCAGGCATTCTCGGGGAGCGACATCACCGTCGCCTCCCTGGACGAGCCGGAAATTCCGCCGCAGCCTGCGCTCGCGCCGCATTGGACGGCGGCGCTGGCGCCGGTTGCGCCGGCCGCCGCCGCCGAATTCGTACCGGTCCGGACGGTGCGGCCGGCGCGCGCCGAGCAGACCCGCTCCAAGCGCAAGGAAAAGCCGGCGGTTGCCGCCCGCTCCACCCGCGGCAAGCAGCTCGCCAGCCGCACCCCGGCCAAGGCAGCGGCAAAGCCGGTCGCAGCAAAGGCGCAGCCGAAGGGCAAGGGTACCGGCGTCGTCCTCGCCTCGGCGAAATCCTCGGCGAAGGCCCCGGCCACAAAGGCGGCTCCCGCCTCCCGCCCCGCCACGACGTCGCGCGCCACCACGACCCCCGCGAAGGGCAAGGCGCCGACCGCGGCCGCGGCCGCGACCGCGACCAAGTCGGCCGCGAAACCGGCGAAGACGACAAAAGCGGTCGCCAGCAGCCCGAAGCGCCGTGTCGCCGAGAATGAGCGGAGCGCGCGCAAGTCGTAGACACGCGCAGCCGGTGGTAACGCCGGATCAGACCAGCGCGCGGATGAGCAGGTAGCCGCCCAGCGCGAGCAGCCCGGCGAAGAAGACGGTGCGGAAGGTTTCGGCGCTGATCCGCTCGCGGATCCACTGCCCCGCGAACATCCCCGCCAGCGCCGGGACCAGCGCCAGCAGCGAGATGCCGGCGTAGGCCGGCTGAAACGCGTCGACGCGCAGCAGGCCGGCGGCAAGCGCCACCGTCGAGACGGTGAACGACAGCCCCAGCGCCTGGATCAGATCATCCTTCTCCAGTCCAAGCGACTGCAGGTACGGCACCGCCGGGATGACGAAGACGCCGGTCGCCCCGGTCACCAGCCCGGTCGCGGCGCCGAT
>JBDHSN010000162.1:0-7493 GCA_039808105.1 Rhodospirillales bacterium
CCGGTATCGCCCATCGCCCAGAAGTTGTCGGAGGTGGCGATGCGGATGATCTTCTCCTCCGGCAGGCTGGAGATCTTCCGCCACAGCCCGAAGGCTTCGTCATCATCGGCATAGACGGTGACCAGCAGCCGGTCCGCGGCCAGTCCGAACTCCTTCGTTACCAGCTTCCAGGCCAGCTCGATCGCCAGCTCCTTGAAGTAGTCGCCGAAAGAGAAGTTGCCCAGCATCTCGAAGAAGGTGTGATGCCGCGCGGTGTAGCCGACGTTTTCCAGGTCGTTGTGCTTGCCGCCGGCGCGCACGCACTTCTGCGACGTAACGGCGCGGACGTAATCGCGCTTCTCAAGCCCGGTGAAAACGTTCTTGAACTGCACCATCCCGGCGTTGGTGAACATCAGCGTCGGGTCGTTGCGCGGTACCAGCGGGCTGGACGCCACCGGACGGTGGCCGTTGGCAGCGAAGAAGTCTATGTAGCCGCGGCGGATGTCATTGACGGTTTGCATGATCGCTTGATGTAAGGTGTTGTGCGGCGAAGTTTTATCCCGCAGCCCGGCGCTTTTTACGGTGCGCCCCTGCTCTTGTCCACAGGGGAAGGAACGTGGCGGCCGCGCCCCGGCAATGCCGCGGCGGGCGCAAGGCCGGCCGCCGCCAGCTCAACAGCACTGCTCCTCGAGGTGCTGCAGCAGTTCGAGGCCCTCGCTGTCGCCGTAGCGCTCGAACAGATCCCCGATGTCGGAGACGTAGGAGCAGACGAGGCGCAGCCCGTCGGGCTTGGCCTCGCCGCCAACCTCCGCCAGCTTGCCCTTGAACGCCTCCCAGAAGGCGTCGGTCCTGGCCGGATCGTCGATGTGCCGGCGGATCAGCCCGATCAGCCGGCGGCTGTCTCCATCGCAGTCGATGCCGGCAAAGCTCTTGTAGCGGTCCGCCTCCGGGTTCTTCTCGGCCACAGCCTTTTGCGCTCCTCCTCAGATCAGCGACGCGAGCTTGACGCAAGCCGCATGCCAGACGGGCTTGCCGGCCTCCTCCCCGTCCGGCCAGGCGCGGGCGGGGGCACGCCCCGCTAGTCGCCGGCGCCGGCCATGTCTTCGCCGCTGTCGCCGCCGGAGAGCAGCGCTTCCGAGACGAGGCCGGCGTTCTGGCGGATCTTCACCTCGATCTCCGTCGCCCGCTCCGGGCGGTCGCGCAGGTACTGCTTGGCGTTCTCGCGGCCCTGGCCGATGCGTTCGGAGCCGAACGAGAACCACGAGCCGGACTTGTCGACGATCCCCGCCTTGATGCCGAGGTCGAGCAGCTCGCCGGTCTTGGAGATGCCCTCGCCGTACATGATGTCGAATTCGACCATCTTGAACGGCGGTGCCAGCTTGTTCTTGACCACCTTGACCCGGGTCTGGTTGCCGACCACTTCGTCGCGGTCCTTGATGGCGCCGATGCGGCGGATCTCCAGGCGAACCGACGAATAGAACTTCAGCGCATTGCCGCCGGTGGTGGTCTCGGGGTTGCCGAACATCACCCCGATCTTCATGCGAATCTGGTTGATGAAGATGATCATGGTGCGCGAGCGGGCGACCGAGCCGGTGAGCTTGCGCAGCGCCTGGCTCATCAGCCGGGCCTGCAGGCCGACGTGGCTGTCGCCCATCTCGCCTTCCAGCTCGGCCCGCGGTACCAGCGCCGCGACGGAATCGACGACGAGGACATCGACGGCGCCGGAGCGGACCAGGGTATCGGCGATCTCCAGCGCCTGCTCGCCGGCATCCGGCTGCGAGATCAGCAGATCATCGATGCTGACGCCGAGCTTGCGGGCATAGACCGGATCAAGAGCGTGCTCGGCATCGATGAACGCGCAGATGCCGCCCTTCTTCTGGGCTTCGGCGATGGCGTGCAGGGCGAGCGTGGTCTTGCCCGAGCTTTCCGGCCCGTAGATTTCGACCACCCGCCCGCGCGGCAGACCGCCGATGCCCAGCGCGATGTCGAGGCCGATCGAGCCGGTGGACACCACTTCGGTCTCGACCGTCTCGCGCTGCCCGAGGCGCATGATGGAGCCGCGGCCGAATGCCCGTTCGATCTGACTGACCGCAGCATCGATCGCCCGCGTCCTGTCGCTTCCGTCCTTGTCCACCACTTGCAGCCTGCCGACCATCATCGGATGCCTCCTTATTCCACGGGCCTGAGCGTCATGGCAATGGCCGGAGAATGTACGCTTTTTGTTCCAATAGCAAAGCCATTTTTGCAACACATTGTAATGTCAACCATCCAGGATTACCCTATAGGGCCGACACATCCCCTTTGAGGGTTATATTAGCGGCAATGGGACGTTGTCGCACAAGTTATTGATGTTGTAAAATCGACTTTTTCTGCTTTTACGTGCAAGATCGTAAACAAATTTTAAAATATCACGGAAACGTGAAGACAAGCCGGTGATTTGCGGGCGTAATAGCACCTGTATGAGGGCTCGTGGCAGGGAGAACCAAGTGGTGCAGATGAGCAATGGGCAATTCGTCGATCGTCGCTCCGGACACGAACGGCGCAGTCTGCAGGATGTCCGGCAGGGCGACGACCGGCGGTCGGGCTACGACCGACGCCGCGCCGAGCCGCTCGGATCGCGCCCCGGCGGCGATCGCCTCGAAATGCGGGTGCCGTTCCGCGATGGCAGTGTCCGTTCGCCGATCGTCAGCGGCAGCCCCGGCTACCCGGCGAGCATCCACGACTTCCTGGCCGGCATCGGTACCGTCCTCACCACCGTCGTCTCCGGCTTCTACGAAGCCAGCATGGACCCGAAGCTGTGGCCGGAGGTTCTCGGCAAGCTGCGCGATGCCCTCCATGCCGACGCCGCGGCGGTCATCTCCCACGACTTCGAGCAGGGCCGCGGCCAGCTTGACCATTCGGTCAGCATCGACGCCATGTTCGTCACCGCCTACCGCGAGTTCTACTGCCGGCAGAACGCCTGGCTGCAGCGGCCGGAGCACTTCCGTCATCCCGGCACGGTGCTGACCAGCCGGCAGCTGATGGATGCCGGCACGCTGGTCGAAACCGACTTCTACCGGTACTGGCTGCGCCCGCAGAACCTCTACCATCACCTGCTCGGCGTGCTCGAGACGCAGGGCTCGCAGGTGACGCTGCTGTCGTTCGCCCGCGCCCGCGACAAGGGCGCCTTCTGGGAGGACGACAGCGAGCTGCTGTTCCGGCTGCTCCCCTCGCTGCGCCAGGGCCTGCGCGCCGGCGGGACGATGCGCCGGGTGCAGGACGTCGAGCGCATCCTGCTCGATACCCTCGACGTCATGCCGATCGGCATCGCCCTGCTCGGCTGCTCCGGGGTGATCCTCAACGCCAACCGCACCGCACGCGAGATCATCGACAGCGAGGAGGCGCTCTATCTCGGCAGCGGCGGCCTCGGCCTGAAGCTGCCGGCCGGCCGTTTCCGCTTCCGCGACTTCCTCGCCGGCTCCAGCGGCGATCTCAAGCCGGATCCGGGCGGCGAGACCCACACGTTCTCGGTGCCGCGCGAGGGTGGCCGCCGGCCGCTGACCCTGCTGATCATGCCGATCAAGGACCGGACGCAGCGGCGCGCCGATCGCGATCCCGGTGCCGTGCTGTTCATCGGCGATCCGGAACGGCCGGTCGACATCGACCCGCGGCAGCTGGTGCGCATGTACAACCTCAGCCGCGCCGAGGCGCGGGTGGCGGTGCTGCTCGCCCGCGGCATGCGGCTCGACCAGTCGGCGCAGCATCTCGGCCTGACCTACGAGACGGTGCGCAAGCACCTCAAGCAGATCTTCGCCAAGACCGGCACCGACCGGCAGGCGGAGCTGGTACGCACCCTGGTCACGGGTCCCTCCGGGCTGCGCCTGTAGGCGGGCGGCTGACGGGCGGCGACACCCGCCGCCTGCTCTCACCGCTCCAGCAGGCACCGCACCCTTGCCACCAGCTCGGCGAGGGTGAAGGGCTTGGCGAGGAGGGACAGCCGGCAATCCGCCGGGTCGAGCGCCTCGCCGGCGTTCAGCTCGCCGGAGATGACCACGACAGGAAGGTCAGGACGGCGTGACCGCGCCTGCCGGATCACTTCCGTGCCGGGCACGTCGGGCAGCTTCAGGTCGATCAGCAGCAGGTCGAAGGGCTGCTGCGGCTGCTGCAGCGCCTGCACCGCGCTGGCACCGTCACCGGTCTCCGCCACCGCGCAGCCGCAGCTGCGCAGGGCGCGGGCGGCGAAGCTGCGGATCGTCCCTTCGTCTTCCACCAGCAATACCCGCGCCGCGCGAAGCAGCGCCCGGCGGGGCGGCAGTGGCGGCGGAGCGGCCGGCGGCACCGGCGGTTCGGCAGCAGCGCCGGCGGTGCACCGGGCGGTCGGCAGCAGCAGGCGAAAGGTGGTGCCGGCGCCCTCGCTGCTGTCCACCTCGATGCGGCCGCCGCTCTGCTGGACGATGCCCTGCACCGTCGCCAACCCCAGGCCGGTCCCCTGTCCCGCCGGCTTGGTGGTGAACAACGGCGCGAAGATCTCGCCGATGATCGCGCGCGGGATGCCGCTGCCGGTATCGGCGACCTCGACCTGCACCCAGGGTTCCGCGGCCACCGCGACGCCACCTCGCCCGGCCGGCGCCGTCTCCGCTACCGCCGCGGTGCGCAGCGACAGCCGCCCGCCGCGCGGCATCGCATCGCGGGCGTTGACCGCGAGGTTGATGATCACCTGATCGAACTGGCCGGGATCAATCAGCACCGGCGGCAGCGTCGCGGCGTGCCGCACGTCAAGGGTGATGGCGCTGCCGGCCAGCCGGCGCAGCAGCGGCAGCAGCTCATCGATGGCCCGGTCCGCGTGCAGGGGCACTGGCTGCAGCGGCTGCCCGCGGACAAGGGCGAGAAGCTGGCGGACGAGGCCGCGTGCCCGCAGCGCCGTGGCGCGCGCGCTGACGAGGTCGTCATGGCCGGCGGCGCCGGGATGGATTTCGCCGAGGGCCAGCTCGCAGGAGCCGAGGATCGCCGCGACAAGGTTGTTGAAGTCATGGGCGATGCCGCCGGCGAGCTGGCCCAGCACCTGCAGCTTCTGCGCGGGGTCGGAAAGTGGCTCCTGCCTGTCGCGCTTACCGCCATCGAGAACGTGCACCAGCAACCCGCAGGGCGGCCCGTCGCCGGCGATCGCCGTCGCCACCAGGTGGACCGCCCGCATCGCCTCGCCCGTCTGCACGGGAAGCAGCCGCACATTGTCCACGGTGACGCGACGACCGCTGCCCGCCGCCAGTTCCGCCAGCAGCGCGCGGACCGGCTCGCGGTCGCCGACGGAGAAAGCCTCGGCGAAGGCGCGGCCGACGATGGCATCGGGCTGATGACCGAGGAGCACGGCGAGGCGGGAGTTGCAGCGGACGATGCCGCCGTCCCGGTCGAGGCGGGCGATACCGACCGGCGCCTCGTCGAAGAGGGCCGCAAGGAGGTCGGCCATGCCGCCGCCGGCGTCCTTCTGGCGCGCCATCAGCGGCCGGGGTGGCGGCCGTGCTGCGGCCCCCGACTGCGCATCACCCAGCCGATCACCTGAGCCACCGCCTGGTAGTGTTCGGCCGGGATCTCGTCGTCGATCTCCGCGCTGGCGTGCAGCGAGCGGGCGAGCGGCGGATTCTCGACCACCGGAACGCCGTGGCTGGCCGCGAGCTCGCGGATGCGGCGGGCGAGCTCATCGACGCCCTTGGCCACCAGTTTCGGCGCCGGCATCGTCGCCATGTCGTACGCCAGCGCCACCGCGTAGTGGGTCGGGTTGGTGATCACCACCGTCGCCGTCGGCACCGCCGTCATCATCCGCTGGCGCGAGCGCTGCTGCCGCAGCCGGCGGCGGCGCGCCTTGATATGAGGATCGCCATCGGCATCCTTGAATTCGTCGCGCACCTCCTGTCGGGTCATCCGCGTCTGTGCCAGGAAGGAGAACCGCTGGTAGAGGTAGTCGGCGGCGGCGACGACGGTGGTCAGCGCCGCCACCGCCGCGGCGATGCGGACGAGAACGCCATCGCTGTGGACCAGGACCGCCGCCGGCGACAGCGTCGCCCACTGCTCCAGACCGGGAACGGAAGGCAGCAGGATCGCCGCCAGCACCGCGGTGACCACCGCCAGCTTGAGGACGCTCTTGCCGAGGTCGATGGCGGCGCGGGCCGAGAGCAGCCGCTGCGCCCCTTTCAGCGGCGACAGCTTGCCGAAATCCGGCGCCAGCCGCTGTGGCGCCCACATCAGCCCGGACTGGGCAAGGCCGCAGCCGAGGCCGAACAGCGCCAGCAGCAGCACCGTAGGGGCGAGGATGACCGCCATCTCCAGCAGCACCTCGCCCAATCCGGCGCGCATCCCGGCGAGATCGACGTGCAGCTGTTCCGGGTGCTCAACAAAGCGCAGCCCCAGCCGGGCGGCGCGCCCGGCGGCCGCCGGCGCCAGGGCGGCGAGCGCCAGGGCACCGGCGCACAGCGTCGCCCACACCTGGACATCCTGCGACTGGGCGAACTGGCCGCGTTCGCGCGCCTGCTGCAGCCGTTTCGGCGTGGCCTGTTCGGTTTTCGAGGAGCGGTCTTCGTCCGACATCGACCTTGCGCGTGCGCTCCCGGATCAACCCCCCGCCACGGTCGCGAGGACACGACCGAAATGCGCGACGAACACCAGCATTATACCCGAAAGCGTTAGCGCCATCACCCAGATCTGCAATCCAAGCTGGAGCGGGAGGCCGAAAAAGAAAACCTGGAGTTGGGGTACCAGGCGGCCGAGCAGCGCCATACCGACATTATAGACGAGGCTGACGATGATAAACGGCGCTGCCAGCTGCACGCCGAGCGCGAAGCTGTCGGCGACCGCACGCGCTACGGCCGCCGCGAAATCGCCGACAGGGGGTCCTGCCTGTGGCAGGAAAGTCGCATAGCTGTCGACCAGCGCCCGCAGCATGACGAGGTGCAGGTCGGCGGCGAACACCACGACGATGCCGAGCGTGGTGAAGAAACCGCCGATGGCGGAGCTCTGCTGATCGACGATCGGATCCTGCACCAGGGCGTTGGCGAAGGAACCGAGAAAGGCGATGGCGGTCCCGGCGATCTGCAGCGCGGCGAAGGCGATGCGGACGGCGGTGGCGAGGAACAGGCCGACCGTCGCCTCGCCCGCCAGCAGCAGCGCCAGCGCCGCCGGCGAGGCCGGCATCGGCGGCAGCACGCCGTCCAGCGCCGGGGCCACCAGCGCGCTCAGCAGCAGCGCAAGCAACAGGCGCAGGCGCGTGGGGACATAGGCGGTGCTGAACCCCGGCAGGAAGGCGATGGCGGTACCGAGCCGGACGAAGACCAGCAGCACCGCGAAAGCCTCGGCGGCGACGGGAAACGGCGCCATCATCGCGGCTCAGCCGGCAACGATGCGGTCGAACAGCCGCTGGGTGAACTCGATCAGCGCGGTGGTCATGAACGGCAGGAACAGCACCATCGCCAGCAGCATGGCGACGATCTTCGGCACGAAGGTCAGCGTCGATTCCTGAATGCTGGTCAGCGCCTGCAGCAGCGCGA
>JBDHSN010000163.1:0-7449 GCA_039808105.1 Rhodospirillales bacterium
GCTCGGCGGCGGCGAGGCCCACCGCCCGTAGCCCCATTTCGCAGGCGATCAGCCGCACGCCGAGCTCGGCGCAGGCCGACAGCAGCTCCTCGAAGCCGGCGACGCCGCGCGCCCGCCGGGCGTCGTCCACCGCGCCGCCGTCGCGCCCGTCGTCCGCCGCAAGCCCCCGCCAGCCGGGGGCTTGCGGCGCGCCGGTCAGCGCGCGCAGCGCCGCATCGGTGAAGAACAGCGTCGCCGGCATGCCGATGGCGGCGGCCGCGCTCGCCATCACCAGCGCGTAGTGCACCCGCTCGAAGCGGCCGGAGAGGACCAGCACCGACAGCTTGTCAAGGCCCCTGCCCGCCACGCCGCCGCCCGGCTCAGGCGCGGCAGGCGGCAGCGTCGGTGGCATCGGCATGGATGGCGAGATCGACGATGGCGGGATGATCGCCGCACAGCGGGCAACCGGGATCGCGGCGGACGCGGATGCGCCGCCAGGTGCCGGCCAGCGCATCGACGACCAGCAGCCAGCCGGCGAGGCTCTCGCCGATGCCGAGCAGCTCCTTGATCACCTCGGTCGCCTGCAGGCCGCCGAGGGCGCCGCAGAAGGCGCCGAGCACGCCCGCCTGCGCGCAGGTCGGGATCTGCCCCGGCGGCGGCGGCTCGCGGTAGAGGCAGCGGTAGCACGGCGGCCGTTCCGCCCCCGGCGGCACCGGCACGCCGGCCCTGAACGTCGCCAGCTGGCCGTCGAAGCGCAGGATCGCCGCCGAGACCAGCGGCTTGCCGGCAAAGTAGCAGGCATCGTTGACGAGAAAGCGGGTGGGAAAGTTGTCGCTGCCGTCGGCGATGACGTCGTAGCCGTCGATCAGCGCGCGGGCGTTGGCCGCCGTCAGCCGCTGCCGGTGCGGGATCACCCGCACCTCCGGATTGACGGCGGCAAGCGCGGCGCGGGCGCTCTCCACCTTGGGGACGCCGAGCCGGTCGGTGGTATGGACGATCTGCCGCTGCAGGTTGGACAGATCGACCACATCGTCGTCGATGACGCCGATGGTGCCGACGCCGGCGGCGGCGAGGTAGAGCAGCAGCGGCGAGCCGAGGCCGCCGGCGCCGATCACCAGCACGCGCGAGGCCAGCAGCTTGCCCTGCCCGGTGCCGCCGATCTCGTCGAGCAGGATGTGCCGGGCGTAGCGGCTGATCTGGGCGTCGGTGAAGTCCATCGGCGCTGCCGCCGGCTCGCGCTCGCCGCGGGCTATTCGCCGAGCCCTTCGAACAGCGCCGTCGACAGGTAGCGCTCGGCGAACGACGGCAGGATGATGACGATCGCCTTGCCGGACATCTCCGGCCGCTTGCCGACCTCGACCGCCGCCGCCAGCGCCGCGCCGGAGGAGATGCCGACCGGCAGGCCCTCCAGCCTGGCGACGCGGCGCGCCGTCTCGAAGGCGGTGGCGTTGCCGATCTTGACCACCTCGTCGATGAGGCGGACGTTGAGCACCGCCGGGACGAAGCCGGCGCCGATGCCCTGGATCTTGTGCGGGCCGGGAACGCCGCCGGAGAGCACCGGGCTGTCCTCCGGCTCGACCGCGATGATGCGCAGGCGCGGACGCCGCGGCTTCAGCACCTCGGCGCAGCCGGTGATGGTGCCGCCGGTACCGACGCCGCTGACGAGGGCATCGACGTTGCCGCCGGTATCCCGCCAGATCTCCTCGGCGGTGGTGCGGCGGTGGATCTCGGGGTTCGCCGGGTTGGAGAACTGCTGCAGCATGATCGCCCCCGGCGTCGCCGCCACCACCTCCTCGGCGCGGGCGACCGCGCCCGGCATGCCCTTGGCCGCCGGCGTCAGCACGATCTCGGCGCCGAGCAGCGCCAGCATCTTGCGACGCTCGATGGACATGCTCTCCGGCATGGTCAGGATCAGCCGGTAGCCGCGCGCCGCACAAACGAAGGCGAGCGCGATGCCGGTGTTGCCGGAGGTCGGCTCGACCAGCGTCGCCCCCTCGCCGATGCGCCCTTCCTTCTCGGCGGCCAGCACCATGGCAAGTCCGATGCGGTCCTTGACCGAGGCGAGGGGATTGAAGAACTCGCACTTGCCCAGCAGCTCGGCGCCACAGCCGGCGTCGGCCGCGAACTTGCGCAGGCGGACCAGCGGAGTATCGCCGATCGTCTCAAGGATGCTCTCAAAGATCCGGCCGCGACCGTGTGTCGCCGCCAGTTCGGCAGAAGATTGTTCGTTCATCGCATCGCCCACCCGTTGTCTATCTATCCTATAGAGATAGTTTATATCGCTCTGGCGCGCCTTGCAAACGCTGGCAGCGATGGCGGCGGCCGTTCTCCTTATATGGAGAAGTCGAGCCGGTCCCGCCCTTCGCTGAGGATGCCGATACTGTCGGCGCGATTGCACAGATCGTCCATGGTCACCCCGTCCAGCTTCGACAGCAGCTCGCCCTGCAGTTCGATCCACAGCGGGCGCACCACCCGGTGGCCGAGCGGCGAGCCGGTCTCCTCCTGCAGCGGGTCATCCTCGCCATCGTCGTTGCGGACGACGCGAATGATTTCGCCGACGGTGATCCGCCGACGTTCGCGCGCCAGCCGGTAGCCGCCGCGCGGGCCGCGCACGCCGACCAGCACGCCGCTGCGCACCAGGTTCTGCAGCGCCTGCTCCAGATAGCGCCGGGGAATGCCCTGCCGGCGGGTGATCTCGCGGCTCTGCACCGGTTCCGCGCCGGCGTGGTAGGCGATATCGAGTACCGCCTCGATGGCGAACAGCGTCTTGCGCGAGAGCTTCAGCATTGTTCTTGCTTCCCGTCTGCCACTCCCCCGGTTCCGGTGGAACCAAAGCCGCCTTCGGCGCGCTCCGTCGGCGCCATTTCCGTCGTCTCCTGCCAGCGCACCGCGGTCACCGGGGCGACCACGAGTTGGGCAATGCGCATGCCGCGCTCGATGCGGAACGCCTGCGCGCCGTGGTTGATCAGCACAACCGCGATTTCGCCGCGATAGTCGGCATCGATGGTGCCGGGGCTGTTGAGAACCGTGACGCCGTATCGCGCCGCGAGGCCGGAGCGCGGCCGCACCTGCGCCTCGTAACCCTCCGGCAGGGCGATGACGAGGCCGGTCGGCAGCAGCGCCCGCCCACCCGGCGGCAGCACCACAGCCTCCGCCGTCGCCGCCAGCAGGTCGAGGCCGGCGGCATGCGCCGTCGCGTACGCGGGCAACGGCAGGTCGCGGCCGTGCGGCAGGCGGCGTACCGGCAGGTCGAGCGGCATCATGGCGCACCTTCCGCGCTGTTGAGCGGCGCGAGGACGTCGGCGATGCGGCCGGCCAGCCGCTCGGCGACCGCCTGCTTGCTCATCTGCGGCCACGCCTCGACGCCGCTCGCCGAGATCAGGTGCACGGTATTGGAGGCGCCCCCGAAGGTGCCGGTGGAAGGCGAGACGTCATTGGCGACGATCCAGTCGCAGCCCTTGCGCGCCCGCTTGACCTCGGCATGCTCGACAACGCAGGTGGTCTCGGCAGCAAAGCCGACGACGAGGCGCGGCCGCCGGCCGCCGGCGCTGGCGAGGGTGGCCAGAATGTCGGGGTTCTCGGCGAGGTGAAGCGAAGGCGGCCCGGATGCGTCCTTCTTCATCTTCTGCCGGGCAGCCTGGACGACCCGCCAGTCGCCGACCGCCGCCGCGCACACCGCCACGTCAACCGGCAGCGCCGCCTCGCAAGCCGCCAGCATCTCCACCGCCGTCTCGATGGCGACAACCTGGACGCCGGGCGGATCGCCAAGTGCGGTTGGACCTGCCACCAGCGTCGTCGCCGCGCCGTGACGAGCGAGCGCCGCCGCGATGGCATGACCCTGCCGGCCGGAGGAGTGATTGGAGATATAGCGGACCGGATCGATCGGCTCGCGCGTCGGCCCGCTGGTGACGAGGGCGCGCACACCGGCAAGCCGCCTTGCCGGTGCCAGTTGCGCCTCGATGGCGGCGAGGATGGCGGCAGGCTCGGCCATGCGGCCGAAGCCCCATTCGCCGCAGGCCATGTCGCCCTCATCCGGGCCGACGGTGGCAAGGCCGCGGGCGCGCAAGGTGGCGAGATTGGCCTGCGTCGCCGGATGCTCCCACATCCGCACGTTCATCGCCGGCGCCGCCAGCACCGGCTTGTCGGTGGCGAGCAGCGCCGTCGTCGCCAGATCGTTGGCGATGCCGGCCGCCATCCGGGCAAGAATGTCGGCGGTGGCAGGGGCGACCACCAGCAGGTCGGCATCCCGCGACAGCTGGATGTGTCCCATCTCGCTCTCGCGGCCGAGGGTGAAGAGGTCGGTGTGGACCCGGTCCTCGGACAGCGCCTCCAGCGACAGCGGCGTCACGAAGGCGGCGCCCGCCGCGGTCAGGATGCAGCGCACCCGCGCACCGCGCTCGCGGAGCCGGCGGATCAATTCGAGGCATTTGTAGGCGGCGATACCTCCGGCGACGATCAGAAGGATACGCTTCCCGGCGAGCGTGTGCATTTACCCATAATTACGAAATTTGAGTGTTGATCCAACGTAGCGCGTCGAAGCAACCGAAGCAAGTGCGCGAAAAGCCCTGATCGCACCGGCGGCAAAGAGCCATCCCGCCGCGGCCGGAAACCAGGAGACCGGAGATCGGCCCCACTGTGCCGGCTCGCTGCTGCGGTCAGCGGATGAGGAGGCCGAACAGGGCGCCGGCGAGCACCGCCGCGACGATCCAGCCGGCCATGGCCGCGCCGCGATCGCCTCGCGAGGCGCGCAGGCTCTGCGCGTCGATCTTCACCCGGCCTTCGGCGAGGGCGGCAAAGCCGTGCTCGGCGCGCCGCACCAGCTCCGGCAGCCGCGCCAGCGCCGCGGCGATGTCAGCCGCACCCTCGCGAACCAACGCCTGCGGTCCGAGCGTCTCGGCGCACCAGGCTTCGATCATCGGTCGTGCCAGGATCCACATGTTGGCATCGGGAGCCAGCGACCGGCCGGTGCCCTCGGCGACCAGCATCGTCTTCTGCAGCAGCAGAAGCTGGGGCTGCGCCTCCATGTCGAAGGTCTCGGTGACCTGGAACAGCTGGCCGAGCAGCCGGGCGACCGAGATCTCGTTCTGCGGCCGGTCGAGGATCGGCTCGGCGATCGAGCGGCACGCCTGGGCGAACGCCTCGATCGAGCGGTCGGCCGGTATCCAGCCGGCGGCGAAATGCACCTCGGCGGCGCGCCGCCAGTCACGGGTCAGGAAGGCGAGGAGAAGTTCGCCGAGATGCCGCCGGGTCGGCCGGTCGAGCCGGCCCATGATGCCGAAATCGACCACCGCAACGCTGCCATCGGCGCGGACGAACATGTTGCCGGCGTGCAGGTCGGCGTGGAAGAAGCCGTCGCGGAAGACCTGCTGGAAAAAGGCGCCGGCGGCCTTGGTCAGCACCACCCGCGGGTCGTGGCCGCGGGCGATGATGGCATCGCGCTCGTCGATCTTCAGGCCGCTGACCCGCTCGGTGGTGAGGACGCGCCGGCCGGTCCGCGTCCAATCGACCGCCGGAACGTAGAACGACGGGTCGCCGCGGAAATTGTCGGCAAGCTCGGCCGCCGCCGCCGCCTCGAAACGCAGGTCCATCTCGACGGCGACGCTGGCGGTCAGCGCGTCCAGGGACTCGAGCAGCCGCAGCCGGCGCAGCGCCGGCAGGTTCCGCTCCACCAGCCGGCCGATCCAGAAGAACAGCTCGAGGTCGCGCGAGAGCGCCTTCTCGATCCCGGGGCGCAGCACCTTGACCGCCTTTTCGCGGCCCTCGCTGTCCACGGCGAAGTGCACCTGGGCGATCGACGCGGCGGCGATCGGCTGCTCCTCGAAGCGGGCGAACAGGTTCTCGATCGGCTGTCCGAACTCTTCCTCGACAGCAAGGCGAACCTCGTCGAAGGAGAACGGCGGCAACCGGTCCTGCAGTTCGGAAAGGTCGCGGGCGAGTTCTTCGCCGAGGAGATCGGAGCGGCTGGCGAGCATCTGGCCGAGCTTGACGAAGGACGGCCCGGCCGCCTGCAGCGCCTGCGCCAGCCGCTGCCCGGGCCGCAGCCGGGTGCCGGCCGGGTCGCGGCGGACCAGCGGCCGCGCCAGCCACATCAACGGACGGCCGAAGGAGAAGCGCTCCAGAACGAATAGCGCGTCGTGCCGCGCCAGCAGGACGCCGAGCAGCAGCAACCGGCCGGCGTTGCGCAGGCCGTCGATCATCGCCGCCGACGCCCCCGCCGCCGGCGGCAGCGATGCACCGGAGAGCCGCCGCTCGTCACGTGCGCCAAGCGGAATGCAGGGCGACGATGCCCCCCGAAAGGTTACGCCAGGTGACCACGTCGAAGCCGGCGGCGCGGATCATCTGGGCGAATCGCTCCTGCGACGGAAAGCGGCGGATGCTTTCGGCCAGATAACGGTAGGCGTCGGCGTCATTGGCCACCAGCCGGCCGAGCAGCGGCAGCACCCGGAACGAATAGGCATCGTACAGGCGGTCGAGCACCGGCAGGGAGACGCGGCTGAACTCCAGGCACAGGAAACGCCCGCCCGGCTTCAGGACGCGGCGGGCCTCGCGCAGCGCCGCCTCGATGTGGGTGACGTTGCGAATGGCAAACGCGATGGTGAACACGTCGACGGAGGCCGAGGCCACCGGCAGCTGCTCGGCATCGCCGCAGATCCAGTCGAGGCCGCGAATGAGCCCGCGATCGATGGCCCGGTCGCGCCCGACCGACAGCATCTCCCGATTGATATCGACGACGATCACCTCGCCGCCGCCGCGGTCGATGAAGCCGAAGGCGACATCGCCGGTGCCGCCGCCGACGTCGAGCAGAGTGTGCTGCGGTTGCGGATTGAGCCAGTCGAGCATCGCCGCCTTCCACAGGCGATGGACGCCGCCGCTCATCAGGTCGTTCATCAGGTCGTAGCGCGAGGCGACGGAATTGAAGACGGCGCCGACCAGCGAGCGCTTGTCTGTCGCGCGCACGGTGCGAAAGCCGAAGTGCGTCGTCGCTTCTGCCGCATCGCCGGGAGCGCCGGGGTGTTGGTTCGAACTGGTGCCGGACATGGCGGCGACCATAGCGGAAGCCCGCAGATCGCGCTAGCTTGCCGCCATGCCCGAACTGCCAGAGGTCGAGACCGTCCGCCGCGGGCTGCTGCCCGTTCTTGCCGGCCACCGGCTGGTAGAGGTCGTGCAGCGCCGGCCCGACCTGCGGTTCCCGCTGCCGGACGGCTTCGCCCAGCGGCTGGCCGGACGGCGGATCGGGGATATCGGGCGGCGCGGCAAGTACCTGCTGATCCATCTCGATCAGGACGAGGTGTGGCTGGCCCACCTCGGCATGTCCGGACGCTTCTGCGTGCATCCCGGCGAGCCGCCGCCGCTCGCCGTTCACGATCACGTGGTGATCCGCACCGACGACGGCGTAACGGTGCGCTTCCACGACCCGCGGCGGTTCGGGTTCATGGACCTCGTGGCGACATCCGAACTCGACCGGCACCC
>JBDHSN010000164.1:0-7448 GCA_039808105.1 Rhodospirillales bacterium
GCCCGAGGGAAGCGGGCGGCGCTCAGATGTCGGCAGCACCCGTCAGGTTGAGGCTGATGTCCCACAGCCGCTCGGCCGATGCCCGCTCACGGGACGCCTCGGACGACCGCGCCGGCGCGCTCTTGATGAAATAGCTGCCGCTGACCGCCGCCACGTCGGGTGCGCTGGCGAGATAGACGCTGGTGCGCGCCCCGTCCTCAGGGGCGATCGCCGCGACCGCCGTGCCGATCCGCCACAACAGG
Source organism: Rhodospirillales bacterium (assembly GCA_039808105.1). GTDB lineage: Bacteria > Pseudomonadota > Alphaproteobacteria > Rhodospirillales > Defluviicoccaceae > Defluviicoccus. The sequence continues at coordinate 243 of JBDHSN010000164.1, forward strand.
CTGGGGACGAAGCGGTGGCGGGTGCCGATCTCGGTGGCGACGAAGCCGGGATGCAGGGCGTTGGCGGTGATTCCCCGCCCGGCGAGGCGACGCGACAGCTCGTAGCAGAACAGCAGATTGGCCAGCTTCGAGCGCTTGTACGCGGTCCAGCGGTTGTAGTGGTGCTCGCCCTGCAGGTCATCGAAATCGAGGCGAACGCCGCGATGCGCTTCCGAGGCCACCACCACGACGCGCGACGGCGCGGCTGCCTGCAACAGCGGCAGCAACCGCAGCGTCGTCAGGAAATAGCCGAGGTGGTTGAGGGCGAAGGTGCGCTCGATGCCATCGAGGGTGGTCTGCCGGCGGCCGAACAGGCCGCCGGCGTTGTTGACGAGAACGTCGAGGCGATCGTGCCGCTCGGCGAAGCGGGCAGTAAAGCTGCGGACCTGCTCCTGCTCGCCGAGGTCGGCAGCGATGAAATCCACCGGCGCGCCGCCGGCAGCGGCTGCGATGGCGGCCGCGGCTGCCTCGCCGCGAGCGGCGCCGCGCCCGACGATGGTGACCGCGGCGCCGGCGCGCGCCAACTCCCGCGCGGTGATGAAGCCGATGCCGGCCGAACCGCCGGTCACAAGGCAGATCTTGCCGGCCATCGTCGAGGTCGTCGTCATCGGCGCTCCAAGTCGCTCAGGGTCGGCGGGAATAAGTCTCACTATCGACCAAGCCGGCGGGGACGGCAACAGCGGCAAGACAGTGGACGCAGCGCACGGCGGCTGGCTAACGTCAGGCCAGCCGCCGCCCCGTCGGCCGGATACAGGGGATCCCGATGCTCGAAACGTTTCTGCAGGACATCCGCGTCATTGATCTCAGCCAGTATCTACCGGGACCGTTCGGAACGCGGATGCTGGGCGACATGGGTGCGGACGTCGTCAAGGTCGAGCCGCCCGGCGGCGAGCCGGGACGGCACTTCGATGCCGAGGGACGGCCCGGCGTCTCGCCGTTCTGGCGGCTGAACAACGCCGGCAAGACCGTCGTCACCGTCGACCTCAAGACCGAGGCCGGCCGGGGGCAGATGACGGCGCTGCTCGAGCGCGCCGATATCCTGCTGGAATCCTACCGCCCGGGTGTCCTCGTCCGCCTCGGTTTCGGCCCCGAGGTGTTGGAGAAGATCAACCCGCGGCTGATCCACTGCGCGCTCTCCGGCTACGGCCAGACCGGGCCGCTGCGCCACGCCTCCGGCCACGACATCAACTACGAGGCGATCACCGGCGGCCTCAACCAGTGCGGCACCGTCGAGCGGCCGGTGATCCCGTTCCCGCCGATGGCCGACTACGCCGGCTCACTGCAGGCGGTGCTGACCATCCTCGGCGCGCTGCACGCCCGCAGCCGCACCGGCAGGGGCTGCACCATCGACATCGGCATGGCCGAGGCGCTGCTGTTCTGGAACACGCTGTCGTTCAGCGCGCCGATGCCCCGCGGCGACGGGCTGCTCAACGGCGGCGCCGCGTTCTATCAGATCTATCCGACCGCCGACGGGCGCTTCGTCACTCTCAGCCCGCTCGAGCCGAAGTTCTGGGACAACTTCTGCGCCGCGGTCGGCCGGCCCGACTGGAAGCAGCGCCGCTACGAGCCGCTGCCGCAGACGGCGCTGATCGGCGAGGTCGCGGCGCTGTTCGCCTCCCAGCCGCTCGCCCACTGGGACGGGCTGCTGCCGGCGGCGGACTGCTGCTATCACGCCGTCCTCACCCTGGACGAAGTACCGGACGACCCGCAGGTGACGGCGCGCGGTCTGATCGACCGTTCCGGCCCGTGGACCGACGTGCTGTTTCCGGCCCATATCGACGGCGTCCGGCCGCCGGTCCGCCGGCCGGTGGTCGAGGTGCCGGTAGAGGAGGTCCTCGCCCGGTGGTCGGCCGCCTGACGGTGGCTTTCCCACCGGCGCGCCGATCCCGGCGGCAAAGCCCGCACATGCACGCCGCGCCGGGCTGCTCAGAACACCTTCATAACCCGCAGGTGGAGACCGAACGTCTCGCGGTAACCGCCCTCCGACCAGACGTCGGTGCGCGCTTGTGCCTGCAGCTGCAGGTCCGGCAGCACGAAGTACTGGGTGATCAGCCGCAGCTGCTGGGCCTCGGTGGAGAGCTTGTTGCTCTCTCCCGCCACGTACTGGTTGCCGCCCCAGGTGCCTGACCAGCCGACCCCCAGCGACAGCTCGTCGGTCAGGGCGCGTCGCAGCCAGGCCTGCGCCTGATACGAGTTGTCCTGCCGCAGGGTGTTGTTGCCCTCGGGCCCGGCGCTGTCGTTGTTGCCATAGAAGGTGGTGTCGGCGATCAGGTCGACGCTCCACTTGCCGAACGCCTCGACATAGCCGACCTGCAGGACGCCCTTGTAACGGTTCTCGCCGACGTTGAGCACCTGCTTGTCGCGGTACGAGCCGGTCGGAAAGAACACGAAGGGAGTGATGCCGACCCAGCGCTGCTTCTCCGGCTGGTTGACCACCCAGCAGGTGCTGGCGATGATGATGTCGCCCATTCCGAAGGTGCTGTCGAGGTGCTCGCCGCCGAGCTTGGCGTTGTTCAGGCCGGCGAACGGAATGAAGAACTGCGGATCGCAGGTAACACCAAAGACATTGACGTAATGGACGACACGGAGAATGCCGACCTGCGACTGCAGTTCGCTGTCGTGTATCTCATTACCGGATCGCGTGTGGAAGCTGTTGTACCAGTTGAACTGGCCATAGCCGAGGATCAGGCTGGTTCCCGGTGGCGCGGCGGCATAATCTCCCGGATCGACGTCCAGTGCACGGGCTGGTGGCGCCGCCAAGTACGCGAACACAACTGTGAGCACCGCTGCCGCCGCCGGCTTCGAAAATCGCATTTCGCCCCTCCCTGTCGCTTCAACGGCTTTCACGCCGTATTGATGCAACTCATGAAGCGTAAACTGATTTATCACGGCGCTCTTGTCTGTAAGTGCCATGGTGTCGTCCGCTACTGACAACACAATTTCGACCTTCGTCTTAGTCCATAAGTACAGCAAACCGCCGATTATTCGTCTTTAGTCGGAAGCGGTGTTCTGTGTGTGTTTTGGGCTTTGACTTTCCGCGGCGGTGTGCAAGCCTGCGTGGCGCCAGCCGGTTCCGCTGTCTGCCGTCTTGCCGTTTCGGTCGGTCTGCGCTGTCGCCGCGTCGAGCCGCTGTCGGCGCTGGAGGGTGCAAATGCCAGAGGCTCCGCGCCACACAGGCGAACGCTGCGGTGAAACAGGCTGCGGGTCGGCGGCGGCGTCCGCCGGTACCCGGACGTGGGAAGTGGCTTTCACCGGCAGGAAGCCGCGCGACGACACTGACGAAGGACCGTCTCTCGTCCTGCAACTCGCCGGCAGCGCCATCGCCGTCGCCGGCTCCGCCTCGGCCCTTCTGCGGCCGGGTGAGATCGCGCTGGTCGAGGGCGGGAGCGCCGACTGGTCGAGCGCCGGCACCGGCCCTTGCCGGCAGCTGTGGCTGCCGCTGCGCCTGGCGTCGCCCCTTTGTCGCCCTCAGCGCGGCACATTGCCGCAGCTCCGGCTTCTCGACCGCCGTACCGGCCTGGGGGCGCTGCTCGCCCGGCTGCTGCACGGGCTGCGCGACGAGGAAAGGAACCTGGATGCGGGAGGGCGAGCAGCGGTCGGCAATGCCATCGTCGGCCTCATCGCCGCTGCGCTGAAGTCATCTCCTTCGGCGGCCGACGAGGCTGCTCCCAGCCACTGTCACGGCTCCGCGGCGGGCGCGCGCTGGCCCGCCCTTTGCGCCGTCATCAAGGCGCGGCTGCACGAGCCGACCCTGCGTCCGGACGACGTTGCGCGCAGCAATGGCATCTCGACGCGGCACCTGCACCGACTGTTTCACCAAGCCGGCACTTCGTTCGGCACCTTCGTCCGCGACCTGCGGCTGGCACGCTGCAGCGCCGATCTCGCCGATCCGCGCTGCGCCAGCCTCTCCGTCACCGCGGTCGCCTTCCGCTGGGGGTTCAGCGATTCTGCGCACTTCTCGCGCAGCTTCAAGGCAGCTTACGGCGTCACCGCCCGCGCCTTTCGGCAACGCCGGCTGTCGCCGATGCCGCCAGCAGATGCGCCAAGGAGTTTGGAGACCGACCGACGCCGCGGGAATTCCACAGCGCCGGTCGGCTCGCCCGCTGACGCCGGTTACAGCGCGTCGGCGGGCAGTCCGAGCTGGCCGAGAAAATCGAGCCGGTCGAAGTAGAGCCGATAGTCGACGATCATCCCGTCGTCGAAACGCCAGAAATCGACGGCCGGAACATCGATCTGACGGCCGGTCGGCGCCGCGTCGCCACCCGGCAGCGCCAGCGGCCCGCTGAAGGTGCCGAAGGCGTGCAGCTCGAACGCGACGGTATCCCCCTGCTCGGCCGCAAGGCCGCGCAACTCGTGGAAGAAATCGGGCAGGGCGCGGAAGTGCATGATCATCCACTCGCGATAGGCTTCGCCGCCGGTAAAGGAACCGATCGGCGTCGAGATCTGCGCCGTCGGCGCGATCATCCCGGCGACAGTGTCAAGATCCTGCGCATTCAGCGCATCGAAAAACACCCGGGCTCTATCCAGCAGCGGCATCTTTCCCCCTCTGCATCGTGGTTGCCAAGATGGCCAGGTCCTGGAAGCGCGGCAGCACGGTCGACCCAGACACTACCCATAAAGGGTAACATCATGCCGACCGCCCCGCGCCTCCTTCCGCTAACCGAGCAAGCCGCATACCAACGCTCTCCCCGGGTGCGGCAAGACTTCGGCTGCAGCCCCGGACACCGATATTTTCTTCGCATGACGCCGCCGATCGCCGGTGCGCGGCCGGCGTTTGCGCTTATACTGGCCGGACGATGCCCGGAGCGGCGACGGGTGCTCGAAAAACAAGAGTCAGCCGCTGCTCTGGGAGGTGCTGCAATGAGTCGCAGTGGATGGGCCGTCGCGCTGGCGGCAGTGCTGGCGCAACTGGCGCTGCTGGGGCTCTTCTGCTGGCTCATATGGGTGAGTCTCGCGCCGGAACACCAGCAGCAGCTCGTCGTCGTGCTGGCGCCGGCAGGGGCGCTGCCGCTGCTCGCGGTCGTCGCCCTGCTCGGACTGACATTGCTGGTCGTCCATCTGACCTACAAGCGCTGGGCCGCACCTCTACCCGCGCTGGTCGAGGATGCCCGGCTGATCGCGACGACCAACCCGGCCCATCGTTCGGCGGCGGACGGCCCGGCCGAAGTGCAGGCACTCGCGGCGGGGATCAACCTTCTCGGCGAGCGCTTCGCGGCCCTGCACCGCGACGTCGATGTCCGCATCCGCGAAGCCAACGCGCTGCTGGAGGAAGAGAAGAACACCCTTGCCGCGCTGATGTCGAAGCTGACCCAGGGCGTGCTGGTCTGCAATCCGCAGGGGCGCATCCTCCTCTACAACCCCCGCGCCCAGCAATTGCTGGAGGGCGAGGCACGGCGCAGCGGCGCCGGCGACTGGATCGGCCTTGGTCGCTCGGTGCTCGGCATCCTCGACGCAGCGCTGATCAAGCACGCGCTCGACAGCATCGGCCACCGGCTGGCGTCGGGCGAACGCAACCTCCTGGTGCCGTTCGTCGCCACGCGGCCGGGAGGGCGCATGCTCAGTACCCACCTGGTGCCGATCCTCGATCACGACAGGCTGCGCGGCTACATCCTCACCTTCGAGGACGTCACCCGCCGTTTCGGCGCGGAGAGCCGGCGCGAAACGCTGCTGCAATCGCTGACCCAGGGCCAGCGCTCGGCGATCGGCGGCATCCGCGCCGCCATCGAGACGGTCCTCACCTTTCCGGAGATGGACGAGAGCGGCCGGCAGCAGTTCTTCGAAGTCATCCGCGATGAGGCGGAGAAGGTGAGCCACCACCTCGACCGGCTGGAGGACGAGTACCGCAACGAGATGAAGATGCAGTTGCCGGTGGAGGACGTGCTCGGCAGCGACCTGCTGGCGGCGATCGAACGCAGCTTCGCCGAGCACCGGCACGGTGCGATCGAGGTCAGCGCGCCGATGGAGCCGGTCTTGCTGCACATCGAGAGCTACACCATCATCCAGTGCATCCTTTTCCTGATCGATCAGGTGTCCGAATTCTGCCGCGCGCAGGATCTGGCGCTGACGCTGGCGGTCAAGCGGGCGCTGGCCTCGCTGGAATTGCAGTGGACGGGCGCACCGCTGCACATGGAGGCGCTGCGCCGCTGGGGCATGCGCAACATCGCCGCCCATGGCGGCGAGAGCACGCGCACCCTGTTCGAGGCGATCGAGCAGCATGGCGGCGCCGTGTGGCCGGACCAGAGCGCCAGCGGCCGCCCGTGTCTGCGCCTGATCCTGCCGGTGAGCGAGGCCCAGGAGGCCGACGCCGGGGGGGCCGCCGGCGAGGAGGACTGGGGCCACGACTTCGATTTCCACCTGTTCGAGACACGCGGCGAGGCGCGCGACTGGGCGGATCTGCCGCTCGACCGGCTGAGCCTGACCGTGATCGATACCGAGACCACCGGGCTTGATCCCGATCAGGGCGACGAGATCATCGCCATCGGCGCCGTCCGCATCATCAACGGCCGCATCCTGCGACAGGAGATCTTCGACAGCTTCGTGCGGCCGCGGCGGATGATCTCGGAAAGCGCCCGCGCCATCCACGGCATCAGCCAGGATATGCTGCGCGCCGAAGCGCCGATCGAGGATGTCCTGCCGCGGCTGAACCGCTTCGTCGAGGACACCGTCATCGTTGGCCACAACGTCGCCTTCGATATGCGCTTCTTCGCCGCCGCCGGACCGCGCTGCGGCGTCAGCTTTGCCAACCCGGTCCTCGATACCCTGCTGCTCGACTGCGCGATCAACGCCAACCAGCAGGACAAGAGCCTGGAAGCGATCGCCCAGCGCCTTGGCCTGTCGGTCACCGGCCGCCACACCGCGCTGGGCGACGCGCTCTCCACCGCCGAGATCTTCATCGCGCTGATCCCGCTGCTCGCCGAAGGCGGCATCCGCACCCTGGGCGATGCGCTGCGCACCTGCCGGGAAAGCCCCTTCGCCCACCTGACCGGATGAGCTGCGGGATGCGCCGCCGCGGGTGCCCTTGCCAGCATCGCCGTCGCGGGCGATGAGCGCGAGCCTGCTGCGTCGCCTCGCCGTGCTTCTCGCCGTTGCCGGGCTGGCCGCCGCTGCCGTCGTCGCCGTCGCGCAGCCATCGTTCTTCGCCGCGCCGCCGGGTGACTACGAGACCCG
>JBDHSN010000165.1:0-7412 GCA_039808105.1 Rhodospirillales bacterium
CTGCTGCTCGCCGGCGGCTATTCGCTGCCGCACGCGATGATGATGATGATTCCGGAGGCGTGGGACGACAACCCGCTGATGGACGAGGGGCGGCGCTCCTTCTACGAGTACCACGCGGCGCTGATGGAGCCGTGGGACGGTCCGGCGGCGGTGGCCTTCACCGACGGCCGGATGATCGGCGCCACCCTCGATCGCAATGGCCTGCGGCCAGCGCGCTACGTCATCACCGACGATGATCTGTGCGTGATGTCCTCGGAATCCGGCGTGCTGCCGATCCCCGAGGAGAAGATCATCAAGAAGTGGCGGCTGCAGCCGGGCAAGATGTTCCTCATCGACCTGGAGCAGGGCCGCATCATCGACGATGCCGAGCTTAAGGACGAGCTGGCGGCGGCCAAGCCCTACCAGCAGTGGCTCGACGCGACCCAGATCCGCGTCGAAAAGCTGCCCTCGGAAGTGGGACCGATGCCGCCGGACCCGCAGACCCTGCTCGATCAGCAGCAGGCGTTCGGCTATACCCAGGAGGACCTGCGCTTCTTCCTGCAGCCGATGGGGCTGACCGGCGAGGATCCGGTCGGCTCGATGGGCCGCGACATCCCCATCGCGGTGCTGTCCGACCGGCCGAAGATGCTATCGGACTACTTCAAGCAGTGCTTCGCCCAGGTCACCAACCCGCCGATCGACCCGATCCGCGAGGAATTGGTGATGTCGCTGGTCTCGCTGATCGGGCCGCGGCCGAACCTGCTGGAGCCCGAGGGAGCCGCCGGCCACAGGCGGCTGGAAGTGCGCACGCCGATCCTTTCCAACGTCGATCTGGAACGGATCCGGCGGATCGAGAACCACGTCGACAACGCCTTCCGCACCTACACCCTCGACATCACCTATCCGGCGTCCGATGGCGCCGAGGGCATGGACGGTGCCCTCGCCCACCTGTTCGCCCGGGCCAACCGGGTGGTGAGCGAAGGCTACAACATCATCATCCTGTCCGACCGGGCGATGGGGGCGGACCGCATCGCCATCCCGGCGCTGCTCGCCACCGCCGGCGTCCACCACTACCTGATCCGCGAGGGGCTGCGCACATCGGTCGGCATCGTCGTCGAGACCGGCGAGGCGCGGCAGGTGCACGACTTCTGCCTGCTGGCGGGCTACGGTGCCGAGGCGATCAATCCCTATCTCGCCTTCGATACCCTTTCGAACCTGCTGAGTGAACTTCCCGCCGGCACCGGCGAAGCGGACGTGCACAAGCGCTACATCAAGGCGGTCTCCAAGGGCATCCTCAAGGTGATGTCGAAGATGGGGATCTCGACCTACCAGTCGTACTGCGGTGCCCAGATCTTCGATGCCGTCGGCCTCTCGAAGGCCTTCGTCCAGACCTATTTCACCGGCACGCGAACGCCGGTGGAGGGGATCGGGCTGGCGGAGGTTGCCGCGGAAACGGTGCGCCGCCACAGCCTCGCCTACGGCAACGTGCAGGTGCTGCGTAACGCCCTCGATGTCGGCGGCGAGATCCAGTATCGCCTGCGCGGCGAGGAGCACATGTGGACGCCGGAGACGATCGGCCTGCTGCAGCACGCCACCCGCTCGGGCGACTACAAGAAGTTCAAGGCCTACACCGCGCGGATCAACGACCAGGCGCGTAAGCTGAAGAACCTGCGCGGTCTGTTCGAGCTGAAGAAGGCGGACCAGCCGGTGCCGATCGACGAGGTCGAGCCCGCCGCCGAGATCGTCAGGCGTTTCGCCACCGGGGCGATGTCGTTCGGCTCGATCTCATGGGAGGCGCACACGACGCTCGCCATCGCCATGAACCGGGTCGGCGGCAAGTCCAACACCGGTGAGGGCGGCGAGGAGAGTTCCCGCTTCAAGCCGCTGCCCAACGGCGATTCCATGCGCTCGGCGATCAAGCAGGTGGCCTCCGGCCGCTTCGGCGTGACCACCGAGTACCTGGTGAACGCCGACGACCTGCAGATCAAGATCGCCCAGGGCGCCAAGCCGGGCGAGGGCGGCCAGCTTCCCGGCCACAAGGTCGACGAATGGATCGCCCGCGTGCGCCATTCGACGCCGGGTGTCGGCCTGATCTCGCCGCCGCCGCACCACGATATCTACTCCATCGAGGATCTGGCGCAGCTCATCTTCGACCTGAAGAACGTCAACCCGGACTCGCGGGTGAGCGTCAAGCTGGTCTCCGAGGTGGGCGTCGGCACCATCGCCGCCGGCGTTTCCAAGGCGCACGCCGACCACGTCACCATCTCCGGCTTCGAGGGCGGCACCGGCGCCAGTCCGGTGACCTCGATCCAGCACGCCGGGCTGCCGTGGGAAGTGGGTCTTGCGGAGACGCACCAGACGCTGGTGTTTAACGACCTGCGCGGCCGCATCGCCGTACAGGTGGACGGCGGCCTGCGCACCGGCCGCGACGTCGTCATCGGCGCCCTGCTGGGGGCCGATGAGTTCGGCTTCGCCACCGCGGCGCTGATCTCCGCCGGCTGCATCATGATGCGCAAGTGTCATCTCAACACCTGTCCGGTCGGCGTCGCCACCCAGGATCCCGAGTTGCGCAAGCGCTTCACCGGCCAGCCGGAGCACGTGGTCAACTTCATCTGCTTCATCGCCGAGGAAGTCCGCGAGATCATGGCGGAGATGGGCTTCCGGCGGATCGACGAGATGATCGGCCGCAGTGACCGGCTGGAGACGCGCGAGGCCATCGCCCACTGGAAGGCCAAGGGCCTCGACTTCACCCGGATGTTCCAGCAGCCGGACGTCGGCCCGGATGTCGCCCGCCGCAACTCGCAGCGCCAGGATCATGGCCTCGATACGGTCCTCGATCGCGAGTTGATCGAGCAGGCGAAGGACGCCCTCGACAACCGGCGACCGGTGGTCATCGAGACCCGGGTGCGCAACACCAACCGCATCGTCGGAGCGATGCTCTCCGGCGAGGTGGCGAAACGCTACGGCCACCAGGGCCTCAACGACGACACCATCCACATCAAGTGCGAGGGGACGGCCGGACAGAGCTTCGGCGGCTTCCTCGCCCGCGGCATCACCCTCGAGCTGGAGGGCGACGCCAACGACTATGCCGGCAAGGGCATGTCCGGCGGCACCCTGATTGTCTACCCGCCGCGAGTCAGCACCTTCAATCCGCGCGAGAACATCATCGTCGGCAACACCGTGCTCTACGGCGCCACCGAAGGTGAGGCGTACTTCCGCGGCGTCGCCGGCGAGCGCTTCGCCGTGCGCAACTCGGGCGTGCTGACGGTGGTGGAAGGCGTCGGCGACCACGGCTGCGAGTACATGACCGGCGGCTGTGTCGTCGTGCTGGGTCATACCGGCCGCAACTTCGCCGCCGGCATGAGCGGCGGCATCGCCTACGTCCTCGACGAGGACGGCACCTTCGAGCGGCGCTGCAACCTCTCGATGGTGGCGCTCGAACCGATCGCCGACGAGGACGAGCAGCTGGAGCAGGTCTACCACCAGCGCGGCGACATCGGCATGCACGGCCGGGTCGAGCTGATGCGGGATATGAGCCGGTTCGACGCGCAGCGCCTGTTCGCGCTGATCGAGAAGCACCACCGGCTCACCGGCAGCCTGCGGGCGGCCGAGATCCTGCAGACGTGGAACGACAGTGTGCGGCGCTTCGTCAAGGTGATGCCGGTGGACTACCGGCGGGCGCTGGAGCAGATGCAGGCGCGCTTCCGGGCGACCGAGCGCAAGGGCATCAGCGTCGCGGTGGGGATGTAGGGGCATGGGCAAGCCAACGGGTTTCAAGGAAATCGCCCGGCGCGACCGGCCCTACGAGCCGATCAGCACCCGCGTCCACCACTGGCGCGAATTCGTGCTGCCGATGCCGGAGGGCGAGCTGTCGCGGCAAGGGGCGCGCTGCATGGACTGCGGCATCCCCTTCTGTCACCAGGGCTGTCCGGTCAACAACATCATCCCCGACTGGAACGATCTGGTCTTCCGCGGCGACTGGCGCGATGCCCTCGCCGTGCTGCACTCGACCAACAACTTCCCGGAGTTCACCGGGCGGGTGTGCCCGGCGCCGTGTGAGGCCGCGTGCACGCTGAACATCATCGACCAGCCGGTGACCATCAAGTCGATCGAGTGCTCCATCATCGACAAGGCCTGGGAGGAGGGCTGGGTTCGCCCGCAGATCCCCGCCCACCGTACCGGCAAGCGCGTCGCCGTCGTCGGCTCCGGGCCGGCGGGGCTCGCCTGCGCCCAGCAACTCGCCCGGGCCGGCCATTGCGTCGTCGTCTACGAGAAGCGCGACAAGATCGGCGGCCTGCTGCGCTACGGCATCCCCGACTTCAAGATGGAAAAGCATCTGATCGACAAGCGCATGGCGCAGATGCAGGCGGAGGGCGTGGAGTTCCGGCCGAACAGCCACGTCGGCCGCAATGTGCCGGTGAAGAAGCTGCTGGACGACTTCGACGCGGTGGTGCTGAGCGGCGGCTCCGAAGCGCCGCGCGACCTGCCGGTGCCGGGCCGCGAACTCGACGGCATCCACTACGCCATGGACTTCCTGGTGCAGCAGAACATCCGGGTCTCCGGCCGCGAGGTCCCGGAAGAGACCGCGATCCTCGCCACCGGCAAGCACGTCGTCGTCATCGGCGGCGGCGATACCGGCTCCGACTGCGTCGGCACCTCGATCCGCCACGGCGCCGCTTCGGTGACCCAGCTCGAAATCATGCCGCGGCCGCCGGAGAAGGAGGACAAGGCGCTGACCTGGCCGCTGTGGCCGCTGAAGCTGCGCACGTCCACCTCGCACGAAGAAGGCTGCGAGCGCGACTGGGCGGTCTCCACCCGCCGCGCCATCGGCGACGGTCGGGTGCAGCAGCTCGAGTTGGTGCGGGTCGAGTGGCTCAACGGCGGTAACGGCGGCGGCATGAAGCTGCAGGAGGTCGAGGGCAGCGCCTTCACCATCCCTGCCGACCTGGTGCTGCTGGCGATGGGCTTCGTCCATCCGGTGCACGACGCGCTGCTGCAGGAGACCGGCGTCGCGCTCGATCCCCGCGGCAACGTCAAGGCCGACACCGAGGCCGATCTGGGCGCCTACCAGACCAGCGTCGCCAAGGTGTTCGCCGCCGGCGACATGCGCCGCGGCCAGTCGCTGGTGGTCTGGGCCATCCGCGAAGGCCGGCAGTGCGCCCGCTCCGTCGACCAGTTCCTGATGGGCTACAGCGAGCTGCCGCGGTAGCCGGCGCTCCGTTATCGCGAGGCCGCACCAGCGGCCGTGGCGGTCCAGAGCGGCGTCCATTCGCTGGCTTGTGGTGGTTGGATGCGCACGTGGCCATGATGAGGGGACGCGGACCGTCCCGGAGGTAAGGTCGTGATCGTCTACAACATGAAATGCGGCGCGGGCCACGCCTTCGAGGCGTGGTTCGCGTCGTCGGCGGAGTATGAAGCCAAGGCGGCGGAGCACGCGCTGTCGTGCCCGGAATGCGGCGGCAGCGACGTGGTCAAGGGACTGTCGGCCCCGCGCGTCAACGGCGGCGCCAGTGCGCCCGCCCCCGCCATCGGCCCGTGCGGCATGCCCTGCGGCAGCGCCGGCGGCGTCTGCCAGATGGGCGGCTGACGGCCAGCCGCCGGACGAATTTCAAGGATGCCCCCTCACCCCGACCCTCTCCCGCGAGGGGGGAGGGAGCGCGCACGAAAATCCCCTCTCCCTCCTCGGGAGAGGGAGGGGTCCGGCGCGAAGCGCCGGGAGGGTGAGGGCCGTCAGCCATGACTGAAACTAGGCCCGCCTCGCCGGCGCTGCCGCCCGCTGCCCGGCTGTGGCTGTTCGTCGGCGCCCTCTATGCGCTGATCTCGGTTGCCGCCGGCGCCTACGGCCGCCACGGCGCCCTCGATCCCGCTGCCCGCGAGATGTTCGCCATCGCCGTGCAGTACCAGATGACGCACGCGCTGGCGCTGCTGGGCGTCGCTTGGCTGGCATCGCGCTGCGGCTGCTGCCGCGCCCTCACCATCCCAAATGTCGCCGGCGCCGCTTTCACCTTCGGCATCGCGCTGTTCTGCGGCTCGCTCTACTGGTTCGGCCTCTACGGCCTCGTCCCGGTGACCGGCGCCGCACCGACCGGCGGCTTCCTGATGATGGCCGGCTGGCTGGCGCTGATGATCGAGGCGATCCGCCCCCGCCGCGCCGCCTAGCCCGCCCCCGCGCGCGTCTTCAGGGCGTGGCCGGCCAGCGTGCGGCCGAGGTCCCAGACGGCGCCGAGCGCGTGGCTTTCGGCGATCACGTCCTCGAAGGCCTCGCCGATCCAGCGGGCGTCGCCTTCGTCGATCACCAGGGGCGGCAGCAGCTTGATCACCGGCATGGCGTGCCCCGCCACCTGCGCCAGCATCCGGTGCTTCTTGAACAGCGGGATGAGGATGAGCTGGCAGAACAGGCCCTTGTTCGCCTTGTCGAGCATGGCGTAGGCGGCGCGCAGCTTCAGGCTCTTCGGCGGGCCGAACTCGAGCGCGATCATCATGCCGCGGCCGCGCACCTCCTTGACGAACTCGAAGCCGCCGAGGCGCGCCCGCAAGTCACCGATCAGCCGCTCGCCGAGGTCGCCGGCGCGCTCGACCAGCCGCTCGTCCTCCAGCACCGCAAGCGTGGCAAGGCCGGCGGCCATGGCGAGGTCGTTCTTGGAGAAGGTCGAGCCGTGCACCACCGCCCGGTCCATGCGGTCGAACATCTTATCGAAGATCGCCCGGCGCATGACGACGGCGCCGACCGGCGCAAAGCCGCCGGACAGCGCCTTGGCCAGCAGCACCATGTCCGGTGCGAGATCCCAGTGCTCGCAGGCGAGGAAGCGGCCGGTGCGGCCGATGCCCGTCTGAATTTCGTCGGCGACGAACAGCGTGCCGTGCTTGCGGCACAGCCGCTGCGCTTCGGCGAGGTAGTCGTCCGCCGGCAGGTTGACGCCCTTGCCCTGGATCGGCTCGACGATGAAGGCGGCGGCATCGCCCGTGCTGAGTGCCCGCTCCAGCGCCGGCAGGTCGTTGAACGGCACCGCCGCGCAGCCGCCCAGCAGCGGCTCGAAGCCGCTGCGGAACAGCGCATCGCCGTTGAGCGACAGCGCGCCGAGGGTCAGGCCGTGGAAGGCGTGATCGCAATAGACGATCTTCGCCCGCCGGGTGGCGGCGCGGGCGAACTTGATGGCGCCCTCCACCGCCTCGGCGCCGGAGTTGCAGAAGAACGCCTTGTCGAGCCAGGGCATGCGGGCGATCAGCTTTTCCGCCAGCAGCCCCGCCAGCAGCGAGACGTCCATCTGCACCATGCCGGCGAGCTGCGCATCGAGGACATCGCGCAGCGCGGCGGCGACCGTCGGATGGTTGCGGCCGACGGCAAACACGCCGAAGCCGCTGAGCAGGTCGAGGTAACGGTTGCCGGCGGCATCGAACAGGTACGGCCCCTCGCCGCGGACGTAATCGACGTC
>JBDHSN010000166.1:0-7347 GCA_039808105.1 Rhodospirillales bacterium
CGCAGCGGCACCCACCGGCTGGTGACCCCGGCGCAGACGCTGGCGCGCATCCGCCCGCTGCTGCCGGTGATGGGCATTACCCGCATCGCCGGTATCGGCGGGCTCGACCGCCTGGGCATTCCCGTGGTCATGGCCTGCCGGCCGAACTCGCGTTCCATCGCCGTCGCCCAGGGCAAGGGCCTCGACCTCGATGCGGCCAAGGCTTCGGCAGTGATGGAGGCGGTCGAGACGTGGCACGCCGAGACCATCGAGGCACCGCTGCGGCTCGCCTCGTTCGAGGAGATGCGCCTGCGCCACCGCCTGTGCGACGTCTCCCGTCTGCCGATGCCGGCGGACAGCCGGTTCGACCCGGACCTGCGCATCCTGTGGATCGAGGGCGAGGACCTGATGCACGCGGCGCCGGTCTGGCTGCCATACGAGCTGGTGCATACCGACTACACCCTGCCGCCGCCCGCCGGCAGCGGCTGCTTCGTCGCCGATACCAACGGCCTCGCCTCGGGCAACCATCTCGCCGAGGCGATCCTGCACGGCCTGTGCGAGGTGATCGAGCGCGATGCGACCGCGCTGTGGATGCTGTCAACGCCGGAGGCGCAGGCGCGGCGCTGCATCGCCCCCGACAGCATCGACGACGCCGGCTGCCGGCAGGTGTTGCGACATCTCGCTGACGCGGACATCGACGTGCGCATCTGGGAGACGACCACCGATGTCGGCGTTGCCGCCTTCCTCTGCGTCATCGCCGGCCGCGACCCGGGGGAGGCCGATCCGGAGTTCGGTGCCGGCTGCCATCCCGACCGCGGCGTCGCCCTGCTGCGGGCGCTGACCGAGGCGGCGCAGGCCCGCACCACCACCATCGCCGGCTCGCGCGACGACATGGGCTGGGATCTGTACGCCGCGGAAACCCGCGCCGAACGGGCGGCAACCTGCGCCGCGCTGCTGCGGACAACGCCACAGCGGCCGTTCGGCGAGGCGCCCGACCGCGCCGCCGAGACGGTGGCGGAGGACGTCGATCACGTCCTGTCCCGGCTGGCGGCGGCGGGTATCGACGAGGTGGTGGCGGTCGATCTCTCCAAGCCGGCGCTGCGCATCCCGGTGGTGCGCGTCGTCGTGCCGGGACTGGAAGGGGCGCTGCACGAGGATGCCGGCGGCGCCGTCCCCGGCGCGCGCGCGCGCGCCGTCAGCGGAGCCGGCGGGTGACGCTCTACGTGTTCCTCGGCCCCAGCCTGCCGCTCGCCGAGGCGCGGGCGCTGTGCCCGGCCGTCTACCTGCCGCCGGTCCGGCTGGGCGATGTGCACCGCTGCGTCGCTTTCGGCGGCGCCACCGCCATCGCCATCATCGACGGCTACTTCGAGCGGGTGCCGGCGGTCTGGCACAAGGAGATCCTGTGGGCGCTCGCCAACGGCATCGCCGTCGCCGGGGCGTCCAGCATGGGGGCGCTGCGCGCCGCCGAACTGGCGCCCTTCGGCATGATCGGCGTCGGCTGCATCTTCGAGGCCTACCGCCGCGGCGTCTTTCCGGGGTTCGAGGGCGAGCCGTTCGAGGACGACGACGAGGTCGCGGTCGTGCACGCGCCGGCGGAGGCCGGCTGGGTGGCGACCGAGGCGATGGTCAACATCCGCGCCACTCTCGCCGCCGCCAGCGCCGCCGGGGTGATCCCGCCGCCGCTGTGCCGCCGGCTGGCGGCCCTCGCCAAGGCGATGTTCTACAAGGAGCGCTCGTGGGCGACGTTGCTGCGCCGGGCCGAGGCTGACGGCGACGACGGGGAGACGCTCGCCCGCCTGCGCGCCTGGCTGCCGGAAGGGCGCATCGACCAGAAGCGCGCCGACGCCGTCGCCCTGCTGCACCGCCTGCACGCCGAGCCGCCGCCCCAACCGGCCGTTCCCTTCGCCTTCGCCGATACCAGCCTGTGGCGGCGGGCGGTGGCGCCAGCGGCAGCGGAGGAGGTGGACGCGAGCGTGCTGGTGGAGTTGCGGCTGCAGGGTGCGGGCGCGTGGCAGCGGACCCGTGACGACGCCTGGGCGGCGCTGATCGGCGAGCCGGCGGATGATACCGGCTCTCCCCTGCCCGATCCGCGCCACCACCCCGATCCGACCGCGGCGCTCGCCGCCCTGGAGCGACTGGCGCAGGACGAGACGCGCCGGCTGGAGCGGGCGACGGCGGCGGCGCCGCTGCTCGACGCCGCCCTGCTCGCCCGCCTGCACCGCGACGGCCGCTACCAGGCACTGGCCGGCCGCGCCGCGGCGAAGTGCCGGCTCGCCGCCGCACCGGACGGCGGCCGCGAGCCGCCCGGCGCCGATGCGCTGCTGGCGTGGTTCGCCGGCCGCAGCGGCCTGCCGGCGTCGTCGGACGCCGGCGCGCTGGCCGCCGGGCTCGATTTCGCCGATGCCGCCGATCTGCTGCGGGCGCTCGCCGATGAATGGCGCCTCGTCAATCCGGCAGGGTGAGCGTCGGGCGCGAAAAGCGATTGCCGGACGCCCGGTGCCGGCGGATGATCGCGGCAGGTCAGGAGGGAGTCGGGGGGCCATGCCACTTCGCCAGGACCGGACCCTGCGCCAGCACGGGACCCGCTTCAAGCTGTTCGCGCAGCCGCGCTTTCTCGAGGGATTCGCCCGCCCGGTCCCGGTCTGGGTCTCATCGCCGCGTGGCACCCTCGGCGCCGGACCGCAAGACCACCGCATGGCGGTCGTCGATGCCATCGGCAAGAAGCCGTACGATCCGCTGAAGGACCTGCCGCCGTGGCCGGGCGCCCGCAACCCGCCGGTGGCGCCGGGACCTGACGGGCATTTCGATCACCTCGATCCGTCCACCCGCGAGTTCGCCTGCGCCCACATGTTCGGCGCGGTCCGCCGCGTCCTCGACATCTGGGAGGGCTACCTCGGCGCCCCGATCGCCTGGCACTTCGCCGACCTGCAGCCGCGCCTGGAGATGATCCCCTACGTCGAGTGGGACAACGCCCAGGCCGGCTACGGCTATCTGGAGACCGGCATCGGCAAGCCGAAGAACGCGCCCGGCGTCGGCGAGCCCTTCTGCCTCAACTTTGACGTGCTCGCCCACGAGACCGGCCACCTGATCATCTTCGCGCTGCTGGGCGTCCCCGACGACGCGACGCTGACCACCGAGTACCGCGCCTTCCACGAATCGTCGAGCGACCTGGTGGCGCTGCTGTCGGTGCTGCATTTTCCGACGGTGGTGGATCATGTCCTCGCCGGCTGCTGCGGCAACCTCTACGTCGAGAACGAGCTGAACCGGGTCGCCGAGCTGTCCTCCACGGAGCAGATCCGGCTGGCCTCCAATGCCCACCGGATGAGCGACGTCCCCGACCCGCGGGTGCCGTGGAACAAACTGACGCAGCCGCAGCTGCATCAGGTCGGCGAGCCGATGACCGGGGCGATGTTCGACATCCTCGTCGAGATCTTCCAGGAGATCCTGGTGGAAGAAGGGCTGATTACCCGCGAGATGGACAGGCTCGCCGACCGCGCCGCCGACGGCTCGGTGGACGTCGAGCGGGCGCGCTCCGCCTATGCCGACGCCTATGCCAGCGATCCCGAGGGGTTCCGCCGCGCGCTGAGCCGCGCCCGCGACATCATGGGTTTCCGCCTCGCTCGCACCTGGCAGGAAATCTCGCCGCACTACCTGCATTTCGCCGACGTCGCCGCCCGGTTCCTGACCGTGGACCGGCGCCGTTCGGGAAACCGCTTCCAGCAGATCATCCGCGAGTCATTGACTTGGCGCCAGATCGGCTGGGACCGGCTGCCACGGGCGACGTGAAGGCAGCGACCGCCCTGCGCGAAAAAGTGGCGTGTTGCCGGGGTGATGATCCGCTAAGATCACATCCCGCTTCCATATCAAGGGGGGAACGATGGCGCTCCTGGAAGAGCCGTTCGGCTTTGGCCTCATCGGCAAGATCATCGACGGGTTCACCGTCGCCGACACGGCGATCAGCCCGCGCCGGCTCACCGTCCTGCGCCGACAGGCGAGCGGCGGCGATCACACCCTGCATCTCGCCTATGTCCATGCCTTCATCGCCGGGGACGCGGCCGAGCGCCTGCCGCAGCCGCTGATCTTCATCGTCGCGGGGCCCGGCCAGCCGACCCCCAAGGCGGTGCAGCGGGTCTATCCGACGGGCGAGTTCGCGCTGTGGCCGGTCGATCCGCGCGACGACGGCATCGCCTTCGACATCAGCATCGGCCCCTACGGCGACCTGCTCGACGTTGCCGGCGCTGACGGGGACGACGACGCTGGCGGCATCGATTTCCCCTCGGATGGCGGCGCCACCCTGTTCCGCGGCCCGGACGGCCGCGTCTATTGCGTCCCCTCCAGCCTGGACGCGCTCGAGGTCATCGACGAGGAACTCGTCTCGCAACTCGAACTCGCTGCCGGCAACGAAATCGGATCGTTCAGCGCCCGGACACTGACCGGCCGCGGTGCGGTGGCTGCACGCGGCGCGCTCGCCACGCGGGGCGCGCTCGCGACCCGGGGTGCCGTCGCGACCCGCGGAGCATTCGTCACCCGCGGCGCCCTGGCTGCCCACGGTGCCATGGCGGCGCGCGGCGCCATGGCGGCCCAGGGGGCAATGGCGGCGCGCGGCGCGATGGCGGCGCAAGGGGCGATGGCAGCCCGTGGTGCCATGGCCGCGCGCGGCGCCATGGCCGCACGCGGGGCGATGGCGGCGCGGGGCGCGATGGCGGCACGGGCCGCCCTCACCGGCGCTCCCCACGAAGAGCGGGACGAATAGCGCCGCCGCACGCAGCGGCGGCCTCAGGCCCCTTGCGCGGCGGTCAGGCCGCCGCGTCGATGATCCGGACGAGCCGGGAGCGGTCGAGCACGGTGATCGAGCCGCGCCCGAGGTCGATGATGCCGTCTTCCTTCCAGGAGCGAAGCTGCTTGTTCACGGCTTCGCGCGAGGTGCCGATCATCGCCGCCAGGGTGTGCTGCTGGATGCGCACGCCGCGTGCCTTGCCGTTGCCCGCCTCGTCGCGGTGGTGGTCCCACAGGTAGACCAGCCGCTTGGCCAGCCGGCAGCGCAGGTCGAGGAAGTTCACGTCCTCCAGCTGCTCGCTGGTCCAGCGCAGCCGCTGGCACATCACCTCCAGCAGCCGGATGCACACCTCGGGATTGTCGGCAAGGCACGGCAGGAAGTCCCGGCGGGTCAGGACCAGCAGCTCCGTCGCTTCCTGGGCGAAGGCGTCGGCGGTGCGCTCGCCGCCGTCGATCAGCGCGATCTCGCCAAAAACCTCGCCGGGGCTGATGACGTTGAGCACCACCTCGCGGCCTTCCGCCGAATACGAACAGATGCGCACACGCCCGGACAGCACCGCCATCATCGCCGTGCCGGGATCGCCCTTGAGAAACACCGGCTCGCCGGGCTTGTAGAGGCGGGTGGCCGACATCTGCGCCAGCCGGTCAAGATCGGCCGGAAGGAGATGCTTGAGCAGAAAATGCTCCCCCAGGATGCGACGAACGTCGTGCATCACCCGATTCTCCACTGTCCCTTTATCGTCGACGCTTTCTTTTGGCCGACGTGTCGGGGCCAGTGTGTCACCAGGATGGTGTAACGACAATCCCGTGCGGCAAATTCGGGATGGCGCGCGGGTCGGCGGTGCTGCAGGCTCAGCGACCGCGGGACGACAGGGCGGTTCGCGAGGAGGCGGCGGCAAGAGTGTCGCGCAGGTCGTTCTCGCAGGCCTGCAGCTGCTGCTCCGCTTCGTTGCGCCGGCGCCGTGCCTCGTCGGCGATCTGCAGGCTCTCCTCGATCGTCGCGATCAGCAGGTCGTTGGCCTTCTTGACGTTCTCGATGTCGAAGACGCCGCGCTCGACCTCGCGGCGGACCGCGGCGTTCGCCTGCTTGAGGTTCTCGGCATTGGCCAGCAGCAGCTCGTTGGTGAGGTCGGTCGCCTCTTTCAGCGTCTTGCCGGCGTCCGCCGACCTCCAGATGGTTACCGCCTGGGCGAGCTGCGTGCGCCACAGCGGCACCGTGTTGGCGAGCACCGAGGTGATCTTGCTGACCAGGCTCTTGTCGTTCTGCTGGACGAGGCGAAGCCTGGGCAGGCTCTGCATCGCCACCTGGCGGGTGAGCCGCAGATCGTGGATGCGGCGGTCGAGGTCATCGCGCACCGCCCGCAGGTCGCGCAGCTGCTGCGCCTTCACCACTTCCCCGGAACTCTCCACGTTGCGCTGCAGCGCCGGGACGACCTCCTCGTCGAGCTGTCGCAGCTTCTCGTCGCCGGCGGCGATGTAGTCGGCAAGCTCGTGGAAATACTCGAGGTTGGTCTCGTACAGGCGGTCGAGCGCGATGATATCGGCCATCAGCTGGCTCTTGTGCCCGTCCAGCCGGTCGCCGATGGCGTCGATCTGGCGGCGGACCTCCTGGTAGCGCTGCAGGAACTTGGCGACGGGCTGGCCGCCGCCGCCGAGCAGCCGGCCGAGGAAGCCCGGGCGCTTGTTGGGATCGAACTCGGTGGGCGAAAAGCCGCGCAGTGTCGTCAGCATATCGCCGAGCGCGGTCCCGGCGGGACCGACGTCCTTGTTGCGCACGCCTTCCAGCATGGTATCGGACAGGGCGGTGAGCTTCTCCTGCGCCTTGCTGCCGAAGAACAGGACGGTGTTGGTATCACGCATGTCGATTTCGGCGAGCGCCCGGTCGATGCGCGCGCGCCGCTGCGGGTCGGCCTTGCGGTAGGAGACGACATCGGCCGGATCGGCCGACGCCGGAACCGGCGGCGTGTCTTGCAGTTCGTTCACCCCTCTGCCCTCCTCTGCTGCCGTCGCCGGTGCTCAGGCAACGCCCTCGCGCCGCAGACGCGCCGACAGTACCTCGATCTGCACGTCCAGGTCCGACGCGTCGTGCTGCAGCAGCTTGCCGTACTGCTCCTCGCAGGTGTTCTGCATGTCCACCAGCAGCGTGCGGAAATTGTGTTCCAGCTCGGCCGGCGCCTTGCTGCCGTGGGTACGGGCGTACTCTTCGGTGATGCGATGGGCGCCGTCGAGATAGACGGTGAGGAACTTGCGCGCCCGGCGCAGGTCGCGCGGATCCTCGGTGATCAGCTTGAGAATGCGCTCGCCGCTGGCGACGATGCTGCGCAGGCGCTGGCGGAATTCGGCCGAAGCGATCTGCCGGCTGGCCGTTTCCAGCCCGTCGAGGCGCCGCCAGGCATCGCGCAGCAGCAGCGCCGTCTCCTCGTCGTCCACACCCGGCAGCCGCCGTGGCGCGGGCTCACGCTCGCTGCCGCCATAGAGCAGAAAGTAGCCGAGCGTCGCCAGCAGGCCGAAAGCGATGGCAGTGGGAATGCCGTGGCCGGCGGCAAACAGCGCCGTGAAGGCGGTGGCAACACCGACGACGGCGCCGCCGGC
>JBDHSN010000167.1:0-7261 GCA_039808105.1 Rhodospirillales bacterium
GCCGTCGCCGCCGATGATCTTCGGCGCGGTGAACCAGCACAGCCGGTCGATCAGGCCGGCGCGCAGGAACGCGGCGGCAAGCCGGCCGCCGCCCTCGATCAGCACCCGGGTCAAGCCGCGCTCGGCCAGCGCCCGCGCCATCGCCCCGGCATCCGCAGCGCCCTCGGTGTCGCCGGCCACCTCGATGACGGCGACACCCGCCGCCCGCAGCGCCTCGCGCCGGGCGGGATCGGCGGCAGCGGTGGTCAGCACCCAGGTCGGTACGTCGCGGGCACTGCGCACCATCCCGGCATCGGCCGGCAGCCGCAGCCGGCTGTCGGCCACCAGCCGCACCGGCGAGCGCCCGGCGAGGCCGGGAAGCCGGCAGGTGAGCGCCGGATCGTCGGCCAGCGCCGTCGCCGAGCCCGCCAGCACCGCATCGTGGGTCGCCCGCAGCAGGTGGGCGTGGCGGCGGGCCTCCGGCCCGGTGATCCACTTGCTGTCGCCGCTGCCGGCGGCGATGCGGCCGTCGAGCGAGGTGGCGAGCTTGAGCGTGAACAGCGGCCGGCCTTCGCTCACCCGCAGCAGGAAGCCGCGGTTGAGCTCCGCCGCCTCGTCGCCGAGAACGCCCTCGACCACCGCGATCCCGGCAGCGCGCAGCGCCGCGGTGCCACGGCCGCAGACCCGCGGGTCGGGGTCCTGCAGCGCGATTACCGCCCGCGTGATGCCGGCTACGACCAGCGCTTCGGCACAGGGCCCGGTCGCGCCGTGGTGGGCGCACGGCTCCAGCGTGACATAGGCGGTGGCGCCGCGGGCAGTGTCGCCGGCGCGGCGGAGTGCCTCGGCCTCGGCGTGCGGCCGCCCGCCCGGCTGCGTCCAGCCGCGGCCGACGATGCGGCCGTCGCGCACCAGCACGCAGCCGACCGCCGGGTTCGGCCAGACGTTGCCGAGGCCGCGGCGGGCGAGCGTCAGCGCCGTGCGCATGAACGCACTATCGTCCGCTGGAACCGGCCCTGCCCCGGAAGACGCTGACCGGCGGCTCAACGGTCGCCGAGGCTCTCGACGAACTCTTCGAAGTCCTTGGCCTCGCGGAAGTTGCGGTAGACTGACGCGAAACGGACGTAAGCGACCTGATCGAGCTGCGAGAGCTGCTCCATCGCCATCTCGCCGATCACCTTCGACGGGATTTCCGACTCGCCGAGGGTCTCCAGCCGGCGCTGGATGGAATTGACGATGCGCTCGATGCGATCGTCGTCCACCGGCCGCTTGCGCAGGGCGATGCGCAGCGAGCGGAACAGCTTGTCGCGGTCGAACGGTGCCCGCTCGCCGTTCTTCTTGACCACGGTGAGCTCGCGCAGGTGCACCCGCTCGAACGTCGTCCAGCGGGCGCCGCAGGCGGGGCAATAACGCCGCCGGCGGATCGCCGCGTGATCGTCGGTGGGTCGTGAATCCTTTACCTGCGTGTCATCGTGCCCGCAGAATGGACACCGCATCCCTTTCTACCCCGCCTCCCATCGGCCAGCGCGACCGTCAGGCGCCGCGCCCTGCGCCGCGCTGCCCTTGCCGTCCTTCACGCCCTCCCGTAGATCGGGAAGCGGGCGCACAGCGCCGCCACCCCCTCGGCAGCCGCTTTCTCGGCGCGTCCGTTGTCGTCAGGATGCGCCATCAGGCCATCGAGGACATCGGCGATCAGCTCGCCGACCCGGCGGAACTCCGCCGTCCCGAAGCCGCGTGTCGTTCCGGCGGGCGAGCCGAGCCGGATGCCGGAGGTGACCGCCGGCTTCTGCGGGTCGAACGGGATGCCGTTCTTGTTGCAGGTCAGCCGGGCGCGGCCGAGGCTCTCCTCGGCGGCCTTGCCGGTAAGCCCTTTCGGCCGCAGGTCCACCAGCAGCAGGTGCGAGTCGGTGCCGCCGGAGACGATATCGAGGCCGCGCCCCTTCAGCGTGACCGCCAGCGCCTTGGCGTTCTCCACCACCTGCTCGGCGTAGCGGCGGAACTCCGGGCGCAGCGCCTCGCCGAACGCGACGGCCTTGGCGGCGATGACATGCATCAGCGGGCCGCCCTGCAGGCCGGGAAAGACGGCGGAATTGAACTTCTTGCCGAGCTCGGCGTCGTTGGTGAGGATCATGCCGCCGCGCGGGCCGCGCAGTGTCTTGTGGGTGGTGGTGGTAACGACGTGGGCGTGCGGCAGCGGGCTGGGGTAGACGCCGGCGGCGACCAGGCCGGCAAAGTGCGCCATGTCCACCATGAACCAGGCGCCGACAGCATCGGCGATGGCGCGGAAGCGGGCGAAGTCGATGATCCGCGGATAGGCCGAGCCGCCGGCGACGATCACCTTCGGCCGATGCGCGTCGGCAAGCCGCTCGACCTCGTCGAAATCGATCAGCGCGTCGTCGCGGCGAACGCCGTACTGCACCGCCTTCAGCCACTTGCCGGTGATCGACGGCGGCGCGCCGTGGGTCAGGTGGCCGCCGGCGGCCAGCGACATGCCCATCAGCACGTCGTGCGGCTGCATCAGGGCGAGATAGACGGCGGCGTTGGCCTGCGCGCCTGAGTGCGGCTGGACATTGGCGAATTCGCAGCCGAACAGCTTCTTCGCCCGCTCGATGGCGACCGCTTCGGCGACGTCGACGTACTCGCAGCCGCCGTAGTAGCGCTTGCCGGGATAGCCCTCGGCATACTTGTTGGTCATCACCGAGCCCTGCGCCTCGAGCACGGCGCGCGAGACGATGTTCTCCGAGGCGATCAGCTCGATGTGGTCCTGCTCGCGTCGCAGCTCGTCGCGAACGGCCGCCGCGATCTCCGGATCGGCGGCCGCCAGCGGCGCCGTGAAGAAGCGGTCGTCGTCAGCGGCGACGGGGAAAGGGAGGGTTTGCGACATGCGATACTCCTGGATGAAGGCTCAGACCGGGTGGGACAGCTTGTCCACCCGCCGGCTGTGACGACCGCCGTCGAACGGCGTTTCGAGGAAAACCCGCAGGCAATCGAAGGCAACGTCGGCGCCGATCATCCGGCCGCCGAAGCAGATGACGTTGGCATCGTTGTGCTGGCGCGCAAGCCGGGCGGCGAGTTCGTCGTGCACCAGCGCGGCGCGCACTTCGGGAAAGCGATTGGCGGCGATGCTGATGCCGATGCCGCTGCCGCAGATCAGGACGCCGCGCGCCACCCGCCCCGCACGCAGCGCCCGCGCCATGGCATAACCGTAATCCGGATAGTCCACCGGCGCGTCCCCCTCCGGCCCCAGATCGAGCACCGGGAGATCAAGCGCCGCGAGCCTTTCCTTCAACACCTGCTTCAGTTCGAAGCCGGCGTGATCGCTCGCCATGCCGATGCTTTCGTAGTCTGTCACGGGAGTATGAGGTCCGATACCAGCCGACATCGCTGCTGCGGCGCGATTCACCGCTGCCGGCGAAATTCGTACCATATCTCGGCAGCCGCCGCCAGCCCGCCACAATAAGCGCGGATTTACACGGCTCTGGCCAGGGGCGCCGCGCCATCGCGACTGTCGGTTGTAGAATTCGTCCTTTTCATCGGCCCTTGTACCGGGCTTTTACTGTCGCCGAGTGAGCACACTCGCGCGAATACTCCCCCCATTTCTTTTACCATTGACACTGCAACGGCAAGGTGTGCTACACAGCAAACGCCTCAGGGCACCGCATTGCAATCAGGTCCAATTCTCATGAGTGACAACAACGGCGAAGTATCGCGGGACGAATTGCTACGGATGGCTGTAGACGTGGTGGCAGCGTATCTCAGCAACAATCAGGTTCCGACGTCGCAGATCTCGGACATCATTCACAGCGTTTTCGACTCCCTGAACACGCTGGAAGTGCAGCCGGTCGAAGCACCGCCGAGCGTACCCAAACCAGCAGCGCCCGTGCGCAAATCGGTAACGCCGGACTACATCATCTGCCTGGAAGACGGCAAGAAGCTGAAGATGCTGAAGCGGCATCTGCGCACGACATACAACATGACGCCGGAGGAATACCGGGCGAAATGGAGCCTGCCGCCGGACTATCCGATGGTGGCCCCAAACTACGCCCGCCAGCGCTCCGACTTCGCCAAGCGCATCGGTCTCGGCCGCAAGGGGCAGGATTCGGAAGCGGCTTAGGGCCCGCCCTCTGGCGCGCGGCACCCGCCGGTTGCGTCGTCCGCAGCGCGATCGGGTGCTGCGCCGAACGGGACCTAAGGAAAAGCCCGGCGGTTGACCCGCCGGGCTTTATATCTTTACGGCGTGTCGGCAGCCCTACTGGACGTAGTCGTACTTGCCGTCCTTCCAGACATAGAAGACGTAGCCCGGAGCCTTGACGTCGCCCTTCTCGTCAAAGCTGATCTTGCCCAGCACCGTATCGAAGGTGCCGGTGTGCAGCTTGTCGACCACCTTCGCGGTATCGGTGCTGCCGGCTTCCTTCGCGGCATCCGCCCACGCCTGGATCGCGCCGTAGGTATAGAGGGTGTAGCCCTCCGGCTCGATGCCCTTATCCTTGAATTCCTTCACCACCGGAGCGGCCGCCGGGTTCTTGCGCGGATCGGGGCTGAAGGTCATCATCGTGCCCTCGCCGAGCGGTCCGGTGATCCCCCAGTATTCCTGGGTCACCAGCGCGTCGCCGGAGATCAGCACCGTCGACATCCCCTGCTCGCGCATCTGGCGGACGATCAGCCCTGCTTCGGTGTGATAGCCGCCGTAGTAGAGCACCTCGACGTCCGCCTGCTTCAGCTTGCTGACCAGCGCCGAATAGTCCTTCTCGCCGGGGGTGATCGTTTCGTACAGCACCTCCTGCACGCCGCGGGCATTGAGCTCCTTCTTGGTCTCGTCGGCGAGGCCCTTCGAGTAGGCCTGCTTGTCGTGGACGATGGCGACCTTCTTGCCGGCGAAATGATCGGCAATGTAGTCGCCGGCCACCTTGCCCTGCTGATCGTCACGACCGCAGGTCCGGAAGATGTTCTTGCGCCCCTGCTCGGTCAGCTTCGGGTTGGTCGAGGCGGGCGAAATCTGGATCACGTTCTCCTCGACGTAGACGTCCGAGGCCGGGATCGACGAGCCGGAGCAGAAGTGGCCGGCGACCAGCTTGGCGCCCTTGGCCGTCATCTGGTTGGCGACCGCCACCGCCTGCTTCGGATCGCACGCATCGTCGCCGACTTCCAGCACCAGCTTCTGCCCCAGAACGCCACCGGCCTTGTTGATGTCGGCGACCGCCTGCTCGGCCCCCGCCTTCATCTGCGCACCGAACGCGGCGTACTGACCGGTCATCGGGCCGATGACCGAAATCGGAATATCGGCCTTCGCCGCCGTCGCGCCGACGGCGGTAACAACCGCGGCGGCAAGAATGGATCTGACGAACTTCATGAATTGCTGCTCCTCTTCTCCCTGATCGGGTGCGCTGCGACGGGGCGTCGGGAGGTCGGGTGAGTCCGGCCTTTCCGCGCTGGGACGATCAGCGAGAAGCCATGCGTGGCACTTTCGCCGATGTCAAGGCTAGTGGTGCTTGCTCGTATCGGCGTGCAGGGGGCGCCAGGTGAAAAGGCCGCTGCGCCGGTAGAGCCAGGGATACTGGCTGACCATCTTGTGCGCCCGCGTCGCCAGAAAGGCGAAGCTGCCGATGAGAACGAGCAGCGCGCTGCCAATGAGGTAGCCGCCCAGCGACAGCAGCACCCCCTGAAACAGTCCGTAGATGAGAAACCGCGCCACCGCCCCCAACAGCGCACAGTAGATGACAACCTGCCAGTAGGGCCGCCAGGTGCTGGCGATCGCCTGCCCCGTCATGAAGGCGCAGAAGCCGGTCAGGACGCCGGTGATCCCGAAGAAGACAGCCGGGCTGGTACCGAGCAGCGATTCCATCAGCCGTGCCCCTTCAGTGTCCGCCCTCCAGATAGGCGGCGCGAATCTCGGCGTTGGCCAGCAGCTCGCGGCCGCTGCCCGACAGGCTGACGGCGCCGTTGACCAGCACGTAGGCGCGATGCGCCAGCTTCAGCGCGTGGTAGGCGTTCTGCTCGACCAGAAAAACGGTGACGCCCTGCTCGCGGTTGATGTCCTCGATGGTCCGGAAGATCTGCTTGACCACCATCGGCGCGAGGCCCAGTGACGGCTCGTCCAGCAGCAGCAGCCGCGGCCGGCTCATCAGCGCCCGGCCGATCGCCAGCATCTGCTGCTCGCCCCCCGAGAGCGTGCCGCCGCGCTGGTCCGAGCGCCGCTGCAGGATCGGGAACAGCGCATAGACCCGGCTCAGGTCATCGGCCAGATGCGCCGGATCGCTGACGGTGGCCCCCATCAGCAGGTTCTCGTGCACGCTCATCCGCGGGAAGATTCGCCGCCCTTCCGGCGACTGGGCGATACCGGCGCGGATGATCGCATGGGTCGGCCAGCGGGTGATGTCCTGGTCCTCGAAGGCGATGCGCCCACGCGAAGCCCGCGGCTGGCCGCAGATGGTCATGAGCAGCGTCGACTTGCCGGCGCCGTTGGCGCCGATGAGGGTGACGATCTCGCCTTCGCGGACCTCCAGATCGACACCGCGCAGCGCTTCGATGTTGCCGTAGAAGGTATGGACCCCTTCGATCGTCAGCATCAGCCGCCGCCCGTTCCGTCGTGCGCCAAGTCCTGCGCCACCTCCGGCGGCAGTTCCTCGTCCTCCTCCTCACCGAGGTAGGCCTTGATCACCGCCGGATCGCTGCGCACCGCCGCCGGCGCCCCCTCGGCGATCTTGCGGCCGTAGTCGAGGACGACGATGTGCTCCGAGATCTGCATGACGACGCTCATGTCGTGCTCGATCAGCAGGATGCCGATCCGGTGCTCGTCGCGGATCGAGAGCAGCAGCGTGTTCAGCCCGGCGCTTTCGCGGGGGTTGAGCCCCGCTGCCGGCTCGTCGAGGCAGAGCAGCACCGGGCGGATGCACATCGCCCGGGCGATCTCCAGCCGGCGCTGATCGCCGTAGGGCAGGCTGGACGCCTGCCAGTCGGCCCGCTCCAGCAGCCCCACCTTGTCCAGCCAGTAGCGCGCAAGATCGACCGCCTCCCGCTCCGCCCGGCGATAGCGGGCAAAACCGAGCAGGCCGCCAATCGACAGCCAGGAGGCGCGCATTAGCCGGTTGTGCTGGGCGACGATCAGATTCTCCAGCACCGACATCGCGCCGAACAGCCGGATGTTCTGGAAGGTCCGGGCGACACCGGCGCGCTGCGGGATGCGAAAGCCCTCCATCTGCTCCAGCAGCATCGGGCCCTGCGCCGGGTGTTGCAGCGTCAGGCGGCCGACGGTCGGCTTGTAGAAGCCGGTGAGGCAGTTGAAGAC
>JBDHSN010000168.1:0-7228 GCA_039808105.1 Rhodospirillales bacterium
GACGGGAACTCGGCGGCGCAGGTATCGACCCGCTTGTAGACCGGGGCGACATCGAGGACGCGGCGGCGATGCGTCACCTCGGCCGGCCTCTTGCCGGACAGCTCGGCCAGCCGCGGGTCGGAAAAGCCGAGGCTCTTCAGCCGCAGCAAGCCCGCGGCATCGCGCGGCAGGCCCTTCTGGCGAATCTCCGCCTCGACCTCGACGATCTCGCGGATCTGCTCGAGGAACCAGCGGTCGTAGCGGCAGGCGGCGTAGATGGCATCGATGCCGAGCCCCCGCCGGAAGCCCTCGGCGATGACCAGCACCCGGTCGGGGCGCGGTTGCGCCAGTGCCGCCAGCACCTCGTCCTGGCCGCCGTCGATGTTCACCTCGTTGAAGCCGGAGAGGCCGGTCTCCATCGAGCGCAGCCCCTTCTGCAGCGCCTCGGCGAAGCAGCGGCCGATCGCCATCGCCTCGCCCACCGACTTCATCGAGGTGGTCAGCAGTGCCTCGGTGCCGGGGAACTTCTCGAAGGTGAAGCGCGGCACCTTGGCAACGACGTAGTCGATGGACGGCTCGAACGACGCCGGCGTGATGCCGGTGATGTCGTTCTTCAGCTCGTCGAGGGTGTAGCCCACCGCCAGCTTGGCGGCGACCTTGGCGATGGGGAAGCCGGTGGCCTTGGAGGCGAGCGCCGAGGAACGGGAGACGCGCGGGTTCATCTCGATCACCACCATCCGCCCGTCGTCGGGGTTGATGGCGAACTGCACGTTCGAGCCGCCGGTATCGACGCCGATCTCGCGCAGCACCGCGATCGAGGCGTTGCGCATGATCTGGTATTCCTTGTCGGTCAGCGTCAGCGCCGGAGCGACGGTGATCGAATCGCCGGTGTGCACCCCCATCGGATCGACGTTCTCGATGGAACAGATGATGATGCAGTTGTCCGCGCGGTCGCGGACCACCTCCATCTCGAACTCCTTCCAGCCCAGCACCGACTGCTCGATCAGCACCTGGCGGGTCGGCGAGGCGGCAAGGCCGCCGGCGACGATGCGCTCGAACTCGGCGGCGTTATAGGCGATGCCGCCGCCGGTGCCGCCAAGGGTGAACGACGGGCGGATGATCAGCGGCAGGCCGATCTCCTGCAGGACCGCCCAGGCTTCATCCATCGAGCGGATCGTCCGGCTCTTCGGGCAGTCGAGGCCGATGCCGGTCATCGCGTCACGGAAAAGCTGGCGATCCTCCGCCTTGGCGATCGCCTCCGCCTTGGCGCCGATCATCTCGACGTCGAACTCGGCCAGCACCCCGGCGTGAAACAGGTCCATGCCGACGTTCAGCGCCGTCTGCCCGCCCATCGTCGGCAGCAGGGCGTCGGGGCGCTCGCGGGCGATGATGCGGCCGACGGTCGCCGGCGTGATCGGCTCGATGTAGGTCGCATCGGCCATCCCCGGGTCGGTCATGATCGTCGCCGGATTGGAATTGACGAGGACGACGCGGTAGCCCTCCTCCCGCAGCGCCTTGCACGCCTGCGCTCCCGAATAGTCGAACTCGCAAGCCTGGCCGATGACGATCGGCCCCGCGCCGATGATCAGGATCGAATGAATGTCGTCGCGCTTCGGCATGCTGGTCCGGTCTCTTCCGTGGCAAATTCGGCGGGCGCGCAGGACACTACCCGCAAACCGGCGCACACGCCATCGGCGGACAGCGCAAAAGCGCCGGCCGCGCTGGCCGCGCGTCCGATTGTCCCTGACAGGACGGGGCGTGCTGAAGGGCGGCGGCAGTAATGCTGCGCGCTGGGCCCCGTCAGCCTGCGGGGCAGGCCGCCAGCCGCGCCCGCAGCTCGGCATTCTCGGCTTCCAGCGCCTTCAGGCGCTCGCCGAGGGGCGCCAGCATCGCTGCAACCTCGGCTTCGGTAAACCGCGGCGTGATGTGCTGCGGGCAGTTCCAG
The DNA here is from genome assembly GCA_039808105.1 of Rhodospirillales bacterium. Classification (GTDB taxonomy): domain Bacteria; phylum Pseudomonadota; class Alphaproteobacteria; order Rhodospirillales; family Defluviicoccaceae; genus Defluviicoccus. The sequence goes on from JBDHSN010000168.1 coordinate 1,925, forward strand.
TCGAACGCAGCGAGGCGGAGCACAAAGATCCGCTCCGGCTTGCCCTTGTAGCCGGCGTCGAGGACCCGCTCGGTGAGGGCGGGATCGTCGTCGAGCGGCACCGCAGCGACGCGGGCGTAGATCTTGAGGCGGGCCCGGCCGGCGTAGTCCATCAGGATCAGGGCGGCGCGGTCGTCGGCGGCAAGGTTGCCGAGGCTGATGTACTGGCGATTGCCGCGATAGTCGGCGAAGGCCAGCGTCTTGTCATCGAGAACCTTCAGGAAGCCAGGCGGCCCGCCGCGATGCTGGACATAGGGCCAACCGGTCTGCGAGACGCTCGCCATGTAGAAGCTGTCGCGCTCGGCGATGAAGGCGGCCTCGCGTCGGGTGAACGCGTCGAACGCCCGGTGCCCCTGGAAATTCTGCCAGACCTGGTCGCTCCCCATCCTCGCCTGGGCGGCGCGGACACTGGGCGTAAGCGCGATATCGAGAAACCCGTAAGCCATGTTTCGGCCTCCTCGGCCCGGGAAGGCACTGCGGCGGGCGGCCGCGGGGCCGGCCCCACAGCCGTAGAAAGGGGCACCGCTCCCCTCGACGATCCAGGCGTTCTGCGCGTTTGCGTAAGTCCTGCTCCGTGCGTAACCGAGCCCGCCGGGCTGTCCGAATTCCCCGGTTTCAGGGGGCGGCGGGGTGCTGATGCTGCCCGATCGGAGTCCCCGCGTAGAGCTGGCCGGCGCGCTTTTCGAAGGCGTTGACCATGCGCTGCACCGCCTCGTTGAACAGCTTGCCGATCAGTGCCTGCAGCGCCTTCGAGTGGAACTCGAAGTCGATGTAGAAGTCGATGACGCAGCCGCCGGCGGCGTCGGGGATGAAAATCCAGTGGTTGTTGAGGTAGCGGAACGGACCGTTGCGGTAGGCGACGTCGACGCGGTCGGGTCGTGCCAGCGTCACCTCGGAGGTGAACTTCTCGCGGAACATCTTGAACCCGACCATCAGGTCGGCGACGAACTGATCCGGCCGCAGGCGCTGGCGGATGCGGCAGGCGAGGCACCACGGCAGAAACTCAGGGTACCGTTCGACGTCCGCCACGAGCGCGAACATCTGCTCGCAGGTGTAAGGAACGACGCGCTTTTCCGCGTGGGTGGGCATGATTCGGCGGCAAACTCTCGCCCCTCAGGCGGGGGCCAATTGTTCCAGGCGGGCGGCGCGCAGCGCGGCGAAGTCACGGTCGGCGTGATAGGACGAGCGGGTCAGCGGCGACGACGCCACCAGCAAAAACCCCTTGGCCGCGCCGATGGTCCGGTATTCGTCGAACTCCTCGGGCGTCACGAACCGGTCGATCGCCGCATGCTTCGGGGTCGGCTGCAGGTACTGGCCGATGGTGAGGAAGTCGACGCCGGCCGAGCGCAGGTCGTCCATCACCTGCAGCACCTCGGTGCGGCTCTCGCCGAGCCCGACCATGATGCCGGACTTGGTGAACAGCCGCGGATCGATCTGCTTGGCCTGATCCAGCAGCCGCAGCGAGTGGTAGTAGCGGGCGCCGGGGCGGATGCCGGGGTAGAGCCGGGGAACCGTCTCCAGGTTGTGGTTGAAGACGTCCGGCGCGGCGGCGACCACCGCCTCCAGCGCGCCGGCCTTGTGGCGAAAGTCGGGGACGAGAATCTCGATACTGGTGTCGGGCGCCGCGGCGCGGATGCGCCCGATGCAGCGGACGAACTGGTGGGCGCCGCCGTCGTCGAGGTCGTCGCGGTCCACCGAGGTGATCACCACATGGCGCAGGCCGAGCTTGACGACGGTGTCGGCGAGGTTGTCCGGCTCGTGCGGGTTGACGGCGCCGGGCTTGCCGGTGGCGACGTTGCAGAAGGCGCAGGCACGGGTGCAGATATCGCCGAGGATCATCACCGTCGCGTGCTTCTTCGCCCAGCACTCGCCGATGTTGGGGCAGCCCGCCTCCTCGCAGACGGTATGTAGCCGGTGCTCGCGGATCACCCGGTGGGTCTCGCCGTAGGCCGGCGAGGTGGGAGCCTTTACCCGGATCCACGCCGGCTTGCGCGGCGAGGGATTATCGGGCCGGTGCTGCTTTTCGGGGTGACGGGCGGGGGCGTCGCTGATCATCAATTGCATATGGCCGGGTTGGCCGGACCCGTCAAGCACGCGGTTGTGAGCCGCGGCAGTCGCGGGCATTGCCCCTCGCCGTCCTCCTTGCGTCGAGATAACGAGGGCGGTCCAGGGGTGACCCTCACACCCCTTCCACCCACCCCCGGGTCGTGGAGTGGGTCAGGCCGCCAGCCGCGCCAGCACGTGCTCGGCGATGGCCAGCGAGGAGGTCAGGCCGGGGGACTCGATGCCGTAAAGGGCAATGTAGCCGGGGACGCCGTGCGTCTCGGGGCCGTGGATGACGAAATCCACCGGCTGCTCGCCCGGCGCCTGGATCTTCGGGCGGATACCGGCGTAGTCGGGCGCCAGCGCGCCGTCCTTGAGGCCGGGCCAGTAGCGCCGGATCGAGTCATAGAAGACCTCGGCGCGGGCGCCGTCCACCGAATACTCCACCGCATCGACCCACTGATTGTCCGGCCCGAAGCGGCCGCGGCCGGACAGATCGCGGGTGTAGTGCAGGCCGATGCTGGCGAGGTCGGGTGGCGGATAGACGAGGCGCTGGAACGGTGGCCGCCCGGCAAGGGTGAAGTAGCAGCCCTTGGAGTAGTAAAGGGGGGGGACGCTCGCCGCCGGCAGGCCGGCCAGCACGCGCGAGACCTCCTGCGCCCCCAGCCCGGCGCTGTTGACGACGATGTGGCACAGCAGCTCCACGCTGCCGCCGGCATCGCGCGGCTCGCCGCTGCCCAGGCCGCTGTCGGCGAGCCGCAGCAGGATGCCGTCGTCGCGCACGGCGCCGCTGACGACCTGGGCATGGAAGGCGAACATCGCCCCGAGGCTCTCGGCGACGCCCTTCAGGCTGAGCATGTAGCCGTGGCTGTCGAAAATTCCGGTGGAGGGCGAATGCAGCGCGGCGATGCAGCGCACCTCCGGCTCCATCGCCCGCGCCTCGGCGCCAGTGAGCCAGCGCAGGTCCTCGACGCCGTTGGCCTCGGCGCGGGCGGCGACGCCGTGCAGCTGGCGCACCTCCGCCTCGTCGGTCGCCACCACCAGCTTCTCGCAGCGCAGGTGCTCGATGCCGTGCTCGCGCAGCCAGACGTAGAGGAGATCGCGGCCGCGGCGGCAGAACCGCGCCTTCAGGCTGCCCGGCGGATAATAGAGGCCGGCGTGCACCACCTCGGAGTTGCGGGAGCTGGTCACCGTGCCGAAGGTCTCCGCCGCCTCCACCACCACCACTTCGCGGCCCGCCGCCGCCAGCGCCTGGGCGATCGCCAGCCCCACCGCGCCCGCACCGATGACGACGCACTCGCACCGCTCGACCATCGCTCTCCTCGCTGCCTCAACCCGGAATGGCGCGCCGGGAAGACTTGCCGATGCGGCGGCCCGGTGCGAGTAGATAATCTAGCAAACCGCGCTATCTTAAAAGTTAAACACCGCCCGGCTTGCTTGCGCGCTTTCCATGAACGGCAACCAGAAGTCACTGACGCCAACCGCCTCGACGGCGGAAGTCGATTCGTTCCTGCGCAAGCTCGACACCGGCAGGGTGCGGGCGCCGCAGACCCGCGGCCGTCTGCTGTTTGCGCTCGACGCCACCGGCAGCCGGCAGGCGACGTGGGATCGCGCCGCGCACATCCAGGCGGAGATGTTCCTCGCCGCCCAGAGTCTCGGCGGTCTGAAGATCCAGCTGTGCTTTTACCGCGGCTACGGCGAATTCAAGGCCAGCCCCTGGCTCTCCGAGGCGGCGCCGTTGCTGCGGATGATGGGCTCCGTTTCCTGCCGGGCCGGCGAGACGCAGATCGGCCGTGTCCTCCAGCACGCCCGCAACGAGGCGGAGAGCCGGCGGGTCAGTGCGCTGGTGTTCGTCGGCGACTGCTGCGAGGAGGCGCCGGATGGGCTGGCAGCGCGGGCCGGCCAGCTTTCCGCCTATGGTGTCCCCGCCTTCATGTTCCACGAAGGCGGCGATGTCCGCGCGGCGGCGGCGTTTCAGGAGATCGCCCGGCTGACCGGCGGCGCCTACTCCCGCTTCGATGCATCGAGCCCGGATGCCCTGCGCCAGCTGCTGTGCGCGGTGGCCGTCTACGCTGCTGGCGGCGGCCCGGCGCTGCTGCGCCATGCCGCTTCGGCGACCGGTGCGGTCAAGCGGCTGGCGCACCAAGTGGCCGGCGGCGAGGGCCGCTGAGGCGATGCTCTGGCTTCTCGCCGGCATCGGGCTGCTGTTCCTGGCGATGGGCTTCGTCAAGTGGGCCTCGGCAACCGATCCGCGGACGCTGCTGTTTGCGTTGAAGACGCTGGCGGCGTCGGTGGGCGTGGTGGTCGGCCTGCTGCTGCTGCTCAGCGGCCGGATCGGCTGGCTGGTCGGGCTGCTGCCGCTGCTGCTGCCGTTCATGCTGCGGGGCAGCAGCCTCGGCCGCGTCGGGCTGGGCGGCGGTGCTCCGTTCGGCGGCCTCGGGCGCTCGGCCAGCGCCGCCGGCCAGGCCTCGCAGGTGAAGACCCGGTTCTTTGACATGCGCCTCGATCACGAGACCGGCGAACTGGATGGCGAGGTGCTGGAAGGCCTCCATGCCGGCCGCCAGCTCAGCGAGTTGAGCCTTGCCGAGCTGCTGGTGATGCTGCCGGAAGTGCGGGCGGGCGACGGCAAGTCGGGCCGGCTGCTGGAAGCCTATCTCGACCGCCGGTCGCCCGACTGGCGGGACGGATCGGACGCAGCAGGCGCCGATGCGGGCGGACAGAAGGCCGGCGTCGGCGAGTCTCCCGGCGCGATGACGACGGAAGAAGCACTGCGCGTGCTGGGTCTGAATGCCGGCGCCGGCGAGGCGGAGGTGCGGGCCGCCTATCACCGGCTGATCCGCCACCTGCATCCCGACCAGGGCGGCTCGTCGTTCCTCGCCGCCCAGGTCAACCGCGCCCGCGACGTGCTGCTCGGAGCGGATCACCGCCGACGCTGACCCTGGCTGCCCGCCCGGCATGCGGCTTTCGGTGGCCCTGTGGCGGAAGGTGTGCTATGCGCCTGCCTCGTTTCGCAACTGCGGTCGCCGGTGGCGCGCCGCGGCAGCTCTGAACAGAGGATCGTTCGGCGGGCTTGCCTGCCTCCCTCCCTCACCGTTCGTTCAGCGAGAGGTCTCCGATGCCCAAACCCGTGCGCAAGGCGGTGTTCCCCGTTGCCGGTCTCGGCACCCGCTTCCTTCCGGCAACCAAGGCGCTGCCCAAGGAAATGCTCCCGGTCGTCGACAA
>JBDHSN010000169.1:0-7166 GCA_039808105.1 Rhodospirillales bacterium
CGCTTCGAGGCGATGCTGGAGGGCAGCCGCGCCGAGATGCGCGAGGTCTACCCGGCGAGCGAAGGCTTCGTCGCCATTGCCGACCGCGGTCCCCAGCAGGGCCTGCGGCTGATCGCCGACAACGGCCTGTTCTACGAGTTCATCCCCGTCGCCGAGGTCGGCCAGCCGAACGCCACGCGGCACTGGCTGGGCAATATCGAGACCGGCATCGACTACGCCATCGTGCTCACCACCTGTGCCGGCTTGTGGAGCTATGTCATCGGCGATGTCGTCCGCTTCGTCGACCGCGCCCCGCCGCGGCTGGTGATCACCGGGCGTACGTCGTACATGCTCTCGTCGTTTGGCGAGCATATCAGCGGCGAGCTGATCGAGACCTGCGTGCTGGCCGCCGCCGGGGCCATCGCCGCCCAGGTCAGCGAGTTCTCCGTGGGTACGGCGTTCGCCGAGAAGGCCGGCGGCGAGCTTGGCCACCACGTCTACGTCGTCGAGTTCGACGCGGCGATCAACGATCCGGCGCGGGTGGCAGCGTTCACCGCCGCCATCGACCGCGAACTGGCGAGCCGCAACGAGGATTATGAGGAGCGCCGGGTCATCGCCCGCGGCGTCGGTGCGCCGGTGGTGCACGCGGTGCCGCCCGGCACTTTCGCCGCGTGGATGAAGAGCGAGGGCAAGCTCGGCGGCCAGAACAAAATTCCCCGGGTCATCGGCGATCCCCAGCTCCTCGGCCGGCTGCTGAGCTTCGTCGCCGCCGGCCGGCCCTAAGGCCGCCGGCCGGCCCCGCCGCCTCAGCTCCGGTCCGGCCGCTCCATCGCCACGAGGTTCCAGCGCCCGAGCCGGCCGGACAGGCGGACGTGGGCAAGAGGGACAACGTCGATGCGCCAGAAGGCGGCGGGGCCGGCGCCCAGCGCATGAACGATGGCTGCCCTGATGATCGCCGGGTGGGTGATGGCGAGCACGCGCCGAGCGCGGGCCGGCGCCGGAGCCAGCGGCAGCTGGTCCAGCCAGCCGCCGACCCGCGCCAGCAGGGCGAGCACCGACTCGCCGCCGTGCGGCGCCGCTGCCGGATCGGTGAGCCAGGCCTGCACGGCCGCCGGCTCGTCCGCCTGCAGCGCCCGCAGGCTCGCGCCGCGCCAGCGGCCGTAGTCGCAATCCCGCAGGCGCTCATCGATCTCCGGCGCGAGGCCGAGCGCGGCGGCCGTCTCGCGGGCCCGCCGCTCCGGTGCACTCGCGCAGCCATCGCCCTGCCACCGCTCCTTCACCGCGGCGGCTGCTGCCGCGGCCTGGCCGATCGCGTCGAGCGGCTCGTCATCCGGAATGCTCGCCCGCCGCAGCGCCGGTGTCGAGGCATGGCACACAAGCGATAAACTGACCGTCACCGTGCGGATATCCCCCCAGAGCATTGTTGACGCTTTCCCGAGCGCGGCACTAGAGTACGAGGCGATCGTCGGGGACAGAAGCCGGTGGGAGTCCGGCACGGTTGCGCCACTGTGAAACGGTTCGCCGCGTGTCCGCGGGCGGCCTGAAGTCAGACCTCCCTTCGCGATCTCGGACTACTCGAGCGGGACGCACAATCCCCAAGGAGCGCATCATGGCTGAAGCAGTCGTCAGGCCCGGTTTCCACCCGGTCGCCATTCCCCTGCGCGAACTGATCCCCTGGATCCTGTTCGGCGGCATCATGTTCCTGCTGATGATCTATTTCGTCGGCGCAGAACAGGGCGCGACGTCGATTTTCTCCGGCATGTACGTTCACGAATTCGTGCACGACGGACGGCATCTCCTCGGCTTCCCCTGCCACTAGTCCGGGGAAGCAACATGGTTGGAGGTTTGTTGCTGCGCGGCATGCTCGCCGGCGTGCTGGCGGGCTTGCTTGCCTTCGGCTTCGCCCGCGTTTTCGGCGAGCCGCAGGTCGATGGCGCCATTGCCTTTGAAGAACACATGTCTCAGATGGAGCATGCTCAGGAGGAGGCTCAGACGGGACATTCCCATGGCGACGAGGGAGAGGAAGAACTGGTCAGTCGGGAGGTGCAGAGCACAATCGGCCTGCTGACCGGTGTCGTCGTCTATGGAGCAGGGCTGGGCGGACTGTTCGCCCTCGTCTTCGCGTTCGCTTACGGACGGGTCGGTGATTTCGATCCGCGTTCACTTGCAGCGCTGCTGGCGATAGCGGCCTTTCTGGCCATCTATCTGGTCCCGGCGCTGAAGTACCCGGCCAATCCGCCGGCGGTCGGCCAGCCGGATACGATCGGCTATCGCACCGGCCTCTATTTCTTCATGGTCGCCTACACGATCGCCGCGTTCGCCTTCGTGGTCAGCATCGGCCGGCACCTCGCTGCCCGCATGGGCAACTGGAACGGCGGGCTGGTGGCTGGGGCGATCTTCCTCGTTATCATCGTCATCGGGCAGGCACTGCTGCCCGATATCAACGAGGTTCCGGCCGACTTCCCCGCCGTCCTCTTGTGGCGCTTCCGCGTCGCCTCGATGGGCACGCAAGTGATCCTGTGGACCGTCATCGGCCTGCTGTTTGGCTTCCTTGCCGAACGAAGTCTCAAAAGCCGGCAGGACCCCGCCCGGGTCGCCTATCAGTCATAGGCGGTCGGCGAAACCACTCAGGGGGGGAATGCGCGCACAGCGCATTCCCCCTTTCTGGCAAAACACATCCCCAGTGTTCGCCTCCTCCTCCTCGCCGCCTTCGTCAGCCCCGACCCCGGCTATTGACAGGTCGGCCCGGCAGCCCACATCGGCCAAGTAAGGCGCACGACAAGCTGCTGGCGGATGTGCCGATGCGGGCCCGACAGGCAGCCTCGCTCGATCCGAGGAGGAGGACGATGAGCCGGATTGCCGTTTTCAACAGCCCGCTGCTGCTGGGCTTCGATCGTCTGGAACGCATCATCGACCAGGTCGCCAAGTCCTCGGACGGATACCCGCCGTACAACATCGAGCAGACGGGCGATGCGACGCTGCGCCTCACCCTTGCCGTCGCCGGCTTCCGCATCGAAGATCTCAAGGTGTCGCTGGAGGGCAACCAGCTGGTGATCCGCGGGCGGCGGCCGGAAGAGGACCGCGCGCGCATCTTCCTGCATCGCGGCATCGCCTTCCGCCAGTTCCAGCGCAGCTTCGTGCTGGCGGAGGGCATCGAGGTGGGCAGCGCCACCCTCGATCACGGCCTGCTGGAGATCGTGTTGTGCCGGACCGAGCCGGAGCCAACGGTAAGGACCATTGCCATTTCCAAAGCCGGCAAGGGCGACGCTGTCGCCGGCCCCCGGCCAACCAAGATCGTCGACCTCGCCTCGGAGAGCTGAGGCTCATCCCCAGAGCGCCGGCTCGGGCGGATACACCCAGCCTTCCGCAAAGCGCAAGGGGTCTCCCCGGTCATGGGCCAGCCAGAGCGGGCCGTCGAGATCGACGACATCGGCGTGAGCCGCTAGCAACATCGCCGGCGCGATGCCCAGTGATGTCGCCACCATGCAGCCGACCATCACTTTCCGGCCACCGGCGCGGGCCGCTTCGAGCACGCGCAACGCCTCGGTCAGGCCTCCCGCCTTGTCCAGCTTGACGTTGACCATGCCGTAGGCCTCGGGCAGCCGGTCGACGTCTGCTGCGGTGTGGCAGGACTCGTCGGCGCACAGCATGACGTCCGGAACAAAGTCCTGGAGCGCGGCGCCCGCCGCCGCCGGTAACGGCTGCTCGATCAGCTCGACGGCCAGTGCCGCGAGCATGGGGCTGACGCGCTGCAGCAGTTCGACGTTCCAGCTCTCGTTGGCATCGACGACGAGCCGCGCTCGCGGTGCCGCTGCCCGCACCGCGCTGACGCGCTCGATGATGTCTTCGCCGTCGAGCTTCAGCTTCAGCACCGGCCGGCCGCGCAGTCCCCCAGCGGCAGCCGCCATTGCCGCCGGCGAATCCAGGCCGATGGTCTCGGCGGTGGGCACCGGCCGCGGCGCCGGCAGCCCGGCGAGCTGCCAGACGCGCTGGCCGCTCAGCTTTGCTTCCAGATCCCACAAGGCACAGTCGAGGGCGTTGCGCGCTGCTCCTGCCGGCAGCCGTTGCTGCAACGCCGCGCGATCGAGCCCGCCGGCGACCTCCCCACCCAGCGCGGCGAGCGCATCGGCAATGCCCTCGGCGCTCTCGCCGTAGCGGGGATAGGGAACGCACTCGCCGCGACCGATCGCATCGCCGTCGGCGACCTCGGCAAGCACGACCTCGGCCGTGGTCTTGGTGCCGCGGGAAATGGTGAACGGCCGGGCCAGCGGCCACATCTCGCGGCGGACCGTCAGCGTCCGCATCACGGCAGCCGGTCGACGATCGGATCCACCCCGTGCACCAGCGGATCGACCGCCGGCAGGCTGAGGCGTGTCCGCAGCCCGGCAAGCAGTTCCTCGGCGGCGGCGCCGGGCAGGCCGCTGGTGTTCACGCACACGCCGATGCAGGTGGCCTGCGGGTTGGTCAGCCGCGCCGCCTGCTCGTTGGCGGCGATGCAGGCGGCGATATCCGGCAATGCCCGGTTTGGCAGACCGCGCATATGGCTGCGCGTCGGCTCATGGCACATCACCAGCGCGTCCGGCTGGGCGCCGTGCAGCAGGCCGAGGCTGACGCCGGCGTAGGACGGGTGGAACAGCGAGCCCTGGCCCTCGATCACGTCCCAATGCTGCGGATCGGCGGCCGGCGACAGCCATTCGGTCGCGCCGGCGATGAAATCGGCAACCACCGCGTCCACCGAGACGCCGTCGCCGGCGATGAAGATGCCGGTCTGCCCGGTGGCGCGGAAATCGGCATCGAGGCCGCGGGCGCGCATCGCCGCGGTCAGCGCCAGCGACGCGTACATCTTGCCCACCGAGCAGTCGGTGCCGACGGTCAGCAGCCGCCGCCCCGCCCGTCGCTCGCCGGTGCCGACGCCGAAGGTCCGCTGCGGATGGCGGACGTCGTCAAGCGAGCGGCCGAGGCGGGCGGCCTCCGCTCCGACCGCGGCGATGTCGGCGAGGCGGTCGTGCAGGCCGCTTGCCAGATCAAGGCCGGCGCGCAACGCCCGCAGCAGCATCTGCGTCCACGCTTCGGGGATGAAGCCGCCGGCATTGGCCACGCCGACGATCATCGTCCGGGCACCGGCGGCGGCCGCCTCTTCCGGCGTCATGTCGGGCAGACCGAGGTCGGCCTGGCAGCCCGGCAGCCGGCACTGGCCGAGGCACCAGTCGCGCCGCCACTGCACGATGCCGGCTGCGGTCTTGGCCGCGAGCTGGTCGGAAGCGTTGCCGATGAACAACAGGTACGGATGTTTCAGCATGCCGTCAGCCTTTGCTGTCGCACCGATCGGCGCATGAGCGGCGGCGATGCCCACCGATTCGCTCAGCTAACGGGACAGCACTCGTCCGCCTCCGCGCGCCGCCGGCATTCTGGCAGATTTTTGCGGCAGTCGCCCGCCTGCTGTCGGCGGCAAAGTCGTCGCCCGCTCTGGACTATCCCTGAACTTTAGCTGCACTTGCTAAGAACGCGAATGTTCCTCGTTTGTGCAGGAGCTAATCAGCAGCATTATTTTGAAATGCCGCTGCCCGCCCGAGGTATTCGCAAGAATTCCACATTTCTGCGCTGTCATCCATACCAGAAAAGATTGACAGAGGGGGCGGCACCCATATTCTGCCCTCGCTATTTATTCGGGAAGCCTGCGCTCAGCGGGATTCATATTGTGATTTGTGGAGGACGGAGCGGCCGAAGCAAGGCCTGCTGATCACGAGGAGGAAGAATGGGACGCTCTGTCGTCACAACGGTAACCGGCGCCGTTATCGGGGCGCTGTTTTGGGCAGCCGCGCTGCTGCTGCCGCCGATGTCGCAAGCCCACGCGCAGACCGCCGCTGCCAGCGGTGCTGCGGCCATGGTTCGCGAGGCGGTGGTGGCGGACGGAACGACCGACCGCGAACTCGAATGCCTGGCGCGCAACGTCTACTTCGAGGCCCGCGGCGAGCCGATGTCCGGCAAGTACGCGGTGGCCGCGGTGACGATGAACCGCGTCGTCGATCCGAATTTTCCCAGCACCATCTGCCAGGTGGTCTACCAGGGCGTCGGACTCGGGCGCAACATGTGCCAGTTCTCCTGGGCGTGCGACCGCTACTCCGACCGCCCCCGCGACGCCAAGGCGTGGGAGATCGCGCGGCAGGTGGCCTACAACGCCCTGTTCCTCGACCGGCCGGACCCGACGGGCGGCGCCCTCTACTTCCACACCACCCGGGTCCGCCCGGTGTGGTCGCGGACCATGGTCAAGGTCGGGGTCATCGGCGCCCACGTGTTCTACCGCCAGCGCGGCGCGCCCGCTGTCGAGATCGCCGAGGTGGCGCCGGACGAGTGATCCGGCAGCAGCGGGGGACGACCGTCTCTGTGCCCGTCCCCGAGCGACCCGCTGCGCCGGCCGTGCTGACGGCGGCCGGCGCGGTAGTGGGTGGGCGTGGCTGGCGGTCTCATAGGGCCGCCAGCGTCCGCTGCAGGATCGCGCCGATCTCGTCGATATGGCTCGCCTCGGCGATCAGCGGCGGGGCGACGATGCCGGTATCGCCCGTCCACTTGATCAGCAGGCCGTTATCGTAGAGCTGCTGCAGGCAGTGGAAGCCGCGTGCCCCACCGACGCCGCCGGGCGCCAGGTCGAAGGCGGCGAGCAGGCCGTAGCCGCGCACATCGGTGACCACCGGCAGCTCGGCCAGCGCGAACATCCGGTCGAGGAAGGCCGGCGCCAGCGCCGCCGCCCGCTCGAACAGCCCCTCCCGCTCGTAGATGTCGAGGGTCGCCAGCGCCGCCGCCGTCGCCGCCGGGTGCGCCGAGAAGGTGTAGCCGTGGAACAGCTCGATGGTGTCGGGCGGCGCCCGGTCGGCGATCGCCTGCCAGACGGCATCGCGCACCGCGACCGCCCCCATCGGCTGGGCACCATTGGTGAGCGCCTTGGCCATCGTCATCAGGTCCGGGACGACGCCGAAGCTGTCGGCGCCGAACGCCCGGCCGGTGCGGCCAAAGCCGCAGATCACCTCGTCGAACACCAGCAGGATGCCGTGGTGGTCGCAAATCTCGCGCAGCCGCTGCAGGTAACCCTGCGGCGGCACCAGCACGCCGGTGGACCCCGCGATCGGCTCGACGAAGCAGGCGGCGATGGTATGGCCGCCGTAGAGGTCGCAGAAGCGCTGCAGGTCGTC